>SLSE01000014.1 GCA_007130585.1 Syntrophomonadaceae bacterium | reverse complement strand
GGCGGGCCTGTTTTATACAGATAACAAAACCTCATCCCGGTAAAATGAGACGAGGCATTTCTTCTTCGGTGCAGATTTTAAACCGCTGAAGGTTACCCCCTCTCATTATTATGACAAACTTAAGCCTGTTTAAGTTCTATTCGACAGCGTGATTGCCATTCCTGCCGTTTTAATAAAAAAGCCCCGGCACCTCATTTGGCCGGGGCTTGAGATATGCAGCAGTTTTTGGGTCTTTATTGAGCCTCTTCCACCGGCTCAGGTTTGGCCAGGGCATCGGCAACATGCTGTTCAAAGTTCTCAAGTTCTTCCCCGGATATTTCCGTGTAAGCAATACTTTCGCGCTCGAGACCAAGCATTTCCATTAAATCAGCGCCGTGTACTGCTTTTCGTTCAGACCAGTAGCCGACGTCTTTGTACTGACACTCAAACCTGTCGTCGGGCTTACACCC
This sequence comes from Syntrophomonadaceae bacterium, assembly GCA_007130585.1. GTDB lineage: Bacteria > Bacillota > Dethiobacteria > DTU022 > DTU022 > T3SED10-7. The sequence goes on along the minus strand of SLSE01000014.1, from coordinate 26,909 downwards.
TACGATAACCACCTTGTCGGCTCCCGCCTCTACAGCCTTCAGCAGGTGAGCCGTATCGAGTTTGCCGACACAGGGGTAACGGACCACGCCGATATTTTTAAATTCCCTTTTTGCAAAATCAGGCCTGGCGAAAGCGCCGTATGAACAGGTAATGGCCAGAACCGAAGGTTCCCCGTTGCTGCCGGCCGCCAGTTTTTCAACAGCAGGTTCGATAGATGCAACTGCTTCTTCCACGTAGGGCGCACGGAATGAAATTGCATATACGGGACAGTAGCTGATACACAGGCCGCAGGCCTGGCACTGTTCGTTGCGCACCACGACCCTGGTCTCCTCGCTAACCACAGGCACGTCATAGGGACAGACCCGCACGCAGGTCAGGCAGTGGACACAAAGATCCTCATCCTGCACTGCCCCGGCGGCGCATGTCAGGCAGCGGCGCGCCTCGCTGAGGGCTGTATCTATATCGTAACCGAGCTCAGCCTGCTCAAAGTGGCGGACTCTTTCTTCCGGGCTGAGCATAGGAATTTCGTAGCGTTCCATGGGATAGACTTCCGAGGCAACTTTTTCATCGAGTTTATCGAGAACCGGCTTTTCCTCATATTCAACCCTGGCGCTGTCAAAGGTTTCGCCTTTCAGGTAAGCGGCAACTGCCCGGGCAGCCATGCGCCCGTTGCCCATGGCCTCGACAGCCGAGCCCGGGCCGGTTATCATTTCCCCACAGCTGAAAACGCCTTCCCGGCTGGTGGCCATTTTATTCGGGTTAAAAACTACACGCCCGCGATCATCAATTTCTATCTCGTCCCTGAGATATCCGGTTTCGCCGGCCTGACCGATCGCGAAAATCACCACGTCGCCTTCAAGAGATTCCCTGTGCTCTACGTTCAACTGCGGGCTGAAGCGGCCCTGTTCGTCAAATACGGCTGTACATTCAACAACCTCCAGGGCAGCTATCTTTTCTCCTTCCCTGACGATGGCATCCGGACCGCGGGAAGTGTGAAACTCAACGCCTTCTTCTTTTGCTTCCTCAAGCTCCCACTCGAAGGCGGGCATCTCGTCGTCACACTCGAGGCAGGAAAGCCTGACCCTTTCAGCCCCGGCCCTGATGGCCGAGCGGGCAACGTCCATTGCCACATTACCGCCTCCGATTACAACGACTGTCGGGCTTCCTTCAAACTTAAAGCCTTCCCTTTTGACTGACTTCAGGAACGGCAGGGCATAAAGGACATTATCACCTTCTGCGCCGGGAATATTCAGGCCGCGGCTCACAGGCAGGCCGAGGGCCAGCAGTATAGAATCGAAGCCTTCCTCTTCAAGCTGGGAAATTGTTATATCTTTACCCAGTTCAACTCCGAATTTAAATTCAACACCCTGCCCGGCAATTTCTTCGATATCCTGGTCAATGGCTTCATCGGGAAGGCGGTAAAGCGGAATATAGTGGCGGACAGCACCCCCCGCTGACTCTTCACGGTCGAAAACGGTGACTTCCGCTCCACGGCGGGCCAGGTCAAATGCTGCTGCCAGGCCCGACGGGCCGGCGCCGATTACAGCAACTTTGCCTTTGACATCGGGAGGATCTGCCGGCGGCGGCACTTTTGCCTTGCCGTACTCAACGGCAAACCGTTTAAGCCCACGGATAGAAGGGGCTTTGTCCACATCGTTGCGGCGGCACTCTTCTTCACAGTGATGGGCACAGATTGTACCACAGACAAATGGCAGAGGGTTTGTTTCCTTGATTATTGCCAGTGCCCGATCAAAGTCGCCGGTTGCAATAGCCAGCAAATAATCGCGGACCCCCTGGTGTACAGGGCAGGCAGACTGACAGGGCGGGTGGATACTTTCCAAAGCTAGTTCATTTTTATCATGTTGGGTCAATTAGATCACTCCTTGCGACTATTTTAACTCATTAACTATTCGCCAAAAATTATAGTTCTCCTGTTTATATGAACTGACTATTTTAAGATTTATTCACTATATTACGCTAATCCGAGGCGTGAACCCTGGCTGCAGCCAGCCGGGCAATGGGAACACGATAAGGCGAACAGCTGACATAATCAAGGCCTACCTCATCAAAAAACTTAATGGATGCGGGATCTCCGCCATGCTCTCCGCAGATTCCCAGTTTCAGTTCCTGCCTGGCGGAACGTCCTTTTTCGATCGCTATTTCCAGCAGGCTGCCGACCCCCTCCCGGTCTATTTCGGCAAAGGGATTTTCTTTTAATATTTTATTCTGGATGTAGAAAGGCAAAAATTTCCCTTCTGCGTCATCCCTGCTGTAACCAAGGGTAGTCTGGGTCAGGTCGTTGGTCCCGAAAGAAAAAAATGAAGCGGTTTCGGCCAGCTGATCGGCAACCAGGCAGGCCCGGGGCAATTCGATCATGGTTCCGACCAGGTAAGGCAGTTCCCTGCCCTGCTCTTCAAACAGTTCAGCCACCGTATCTTCAACCAACTGCTTCATTTCTTCCATCTCCCTGCGGTGGCCGACCAGGGGGATCATTATTTCCGGCTGAAGTTGTTCGGGATCTATCCCCTCGTCCAGCAGCTCAAAAGCTGCCAAAAAAATAGCTTTAACCTGCATACGGTAAATTTCAGGATAAACCAGGCCGAGCCTGCAGCCCCTGTGCCCGAGCATGGGGTTAAATTCGGAAAGCGACTGCACTTTTTGCAGCAGCTTTTCTTTTTCCTGAAGTTCCCCTGAGTCGTCATTATTTCTGTGCAGCCGATCCACTTCAAGGATAAGTTCTTCACGGTCGGGCAAAAACTCATGCAGGGGAGGATCAAGCAGGCGGATTGTTACCGGATAGCCGGCCATCTCTTTTAATATTCCCTTAAAATCTTCCTGCTGCATGGGAAGTAGTTCAGCCAGCGATTCTTCGCGATCTTCGACCTTCGATGAAAGTATCATTTTCTGGACCACCGGCACCCTGTCGGAAGCCATAAACATATGCTCGGTACGGCACAGGCCAATCCCCTGCGCACCCATTTCAACAGCCCGGCGGGCATCTTCGGGATTATCGGCATTTGCCCGCACTTTCAGGCGGCGGATTTCATCCGCCCACCCGAGCAGCTCATAAAATTCCTGGTTAAACTGGGGTTCGATCAGGGGCGCTTCACCCAGGATGACCTGGCCCGTGGTTCCATCAAGTGAAATAACTTCTCCTTCGGAGTACTTTTCGTCGCGAACATAAAAAACCTTGTTCTTTGCATCAATTCTCAGTTCGTCACAGCCGCACACACAGGGTTTGCCCATCCCCCGGGCAACCACTGCAGCATGGCTGGTCATCCCGCCTCTGCTGGTGAGGACACCTTTTGCGGCGATAATACCGTGGATATCGTCGGGTGTGGTCTCCGGCCGGACCAGGATTACGTCTTCCTCCTCCTCGGCCATCTCTTTCGCCCGGTCGGCATCAAAGACAACTTTTCCGGACGCCGCCCCGGGTGATGCCGGCAGCCCTTTCCCGATATATTTTAACTCCGCCTCAGGATCTATACGCCAGTGCATCAGCTGTTCAAGCTGTGCCGGATCAATTTTTTTCAATGCTTCAGATTTGCTGATCAGGCCTTCGTTAACCATGTCCACGGCGATGCGCAGGGCAGCCGAAGCCGTTCTTTTGCCCGTACGGGTTTGCAGCATGTATAACTTGTCGCGTTCTATGGTAAATTCAATATCCTGCATATCCCGGTAGTGCTTTTCGAGCATCTGGCAGGTTTCGAGAAACTGGTTAAAGACTTCGGGCATATCTTTTTCCAGTTCTTCTATATCGCGGGGAGTGCGCGTGCCCGCTACGACATCTTCCCCCTGGGCGTTAAGCAGGTATTCGCCATACAACTTCGGCTCGCCCGTGGAAGGGTTCCGGGTAAAGGCCACGCCGGTCCCGCTGTCCGAACCAAGGTTTCCAAAAACCATGGCCTGAATATTCACAGCAGTCCCCAGGTCTTCGGGAATCTTGTTTGCTTTGCGGTATATGGCAGCCCGGTCGGTATTCCATGATTTAAAAACAGCTTCCACGGCAAGAAATAACTGCTCCTGCGGATCCCGGGGGAATTCAGCCCCGGTCTCCTTTTCTACGATGTCCAGGAAGGTTTTCACAACCTCTTCGAGGTCGCTTTCTTTTAATTCGGCATCTGTCCTGACTTTATTACGCTGCCGCATCTCGGTTAGCACATTTTCAAAGCTGTAGTGATCAACTTTTAAAACCACATCACCGAACATCTGGATAAAGCGGCGGTAGCAGTCGAGCACAAACCGGCGGTTATCCGTTTCTTTGGCCAGGGCTTCCACAGTAGTCTCATTCAGGCCAAGGTTTAAAACTGTATCCATCATACCAGGCATGGAGACCACGGCGCCGGAACGGACCGACAGTAAAAGCGGCGGTTCCTTGCCGAAACTCCGGCCGGTTTCTTCTTCCAGGCGGGTTAAATTATCGAGTATTTCCGTTTTAAGTTCGGGCCACAACTGTTCCCCTTTCTCCAGGTAAATATTACAGGCTTCAGTGGTGACAGTAAATCCCGGAGGTACAGGCAGCCCGATGCGGGCCATTTCTGCAAGATTCGCCCCTTTGCCCCCCAGAAGACTCTTCATAGATTTGTCGCCCTTCTTGAAAGGAAAAACGTATTGTTTGTCGTTCAAATCGGATTTCCTCCTTTAACCAGCCTGATTATACGGTTGGCCACTTCTTCCACCGCCTTGTTGGATACATCGTAAACGGTACATCCCAGCTTTTTCATAACCCGGCGGGCATAAGTCAGTTCTTCTTCAATCCTGGAAACATTAACGTAGTCTGCATCTTCGTCAAGGCCCAGCGCTTTAAGACGCTCCATCCTGATAGTCCTGAGCTGTTCAGGGTTGATCACCAGGCCGATAATTTTTTCCGGAGGGATCCAGAACAGCTCTTCCGGGACATCAACCTCGGGGACAAGGGGGAGGTTGGCTACCATGATACCCTGGTGAGCCAGGTACATGCTGAGCGGCGTTTTTGAAGTCCTTGAAATACCGACTAATACAACTTCAGCCAGGGTCAGGCCGCGCGGGTCTTTCCCGTCGTCATGTTTAACGGCAAATTCAACTGCAGCAACCCGGCGGAAATAAGCTTCATCAAGCTGGCGGAGCATGCCCGGTTCATAGCTGGGCTGCTTGCATGTTACCCTGCTGAATGCCCCCATCAGCGAGCCGAGGATATCTGCAGTACAAACACTGTGATTTAAAGTTTCCTGTTCCATGGCCTTGCGCAGTTCCGGAACAACCAGGGTATAGGCAATTATTGCATTGCATTCGGATGCTTCATGAAATATATCTTTGATCTGCTCTTTATTCTCAACGAAAGGAACCCGGCGCATATCCACATTGCCGGAATTGAACTGGCTGGCTACAGCTTTGACAACAAATTCGGCCGTATCGCCGATTGAGTCTGAAACTATATATACAATCGGCTTTTCTGAAGCTTGCTTCATTCTACAAGATTCTCCTTTAAAAAGTTCGGCTGCTGTTGGAAAAGCTGCCCCTTGTATTGTTATATACTCTAAATAAGAGTTGACTTCCTGCTTACCGCCTGTATTTTTAGGGCGCCTGCAACTTGGAAAAATCAGCCACCCTGTTAAAAGTTTTTTTCAGGGCGGCAAGCAGGTTAAGCCTGTTTTCCCGCACTTTTGGATCTTCAACCATAACCATCACGTGGTCGAAATAGTTGTCGACAGGCTGCTTCAATAGCTGCAGCTGCTCCAGGGCCTGCGCATAATCATCCAAATTCTCCATGACTTCTTCGGCAGTTTTCAGGCTGCGGAAAAGTTCCTTTTCGGAAACATCCTCGAAAAGGGACTTGTCAACCGAATAACCGGTTGCCTGGCGGGCAAGATTGGCAACACGGTTATAAGCTATGATCACGTCATCAAGGAGCGGTCCTTTTAAATATTCTTCCAATAATTCCGCTTTCTTAACCAGGTCTAAAGGGTTTTTAAAAGGCACCGCCAAAACAGCTTCCGTAATATCGTGATCTATGCCGCGATCTCTTAAAACAAAGCGGATGCGCTGCACCAGGAAGTCGTAAAGCTGTTTTTCAAGATCGCCTCTTTTGTCATCTTCCAAATCAAGGTTCTCAAAGAGTATATCCAGGGCAAAGCCGCTGTATTCCTCCAGGGAAAGTTCCATTTTAAATCCGAGCATAATTGCCACGGCTCCCTGGGCCTGCCTGCGCAGGGCATATGGATCCTGGGAACCGGTTGGCTGAATGCCGGCGGCAAAGCAGCCGAACAGGGTGTCGATACGGTCGGCCAGGGAAACAAGCGCCCCTTCAATAGTTGAAGGGATACTGTCTCCTGCAAAGCGGGGCAGGTAATGTTCGTATATGCCGACGGCAACCTCTTCGGCCTCGCCGCTCAACCTGGCATACTCCCTGCCCATAACGCCCTGCAGTTCCGGAAACTCTTTTACCATACCGGTCACCAGGTCAGCCTTGCAAAGATGGGCGGTACGCACAGACATTTCCGTTTGCTTCGCGGAGAGGCGTAATGAATTTGCCAGTTTGGCGGTCAGTTCAACCAGGCGGATCCTTTTCTGGTCAATGCTGCCCAGGGATTCCAGGAAAATAACATTTTTCAGTTTCTCCACGTAGTTTTCCAGGGGCTCCCTGCGGTCTTCGTCAAAGAAAAACCGCCCGTCAGCCAACCTGGCCTGCAAAACCTTGGCATATCCTTTGCGGATATTCGGGTGGAAACGGTTGTTGCTGATGCCTGCAAAGTGGGGCATGAGGCGGCCGCTTTCTTTTTCTACAATTGGAAAGTACCGCTGGTGGTTCTGCATGGAAGTAATCGGAACCTCCTGGGGCAGATCGAGGTATGAAGGGTCAAAAGAACCGTCCACAGCTACGGGATATTCGACCAGGTAGGTAACTTCTTCAAGCAGGTCTTCATCAACAAGCGCTTTACCGCCTATTCTATCTGCAATTTCTTCCAGCTGCCCGAGGATAATCTTGCGCCGCCGTCTCTGATCCACCACAACACTGCTTTCTTCAAGACAGCGGAAATAATGGTTCACGCTGTTTATCTCAAAAGGACCGGGGGCGAGGAAACGATGTCCGTAAGTAACGCTGCCGGACTCAATGCCGGCAAAGTTAAAAATAACCGGCTTGTTATGGTAAAGAGCCAGCAGCCAGCGGATCGGGCGGGCGAAACGCACATCTTTGCTCTGCCAGTACATGGGGCGGGGGAAGGTGAGCTTCCTGATTAAACGGGGCAGCAGTTCCGGCAATAGTTTTTCTGTCGGAATTCCCGCAGTTTCTTTTTGCACCACCACGTAACGGGCTTCCTTGATCACTTCTTCCCCGATCTTGTCCATGGATACCCCGTGATTTTTAATAAATCCCTGCAGCGCTTTAGTAGGCTGGCCTGACTCATCGTAAGCGCGATCTACGGGAGGACCTTTGACTTTTTCGACCAGATCGGGTTGTTTCATTTCCAGGTCGCTGACCAGGATGACCAGGCGCCGGGGTGTTGCCCAGGTTTCGATTAAGCCGTGGCCAAGCCTGTTTTCATTCAACAGGGCAGCGGCTTCTTCTTCCAGCTGTTTCATGGCCCGCGGGATAAAGCGGGAGGGAATTTCTTCACAGCCGATTTCCAGCAGTAAATTGTGGGTGATTGTCATTATACAGCACCCCCGGTCAACAGCGGGTACCCGGCTTTTTCACGCTGGGCCAGGTAACATTCGGCGCAAAGCCTGGCCAGGGTGCGGACCCGGCCTATGTATGCAGCCCTTTCCGTCACGCTGATCGCCCCGCGCGCTTCAAGGTTGTTGAAGGTATGAGAGCATTTTAAAATATAATCATAAGCAGGATAGACAAGATCGAGCTTAAGCAATCGGCCGGCCTCTGCTTCATAACTGTTGAAAAGGTTAAACAGCAGGTCCAGATCAGCATAATCAAAGCTGTAACTGGACTGCTCCCATTCCACCCGCTGGAACACCTCGCCATAGGTTATGCCATCCGTCCAGACCAGGTCAAATACGTTGTCACAGTCCTGCAGGTACATGGCTATCCGCTCCAGGCCGTAGGTAAGTTCTACGGGCACCTGTTCGACGTCGTAGCCGCCGACCTGCTGGAAGTAAGTGAACTGGGTAATTTCCATCCCGTCAAGCCAGATTTCCCAGCCCAGGCCCCAGGCACCCAGAGTCGGAGCTTCCCAGTTGTCTTCAACAAAGCGGATGTCATGTTCCAGAGGGTCAAGCCCGAGGTAAGCCAGGCTGTCAAGGTACTGCTGCTGAATATCGGACGGGGCCGGCTTTATTATTACCTGGTATTGCAGGTGCTGGTAGAGCCGGTTGGGGTTTTCACCATAGCGCCCGTCCGCAGGGCGCCTGGAGGGTTCAACATAACCGACCGACCAGGGCTCGGGCCCAAGGGACTTGAGAAAGGTGGCAGGATTCATTGTGCCGGCCCCTTTTTCTACATCGTAGGGCTGCCAGATCAGGCAGCCTCTCCGGTCCCAGTATTCCTGAAGCTTAATCATAATCCTCTGTAAGTCCAATTATAACTCCCCCTAGTGAAAAATAAAAAAACCCGACCCCGGCTGATAAAGCCATAGGGACGGGATTTGTTCCCGCGGTTCCACCCTACTTGGCTCCCTGTAACTGCGGAGCCCTCTTAATTTTTTTGGTTGCTCGGGAATGCCATTCGCCGGTTATTGCGGCGGGCTTGCACCGTCTCCGCCTCGCTTCCAGGTTTCTGCAATTACTGATCCGGCTACTTTTTTCCGTCATCGCCAGGTAGGTTATTTAATTATTAAGATACTAACAACTGGCAGTATTATTGTCAAGCATTAGCCGGGAAGCGGCGAAACCCGGTCCGGAGCTGTTACCCGGCGCCTGCGACTTCAGGTATTGGCCTGCAGTATTGCAGCCAGGATCTGCGGACAGTGCCCGGGATTGCAGAACGGCCAATCCAGGTTTCATATGTATCAGGCAAGACGTCTAATTCATGAGCAGCTCTGCCGGTTATAATTAAAACAGGCGGCTTAACTCCTCGACACATTTGTTGACGGACCTGTCGCGCTTGCTCTTTGACCACACCACAATTTCTGTTCCCAGAACTGCAGCGCCTCTTGATTCGCATTCTTTCTTCATCCTGGCCACAGCGCCGGTCCCCCCGGTCTGGACCAGGGGAAGCTGCTTGGTAACAAAACAGGCAACTTTTTTATTCTCCAGAGACGGCAGCTGAGCCAGGTAAGCCTTCATTACAGGATTCAGGGAAAATGCCTGAACCGGAGAGCCGAAAATTACAGCATCGTAACCATCCGGAGCAGGTGCATCGGTAATTTCAAATTTACCGGCCTGGGCGGGAGTGCTGCCGCTGATTTTTATTTCCTCTATTTCCGCCCGGTGGCCTTCTGCCTCCAGCTTTTCTTTAAGTTTGCCGGCGACATAGCGGGTATTGCCTGTTTGCGAGTAAATAATAATTCCCAAATCCATGGTATCCACCTCTTTCTAATTAATAATCATTAAGCAAACGCCTGGACTTGATATCGCCCAGATCAAGGTGATAGGTTAGAAAAGCTGCTGTAACGCGGCCCAGTTCTTTTTTTTGGGCGGCTGTGAGACGAACCTGGTTAGCCTGTGCAAGAGGGGCTTCAATTAAACGCCGCGCTATTGCCGCAGTGCCGGGATCCATTTTGATATGATCTGTGCCGAGACAGCTGCTGCAGACCAGGCCTCCCTGCCGGGGGCTGAATGAAACTGCTTTTTCCGAACCGCAGCCCGTGCAGGAATGAAGATGCGGACTGTAACCGGCCACATGGGCCAGTTTCAGCTCAAAAGCGCGGCACAACAAAAACCGTTCGGTATTTTTCCCGAGCATACTCCAGCCGTCAAGCAAAAGCTGCGCAATTTCGGCACAGGGTTCCTCCCCGCCAACCATCCGATCGGTCAACTCTGCCAGGTATATCCCGTAGGAATACAGGTCCGGATCATCCCGGAACTGTGAAAACCGTTCGATCGGTTCCTGACCGGTAATTACCGGCCAGGTTTTACCGCGGTGAAACGTGAACCGGCCATAAGTGAACAGATCGACACCGGCTGCCAGCCTGCTCTTAGTCTTGCGGGCCCCGCGCGCTACGGCTTCAAATTTTCCATTCTGCCAGGTCAGCAGGGTGACCAGGCGATCGGCCTCACCGAGCACCCTGGTCCGCAATACCAGGCCTTCTGCTTTAAATATACGCCCGCTCATGGAGCTTTACCCCCTCAGTCGGATCAACTGTAGCCCAGGCGGCGCAGTTCTTCCTGCCTGTTGCGCCAGTCGGGTTTTACCTTGACCCTTAAATCAAGAAAGATACGCTGCCCGAAGAGGGCTTCCAGTTCAACCCTGGCCGCGGTCCCCGCTTCTTTCAAAAGGCTGCCCTGCTTTCCGACAATTATGCCAACCTGGGATTTACGCTCGACAAATATCTCGGCCCTGATGTCAAGCAGGTTTCCGTCTTCACGGGGCTTCATTTCCTCTATGACTACAGCTATGGAAAAAGGAATTTCCTGGCGGGTCAGATTAATTATTTTCTCGCGAATTATTTCCGCGGCAATAAATTTTTCCGGCTGGTCGGTAATCATATCCGGGGGATAAAACTGCGGCCCCTCGGGCAGCATTTCCAGCACAGACCGGACCAGCGGTTCAAGGTTAATTTTTTTAAGAGCTGAAAGCGCAAAACTGGCTTTAAAAGAACAGAGCTGCCTGTAGCGTTCGCTGTAAGCGGCTAGTTTATCTTCGGCGGCCAGGTCAATTTTGTTTAAAATTAAAAAAAGAGGGCTGTTTACCGAATTCAGCAGATCTGCAATATACCGGTCCCCGGGCCCGGGCGGTTTATCAGCTTCCACCAGGAAGCAGACCAGGTCCACTTCATCCATGGTTGTTCTGGCAGTCTGGACCATTGCCGTTCCAAGCATATGTTTCGGCTTGTGAAGCCCCGGGGTATCGATAAAAATAATCTGGTGATCGGGTCCGGTCAGCACGGCCCTGATTTGATTCCTGGTGGTCTGGGGGCGGTCGGACATGATAGCCACCTTTTCGCCTACCAGGGCGTTCAGCAGGGTCGACTTCCCAACATTGGGGCGGCCAATTAAAGCAACAAAGCCTGAACGGTGCATAATGGTCCTTTCTTTTGCCAGGGCCTCCGGGTTAAAGGAGACTCCCGGAGAAAAATTTTTATTCAAAACCGGTTAAAGAGCAGGCCGGCGGTTCTTTCAGGCTACTTCAGGGGATATACAGTTTTTATATCAAGCACCGGGGTGCCGTTTATTAAGTCCAGGCCGCGGACAGTGAGAATGTTTTTATCTATCTCAACCAGCTCTACCGTTGATTGGGCGATAGCATTGGGCCTCAAAGGAGCCCTGCAGGCAAAAACGCCGTAAACTTCGTTACCCCTTCCACTGCGCCTGTCTTTCAGGGTATAATTTTTCGCCCGGTGAAGATATGAAATTACATTGATTCGATCTTCTTCATCCAGGCGGTACAAGCCCTCCTCAAAATCCGGATCAATGATCACCCGGGAAAGGAGTTCTTTGTAGTTATCGGGAAGAGACTGCGGCGAATCGTAATCGCTGGACACATAACCGAGCGGGTGAAAGAGTACGGAAACACGCCAGTTATCAGCACCTGCCGCCGCTTCTTCGTCGGTAACCGGATTTTCTCCCCAGGCTGCCGCTCCAAAAGGTTGGGGGAGAAGAAGCGATAATTTTGACCGGATCATTTCACCCTGCAAATTGCCCGCAACTACCTCAATATCCCCGGCCAGTTCCCATATTACCTGGCGGCAGGCCCCGCATGGAACAGGCGGCGGGGAACAATCGGCAGCCAGGGCGATCATCTTAAAGTTGCGGTGCCCGGTATGCACAGCAGTTTGCAGCGCATTTCTTTCGGCGCAAACGGTTAGACCGTACGAAGCATTTTCAATATTTGACCCGGTTATGACAGCTCCTTCTTCTGTAAGCAGGGCAGCGCCAACCGCAAACCCCGAGTAAGGGGCATATGCTCTCATCCGGGAAGCCCGCGCGGCAGCAAGCAGTGATTCCGCAGTCATATTCACACCCCGCTTATCTAATTATTCATTATGGGTATACGCGGGCAGCTTTATGAAGCCGGAAGCGCTGATATCAAAAACCAGCCCGCGGGTTCGTTCCATTTCATTTCTTATAATATCAAGCCCGCTGGTCAGGAGCCGGGGCTCCCCGACTGCCTGGATCAAAACAGGGTTTGTCGGAACTTGAACGTGATTCACCATGATTAAAGGCCCGCTGCAGCGAATTGCGCTCGTCGCGGTCAACCGCTGGTTTCCCACACTGACGCCCCTGGCTCCCGAACTAAGCAGCTCGTTTACCAGGTCCCTGATATCGGCATCATGGACCAGCGATTCACTGCCCCGTCCCTCTTCGGCATCGAAAACCTGGAGTATAATTCCCGGTCCGACCATTTCCGCCAGCCCGGCCTGAACTCTCAGGTCCTGAAGGCTGATCCGCAGCGAATTGAGGTCTTCTGAAAGGGCCCTGATCTGGTCTTCAAAGGTCAGGGGAACCACAAGCTGCGCTTTCCCGTTTTCTATTTCAATATCTATACTCTGGTTACCGTGATAACGGCCGGGCGAAAATATTTGATTGATATGCCTGACCGTTCCCTCATTCAAAAGCCGGTCCGGAGAAATTGTGAGAGTTCCGTCAACAGTGCGGATCATCAGGTGGGTCTTATCTGTTGTTTGCTGGACCCTGATGTCATTTTTAACGGCAATTAAGACCCTTTCCTTCAACCTGGAAGCGGCTTCCTCGTGGATTTTTTCCTGGACCTTCCGGCCCTGGTTGGTCATAACCTGGATCAGTTCATCGCTGCTGGACGCAAGTTCAACAGCATGGTTATATTCAGCCAGAACATCTCTGACGGAAGGCAGGTCGTATACTTCAAGTTCACGGGCCAACCGGTGATTGTAATCGGAGAGATCGCGGGCCAACTCCTGCTTGTAAAACAGGACTGAATCATTGTCCGTGAAGCGGCCAATAACGAATAAATAACCAAAGGCAACCAGGGAAGTGTTGACCAGGAGAAGAACAAGGATCAAAAGCAGCAGCTTGTCCCTGAAAAAACCGGATCGCCCCGCCAGTTGTGGTCTGATCATTTCAACCACTCCATCCCATTATTTTACAAAGGTTCTGCTTAAAGGGCCCTGCTAATCATCTGCCAGAGCGGTGGGCCGAGGACAAACAGGCCAATTATTACAGCAAAAAAAGTGGTAAGCAGTACGGCGCCTGCCGCGACATCCTTGGCAACCTGCGCCAGGGTGTTGCGGTCAATAGTGTAGAGGTCAATTGTTTTTTCGATAGCAGTGTTAAACGCTTCGGCAACCAGCACAGCCATGATCGCCGTCAGCAAAAAAAACATTCCTGTTAATGAAACCTGCAAGATAAGCCCGAGGACAACTACGGCCAACCCGATCAGGGCATGAATGACCATATTGCGCTGAGTGCCGAAACAGTATTGCAGGCCGTAACAGGCATTTTTCAGGCTGCATAAAACCTTGCGCATCTATTCATCTCCTGCCGGACGGCGTTCCAGCGCCTCCAGGATTTCCTTTTCTTTTTCCCGCATTTTTCCCGCGTCTGTTTCTGTCCCGTGATTGTAGCCGATCAGGTGCAGCAAACCGTGGATGGCAAGCAGGGCGACTTCTTTTTTCAGGCTGTGACCCGCCTCTTCGGCCTGGATTCGCGCCCTGTCGATAGATATATAAATATCGCCAATTGCATAATCTACAGCGGGCGAAGAAGGTAATCCGCCCTGATCCAGGTAAGAAAAAGACAGTACGTCAGTAGGGACATCCTTACCCCTGTATTCGCGGTTCAGGCGCTGCAGCATATCGTCACCGGCAATAACCACATTTAGTTCGCCGGAAGAAAGGCCTTCTTCCCCAAGCAGCTTATCCAGCGCCCCGGCAAGTTTTCCGGTAAAAAAATTTGAAATAACAGGATCTTTATCCAGGCTTTGAATATTAATGCTCACTTAACTGCTGAACTCCTTTCAAGCTCTGCCTTGAGAGCTTTTTCCGGGTATTCAATCCTTGAATGGTATATGCCCGACATAATATAAACAAAGGCTTCGGAAATCCGGTCAATTTCTTTCAAAGTCAGGTCCGACTGGTCCAGCTGCCCGTCATCAAGCTTCTCTTTTATCATCCGCCTGATCATCGTTTCAACCCGGTTGCTGGTAGGTTTAGAAAGAGAACGGACACCTGCTTCAACTGCATCGGCCAGCATGATAATGGCCGCTTCCTTGCTCTGCGGTTTCGGTCCCTCGTAGCGAAACTTATCGGCCGACACTTTTTCACGATCACTGTTTTCAAGGGCCTGCTGGTAGAAGAAAGATATCATGCTGGTCCCGTGATGCTGGGCCGCAATATCTAATATGGGTTCCGGCAGCCTGTGTTTCCTGCCCAACTCTACTCCATCCTTGGGATGGGCCCCGATAATCAGGGCGCTTAAATTGGGCGAAAGCTTTGTATGCGGATTTTCCCCCGACAGCTGGTTTTCGGAAAAAAAGTAAGGGCGCTTAAGCTTACCGATATCATGGTAAAAAGCTCCCACCCTGGCCAGCAATGAATCCGCCCTGACCGATTCAGCAGCGGCTTCAGCCAGGTTGGAGACCATCATGCTGTGATAATAGGTCCCCGGGGCTTTCATCAGCATCTGCCGCAGCAGGGGGTGGTTGGGATTGGAAAGCTCCAGCAGGGTAATGGCTGTAGAAACCCCGAACATGCTTTCCAGGTAGGGAAGCAAGCCAATTGCCACAACAGATGACAGCAACCCGCTTCCGATCCCTGCGGCCATGCTGTAACCGAAGTTTACAAGCAGGTCATATTCCATGCTGACATTCCCATAAAACAGGAAGGTGGCCAGTATGACGGCCGCGTTGGCGATAGCCACGAAGAAACCGGCCCTGGCCAGGTCGCTGCGCTGGCTCAGGCGGGTAACGGCATAGATTGAAACAAGCCCCCCCATCAATGCGACGAGGATAAAAGAGAAATCGCCACCGGTAATTAAGCCGACCATCAAAGCGAGGACCAGGTTAAGAATAACGGCCAGTTTATAGCCGAATATAACCGTAATTAATATAACACCCATCGCAACCGGGATCAGGTAGCCGGATATGTAGGTGGCTGCTACGGCAAAAGCCATAGTTATTATAAAGATTAACCCCATCAGCAGCATCAAATTGGGGCTGGCCAGTACATCGCTTACGAAAGTGTGGATATAAATGCCGACCAGGATAAATATAATTAACAGCAGCACAAAAAGGCCGATATACCCCAGGTAATCTGCCTGCTGGCCCATAATCAGGCCCAGGCTTTCAAGCTGGGCAAGCTGCTTTTCCGTAACCGGTTCGCCTTCACTTACAATCAGGGTGTTGCGCAAAACCACAACCGGTTCGACCTCGTTCCTGGCCTGCTCCCGCAGTTCTTCCGTGACCTCGTGATTATAGTACATATTCTGGGCGATATAAGGTTCAATAACAACTTCCGCTATTCTTTTCAGATCGGAGTTGAAGGGATAGAGGGCTATTTCCTGGGAGAGCCTGCGCATGGCGCTTGAAGTTTCATCTTCCCTGATCCCCTGCTCAAATACCTCGCGAATGGAATTGTTAAGACGTTCCTGCAGGTTCCTCAGGATTCCACTGTCTGTCAGCAGCGCTTCAACCCTGCTTTCGGACAGTTCTTCAGGTATTTTTGCCTGCAGCAGATTGATTTTCTGCTCCCTTTCAAGATCCGGATTATCTTTTATCTCTAAAACGGTATCAAAAAATATCCCGACTTCCCTTAAGATCCTTTCCAGAACGGCAGGGTTATAATCATATACTTCATCGACAGAGGCAGCGGCCTGGTTTCTTAGCTGTTCAGTAGAGTATTCATCCACGAAGTCGCGCGGCGCATAAATTGTGCGCGGGCTGGGCATACCTACTGTAATATCATAACGGGCAGGCATGCTAACCACAGCCAGCAGCCCGTAAATGACAATAAAAAGACCTGTCACTAAAACCAGCTTCTGGAGCTTGACATTATCCTTGAAAGAGATTGACCGGCTGAAAAGATCACCCAAGGTTATTTTTTTCTTCATTTTTTTCCCTTTCCAGTTTGTCCTCGTACTCTTCGTAAGCTTTAATGACGCTCTGGACCAGGGGATGCCTGACAACATCCCTTTCGCTCAGGTAAACAATTGCAATACCATCGATGCCTGAAAGGATGCGCGGTGCCTGGGCCAGACCTGAATAACGGCCCCGGGGCAGGTCAGTCTGGGTTATATCGCCAGTTATTACCGCCTTGGATCCAAAACCAAGGCGGGTAAGAAACATTTTCATCTGTTCAGAAGTTGCGTTCTGCCCTTCATCGAGAATTACAAAAGCGTCATCGAGGGTCCGTCCCCGCATGTACGCCAGGGGAGCAATTTCGATTATGCCTTTCTCCCGGTACTTTTGGAAGGTATCCACACCCAGCAGGTCGTATAAGCCGTCATAAATAGGACGCAGGTAGGGATCAACTTTTTCCTGAAAATCACCGGGCAGAAAACCAAGGTGTTCGCCTGCTTCAACTGCCGGCCGGGTCAGGACCAGCCGCTGAACCTGTTTCTTTTTCAGGGCATCAACGGCCATGGCCAGGGCGAGGTAAGTTTTCCCTGTGCCCGCCGGACCGATCGAAAGGACAACATCATTGCTGCGGATCGCTTCCAGGTAGCGTTTCTGGCCAACCGTTTTAGGGCGGATCTGCTTGCCCCGGTGAGTTACCAGGATTAGATCGCTGAACAGCGAGCGAATCATATTCACCTCGCCCTGACCGGTCAGCTTGAGGGCGTATTCAAACTCCCTCCCCGATAGGAGATGCCCTTTACGGATATGGGTGAGAAGCTCCTGCAGCATGCAGTAAACTGTTTCCACATCCTCGGGGTTCCCTTCAACTATAAGTTCATGGCCTTTCGGGATCAGTCGCACGTCAAAACTGTCTTCAATTAAGTTAAAGTGGCTGTCATGTTTGCCCAGCAACTGTATAGATTCATCGGCGCTGTCCAGGAGAACAGTCCGGCTGGTTGTATTATCTGCCAATAAATAACATACTCCCTTCTAACGGTAAAAATAGGGTTTGCCAAGAAGAATTATACGCTTTAACTGTGTTTAGATCAAGGAAGGAAACTGATTAGGAAAGTAAGTTAGCGTTTCCGGCGCTGAGAGCGCGGTGGATCGATAATCTCATGAAAGATAAATGCGGCAACCAGAGATTCTTTATTGCTCAGAATGTTTTGCAGCCCCGGCTGAGGCGAAGCAGCAGGCCTGACCCCGGTGGATACAGGTCGGGACTGCTTTTCGGATGCCGGCCCGGCGGGCTCTTTTTCAGCCACACCTGCCGCTGCAGTATCTGCCGAACCAGCATCCCGGCCTGCACGATCAAACGAGTAAGTTTCGCCGGTGGTTGATGATACATAACGAAATTGATCTTCACCGTCTTCCCAGAGGCGCACGGTTTTATCGGGCTGCTGCTCGCCTGTGCCGTCTAAAACCTTTTGCTCTTCGCCCTGGCGGCCGCCTTTTACAGCGCGGGCCAGGGCGCTGATAATATTGAAGACAATGATTATTATGATTAATGTTACAATACCTTCCATCGGCATAAGCCTCCTGCTTACTTCTTGTCCTCGTCCTGTTGACCTTCTTTGCCCATCTTGCTGATACTGTCGCGCATATCCGTATCGGCCATTACATTTTTCAGTTGATAGTAATCCATTACCCCGAGATTTCCTTCGCGAAAAGCCTGAGAAATGGCCCTCGGAACCTCTGCTTCAGCCTCGGTAACCTTTGCCCTCATTTCCTGGACAGCAGCAACCATTTCCTGCTCCCTGGCAACAGCCATAGCCCGGCGTTCTTCTGCTTTAGCCTGGGCAATCCTTTTGTCAGCTTCCGCCTGGTCCGTCTGAAGCTGGGCACCGATGTTTTTGCCCACATCTACATCGGCAACATCGATAGACAATATCTCGTAAGCAGTGCCTGAATCGAGACCCTTATTGAGGACAGTGTTGGAAATCCTGTCGGGATTCTCCAGGACAACCTTGTGATTGTCCGAAGACCCTATTGTGGTAACAATCCCTTCACCTACCCTGGCAATAATTGTTTCTTCACCGGCGCCCCCGACGAGACGGTCGATATTGGCCCGCACGGTCACTTTCGCCCTTGCTTTAACCTCAATGCCGTCCTTGGCCACAGCCGCAACAACGGGCGTTTCAATTACTTTCGGGTTAACGCTCATCTGAACAGCCTGCAGAACATCACGGCCGGCCAGATCAATTGCTGCTGCCCGCTCAAACATCAGCGGTATCTCTGCCCGCTGAGCGGCAATCAGGGCATTAACAACCCGGTCGACATTACCACCGGCCAAAAAATGCCCCTCCAGCTTGTTTACATTTAAATCAAGACCCGCTTTGGTCGCTTTAATCAACGGAGCTACGATTTTTACCGGGATAACCCGCCGCAGGCGCATCCCGATCAGGGCAAAAATTCCAACCGGAACTCTTGCTGCCAGGGCCGATATCCAGAGACCGAGGGGAATAAAACTGAAGATAACCACGATAAATATAATTATTAAAACAATAAAAACCAGGGGAATGATAATTTCTTCCATTTTGTAACCTCCTCACTAATTAAAACCAGGTCCAGAAGTAAAAATTATTCGGTATGCGTGGAGCGCACAATAACCCGCACGCCTTCCACCCTGTCGACAACAATTTTTTCACCAACCGGGATAAAAGAACCTTCACTAACCACGTCGATACGGTGCCCGTCAATGGCGGCAGTGCCCGAAGGGCGCAGAGCAGTAACGGCCACTCCTTCCCTGCCGACCAGGTCTCTTTGATCCCGTGGGGCCACATATCCCAGGTCGGCCTTTTCCTCGTCAGAAAGGATGATATGACGAAGGGCGCCCCGGCTGGCAAAGTAACGAAAAGCAAGGACGGAAAAGACGGCAGACAGAGCAATTGCCACAAGTACCATAACCATCCCTGTCTGCACGGAAACAGCAGCCAGGACGATTGAGCTTAAAGTAGAGATCAGTCCGGCTATGCCGAAAATACCCAAGCCGGGCATAAAGGCTTCTACCAGCAGCAGGGCAATACCAAAAACAAACAGGATTGCCACCCAGTATTCAGCCATCCCGGCAGCAATATTACCGCCAAAGTATAGGGCAAAGGCAGCCATGCTGATTACTCCCGCCGCTCCAAAACCGGCGCTGATCACTTCGAGCACTAGGCCCCCGATTCCGATCATGATCAGCAGGGTTCCGACAACCGGGTTGGTAGTCCAGCTGACCAGGGTATCTGTAACCCTTGACTCCAAAACCCGCAGCTGAGCACCTTCCAAACCCGTCGCCTGCAAAAGTTCGGCGCGATCCGCCACGGTTCCCTCGCTATAACCAACATCCAGGGCCTCACCGGCTGTAAGGGTCAGCAGGACCCCTTCATCCACTATACCTTCAATGGCAATATCCCGCCGGACCATGGCCGAAGCTATCCGGGGATCCCGGTCCCGGCGCTCCGCCATGCCGGCCATTTCGCTTTCCCAGAAGGAAAGTTCTTTTTCGTCAACTTCGCCCATACCCAGCAGCCGCGGTTCGGCAGCTCCCATCGTACTGCCGGGCACCATATAAATTTCATCGGCCGCCAGGGCCAGGTAAGCCCCGGCAGAAATGGCGTTCGGACGGACAAAAGCATAAACCGGTTCGCCGTATTCATCCATCAGCCGCCGGATCGATTCAGCGGCGCTAACAAAACCCCCGGGGGTGTCAAATTCCATAATCACTGCCGCGGCTTCCATCTGCCTTGCTTCATCCAAAGCATAAGCGACATAGCTCGCAGTTCCCGGATCAATCATACCGGTTATCTTTATTACGGCTACCGGGCGATTGCCGGAAGCGCTGCTTTCAAAGGGAAAGAGAAGCGCCAGTCCGGATGCCAGGCAGATTAACCAGATTAACAGCCTTTTATATCTTGACACTTCAGGCTCCCCCTGTAAAAAAGCCCGGCCGTACAGACCGGGTTTTTATTCCAGATGTTCTTCAACCAGTTGACGCACTTTATTCCCATCAGCCCTGCCTTTAATACGGGGCATCAGCAGGCTCATAACTTTACCCATCTCCTGCCTGGAGGTCGCTCCGCTTTCGGCTATAGCTTCCAGGACAATTTTCTTAAGCTCCCGGTCGGAAAGCTGTTCCGGAAGATATTTGCCCAGAATCTCTATTTCCAAATTCAGGCTTTCTACAAGATCCGGCCGGCCTGACCGTTCAAAGTCTTTTAAAGCATCTTTTCTTCTTTTCACTTCCCTGGTCAGGACAGCCAGTTCTTCCCTGTCATCAAGCGGGGCATTTTTTGCTATGGCTTCATTCTGCAGTTCTGAGCGCAACATGCGAATTACAGAAAGACGGAACTTGTCCTTAGCCTTCATCGCTTCCTTCTGATCAGCTAAGAGTTTCTGCGCCAGTGCAGTTTCCGGCATAAGCAGGCCACCCCCCGTATTAATCTAACGGCGCCTTTTACGCGCAGCCTCAGCTTTTTTCTTGCGGCGTACGCTGGGCTTTTCGTAATGCTCGCGGCGCCGGGCTTCGGATAACACTCCGGCACGGGAACATTGCTTTTTAAACCTTTTCAGAGCCTTATCAAGGGTCTCGTTTTTTCCGATTTTTACTTCCGCCATAATTCTTCCCCCCTCTCCTGAAAACCAGTGCCTGAAAGACTTGAATAAATAATTTTAAACACCTCTGTCTTTGGCTATGGTCTGTAACAAAGGTCTTCCTCCCAGTAGGTGGAGGTGAAGGTGAAAAACGACCTGTCCGGCATCTGCCCCGCAGTTAATAACCACCCGGAAACCTTTTTTATCCAGCTTAAAATCCCTGGCTACCTGGTTGGCAACAGAGTGCATATGGCCGATCAGGGCTTCATCATCCTCTTCAAGATCCAGCAGGGTCGGGATATGTTTATGCGGAACAATGAGAATATGCACAGGAGCCGCCGGGTTTATATCCTTGAACGCGACAACCTGTTCATCCTCGTAAACTATATCAGCATCGAGATCCCGGTTGATGATCTTACAGAAAACGCAATCTGCCGACATTGTAATTCCTCCTGACCGGTATTATAACACAGCCCAATGCTGCAATCAAAGAGATTGCCTGTGCTGTTAAGTCTATTTCGATAAACAGTTGTCTATTACCTTTTATGAGGATAAATTTTTCTGTATGCACCTATTACCGGTTTCAGCCTTTTAAGGCCCGGCCGGGAAAATGGCGGGCGAGCGGGTCCGGATCAGTGCCGGAAGTAGTAATGCTGCTTTTTGCTCTTTAAACAATAAACGCATTCGGCTATAATTGATTTAAGTAAAAAGTCGCCGTTGCGGGCCGGTTTAGACTTGATGGTAGATGCTGCCGCAATCAATCCGCTCAAGCGGTGTGATGCAAAAAAAGGGGAACGGGTGTGAGACAGGTTGGAAATTGAAATATCCGAAGCGCTGACACGTTCAGATGTTTTGTTTGTCGATGTCCGGTCACCGGTCGAATACGAAGCGGCTTCTATTCCCGGCGCCGTAAATATACCCCTGTTCGACGACCGGGAACACCGCAGGGTAAGTATTATATACCACCAGATGGGCGAAAGCGAAGCCCGCCGCGCCGCTCTCGAAATTGTAGCGCCAAAATTGCCTGCCCTGGTTGATAAAATTGTTAAAGCCAGCGGCAAAAAAATACCGCTGCTCTACTGCCGTAAAGGCGGTTTGCGCAGTTTAAGTCTTTACGAGGTCCTGAAACTTACGGGCATTCAGACCTTACGGTTAAAGAAGGGTTATAAAGCTTACCGCAATTTTATAAACAGAAAAATCGCCTCCTATGAATTGAAAAGCAAACTTTTTGTCCTGCACGGGCTTACCGGCGTGGGCAAAACAATTATAATCAATAAGCTGGGCGAAAAAGGGCTGCCCGTTCTTGACCTTGAGGGACTTGCCGGCCATCGTGGTTCCGCTTTTGGAGCGGTTGGGATAAACTCCTGCCGCTCTCAAAAAGATTTTGACGCGCTGCTGATGCAGGAATTAGACAGGCTCGGGAGCGAGCCGTACTTCTTTATCGAGGGGGAAGGCCGCAGAATCGGGAACATCTACCTGCCTCCTTTCCTGGGAGAGGCTATGGACAAAGGTTTTCAGATTCTTTTGACCGCATCTGTTAAAACCAGGGTCGATCGCATTGTCGAAACCTATATTCCGGAACCGCTGCCTGATCGTTTGATTTCTGAACTGAAGGTTGCCCTGAATTCCCTGGAGAAGCGCCTGGGCTGCAAAAAGACCGAACACCTGCTGGCTATGCTCGAGAGCGGAGATTACCGCGGTTTTGCTGAAATAATGTGTACCGATTATTACGATCTCTTCTATAGCGATTCACGGCCGGAGTGTTCAAGTTTTGAAGCGGTAATCGATGTTGAAAACATTGATTCTGCCGTAGAAGAAATTATCGAATTAGCCCAAAAGACAGGGCCTGCAGGCAGCAGGCCTGCCCGGACAATTTAACTGAATATTTAATATGTTTGTTATCCTTTAAGAAAGTATTGCGCAAACCGTATTATTAGCTATATAATCTAAAATATTATACATACAGGTGGTGCTATTATGAATCCTTACGATGCAGCTCACAATCTTGCCAAAGCTTTACGAGAATCTCCCGAATTTAAAGAAATGAAAGAAGCACAGGAAGCCGTAAAAACTGACAGTTCTGCCAAGGAGATGCTGCTTGACTTCCGCAAGGAACAGTTCAGCATGCATAAGAAGCAGCTTACAGGTGAAGAGATTTCCACGGAACAGAAGGATAAGCTGGAAAAATTATTTGATGTGGTCAGCATGAATACGCTGATCAAGAGATTGCTGGACGCAGAATACAAGGTATCGATCATGCTCCAGGATATCCAGAAAATTATCAGCGAAGCAAACAGTGAAATTTATGATGAGGAACTGATTGGCAGCACAGAAGATTTATTTGACAATGAACAGGGCTATGAACAGTAATCATAAACAATACAAGGCGCTGCTAATCGACCTGGACGGGACCCTGCTTGATATTGATCTCGACAGTTTCATGTTCGATTATGTCGATGCGCTTTCCCAAAGGTTTGCCGGCTACCTGGACAGGGATGATTTTGTGAGGCACCTCTTCGCGTCAACCCGCGTAACGGTTGAAAATACTGATCCCTCTATGAAGAATGAAGTGGTCTTTTATGAAGAGTTCTGCCGCCGGATCGGGTATTCCCATGATCAAATCAGGCCGTTGATCGATGATTTTTACCGCCGCGAATTTGCCAGACTTAGCTGCTGGGGCAGGGAGCATCCCTATTCCGGCGCTGTGATTGCAGCGGCAAAACGTAAAAACCTGGCCCTTATCCTGGCCACAAACCCGATCTTCCCGGCTGCAGCTACCCTGCAGCGCCTGGCCTGGGCCGGCCTTTCCGCAAATGATTTCCAGCTCATTACGACTATGGAAAATATGCATTTTTGCAAACCAAAAAAAGAATACTATCTCGAAATTGCTGACAGGATCGGTTTTAACCCTCACCAGTGCCTGATGGCCGGCAATGACACCCTTGAAGACCTGATCGCTTCGGAAACCGGAATGGAAACTTTCCTGGTGGAAGATTTTATTCTTCAACGGGGAAACGCCGAGCCTTCCTGCAACTATCGCGGGAACCTCAGCGAACTGGCAGCTTTTGTGGAAGAATTAAAGCAGTAATTATTTGCGCTGATCTGCCCTGCGGCCGGGCTTCCTGCCCGGTCGCTTTTTTTTGTGCTTTGCGGTAAGATAAGAGCCCTCTTCGGCCTCAAGGACGGCTTCAATCTCCCGACCCCGCCAGTGGCCCGCCTTAATATCAGTTTCTATTCTCACCCGCAGGTAGTGGGGTGTGAAACCTTCGCCATACGCATAAGGGATAACTTTTTCCACCAGGACGGGCTGAACTGTGCCTAAGAATTGCTTCCGGTAATCGGAGGCCATCTGTTCGCCAAGCCGGATCATCTCGCGGCTGCGCTCTTCTTTAAGCTGGTTTGGCAGCTGGTCCGGCAGATCTGCAGCCGGGGTCAGGGGGCGCGGTGAATACTTGAAGACATGAAGGCCACTGAATCCGATATCGCTGATCAGCTTCATGCTGCGCCGGTGATGCTTTTCTGTTTCGCCAGGGAAACCGACAATCACGTCGGTGCTTAAAGACAATCCCGGGATCGTCTGCTTGAGCCACCTGGCCAGGTAAAGATATTCAACCGGTTCATAAGGCCTGTTCATCAGGCGCAAAATTTCACCGTCGCCACTCTGGAGTGGTATATGCAGGTGCGGACAGATCAGTTTCGAGTCAACAATTTGCTCCACCAGCTCACCATTAACATCGGAGGGCTCAAGGGAGCTCAGGCGAAGGCGCAGCAGGCCCGGTATGGTTTCCAGCTCCTTTAGCAGCCCGGCCAGTGACACGCCCTGGAGATCCACCCCGTAAAGGCCGAGGTGAACGCCGGTGAGGACCAGTTCCCTGCAGCCGGAGTCGACCAGGGTCCTGGCCCTGAGCATAGCTTCAGAAGGGGGCATGCTGCGCAGCGGACCCCTGACCCGGGGCACCACGCAATAACTGCACTGGTGGCTGCAGCCTTCCTGTATTTTTAAAAAACCCCTGGTCCGCCCCCTGCGCCCGGCCGGCGGAAGCAGTTCGAATCCCTGGCCCGATTTGTGGGAAACAACCAGGTCGAGCACCGTATCGCCCTGCAATGATTTAATCAATCCGGGCAGCTTATCGCGGCCCTGGTTGCCGATAATTAAATCTGCCTGGCCCATCTCCCTGATCTGTTCAGGGGCGCCCTGGGCATAGCAGCCTGTTGCTACAATGATTGCTTCAGGAGAACGCCGCCTGGCCCGGCGAATCGCTTTACGCGATTTATGATCGCTGTGCCCGGTTACCGTGCAGGTGTTAATAACGTAAACATCGGCCCGGTCATCAAAACCGGTTATACCGAAACCGGCTTTCTCAAAAAGTACCTGCAGCGATTCTGTTTCACAGAAGTTAACTTTGCAGCCAAGCGTATAAAATGCCGCTTTCTTTTTCAATCGCATTCACCTTCCCCTGACAGATCGCCCCAGGCAGCCTGAACCATAGTGATCACTGCCGCAGCAGCTGTTTCGCTGCGCAGGATGCGGGGCCCGAGGTGGACTTTTTCCGCGCCGGCCCGGAACAAAGCATTTACTTCCGCTTTTTCAAAACCCCCTTCAGGGCCAATCAGAAAAAAAACAGCCATGCCTTCGGGGCAGGGCTTTTTCAAAAGGGCGCCAAGCGGCAAAGCCCTTTCTTCTTCCCAGGGAACAAAAGTTTTGACGCCCATAATTTCAGGCAGGACGGCCTCGAAAGAGCGCACCGGCTCGAGGAGGGGTAAAAAAGCGCGCCGGCACTGGGCCGCAGCAGCCCGGATCTTGCTTTCCCAGCGTAAATGCTTCTTCTCTTCCTGCCGGTCGGCATGCTGCGGGATGCTCCGGGCGGAAATAAAAGGAACAATGCGGTAAACCCCGAGCTCAACAGCCTGCCGGATTATCAAATCCATTTTATCGCCCTTAACCAGGGCCTGAAAAAGGGTGATCCTTAGCGGGGGCTCTCCTGAAGGCAGCTTCCGGCCGGGCAAAACCGAAACCTCACGGGGTGACGAATGAATTACCACCGCCTGCCGTGCCGTACCGCGGCCATCGGCAACAACTACCTCATCTCCTGCTCTCAGGCGCAACACCCGGTAAGCATGAGCAGTGTCCCGCTCAAAAAGAACCCTGTTTTCCCCCTCGACGAGGGGTTCTCCTTCTAAAAAGAAATAATGCATTGGCCCCTCCCGGCCGGGAGGGGATTACCCTCCGCTGAAAGCATCTTTTACCTTGTTAAGAAAGCCCCTATTTTCTACCCCCACCTCTTCGCCGCTCAGGTGGGCAAATTCGGCAAGGATTTCTTTTTGACGGGGGTTGAGACGTTTTGGAACTTTTACCTTCACTTTTACCCGCAGGTCACCTTTGCCTGAACCCCTCAAGTGCGGCATGCCGTGTCCCTTGAGGCGGAAAACAGCCCCGTGCTGGGTTCCTTCCGGAATTCTCAAGTTTGCCGTGCCGTCAAGGGTGGGAACTTCGGTTTCTAACCCCAGGGCGGCCTGGCTGATGCCGATTGTGAATTCCAGAATAAGATCACTGCCCTGCCGTTTGAATTTCTTGTGCGGCCTGACCCTGATTACAACGTAAAGATCCCCCGGAGGTCCTCCCCGCAGGCCGGCTTCTCCTTCGCCCCTGACCCGCAGGCGCGAACCGTCTTCGATGCCGGCAGGAATCTTAATCTCAATGTTCCTTTCCCGGACCAACCTGCCCTGTCCGCTGCATTCCGGGCAGGGTTCGCTGACAACCGAACCCTCTCCGCGGCAGTGGCTGCAAACCTGGGTGCTCATAAAGCGGCCGAAAGGTGTGCTGCGGGCAAACTGCTGCTGGCCGCTGCCGCCGCAACCGGGACAGGTTTCGGGATTCGTGCCGGGCCTGGCCCTGCTGCCTTTACATTCCGGGCAGGTTTCAGTCCGCGGAATAGCGATCACTTTTTCATCACCGCGGTAGGCATCTTCAAGGGTGATATCCAGATCATAGCGCAGATGGTTGCCCTGTTCCGGGCCCGGGGGACGGCGCCTGCCGCCTCCGCCCATCCCGCCAAAAAACTGTTCAAATATCTCATCTATGCCGCCGCCGAAACCAAAACCGCCGGTTCCTGAGCCGCCAAAACCGCCGAAGCCTGAACCCGCGCCCCCGTTTTCTGCCTGATGGCCGAAACGGTCATAGTGGTCCCTTTTTTGGGGATCGCTTAAAACATC
>SLSE01000183.1 GCA_007130585.1 Syntrophomonadaceae bacterium | reverse complement strand
GCTGGTCGTGAAAGCTGATATATTGCAGTTTATCCTCGTGACTCTTTCGTTCCGTAATATCCCGGACGATCGAGACCACTTCGGTTGTGCCGATCGGCGCCAGGCGGGCCTCAAAGTAATGTTCCAAATCTTCCAGCTTGTAACTGTATTCAAAAACCTGGATTTCTCCGCTTGCCAGGGCTTTCTCGATCCCTGTCATCAACTTAGCGGCGATGGGAACGGGCAGCACTTCGGCCATTGTTTTACCGATCAGCCGGTCCTGCCGGAAGAGCTCTCGCGCCTTTGGATGCAACATCACTTCTTCTTTGACAACGGCTTCGAGGTAAACCCCTTCCCGGTTAAAGCGGAAAAGCAGGTCCGGAATTGCTTTGACCAGGGCCTTGCTTCGCATTTCGCTCTCTTTTAACGCCTCTTCCACCCGCTTACGCTCGGCGATATCCCGGGTTACTCCCTGAAAACCAACTATATTTCCTTTCTGGTCACGGACAGCGGAAACATGCATGGCAACCCACATGGTGGATCCATCCGCCCGGTATTGTTCCACTTCGATCATTGCTGATCTATCCTTATCGCTGTCAGGATCATTTTCTTTTTCTAACTCTGCTTCCAATGCCCTGCTTACTGCCTGCAAAGATTCTGGGGTAATTTTCTCCGCCATGGTTTTCTGAAGGTAAGAATCTACAGGTTCCCCAACCATTTTTTCAATCGAGGGGCTGATATATGTAAAATTAAAGTTTAAGTCGGCAGTCCATACAACATCTGAGACATTATCTACTATTTTGCGGTATTTCTCTTCGCTCTCCCGCAGAGCTCCTATGGTTTCCTTGCGTGTAAGCATTATCCCTATCTGCGCAGCATAAAGCTCTATTGCTTTTGGGTGCTCCAGGGTTTTGCCCCGTGGCATAAACATGATCAAGTCACCAATTGTTTTACCTTCGTGTCCGATTTCTGCAACATAGACTTCACCGATACCAAAGGCTTTTTCCAGCAGAGTAGACACTTTTTTCGGTATAGCCCCGGATGCTGAATCATAGAGATTGGCAAAGCGCAGCAGCCGGCCCTCCCTGATCGCGTTCAATCTTTCGGGTATGATATCCCAGGCCCTGCCAACCAAATCTATCCCCAGAATGTTGCCGGCCTTTCGGATGCCGGCAGAGATACCGGAAATAGCCCTGGTAATTGTCTTATTACTGCCCAGATCGTAGGTGTTAATCGCTACAAACTTGGCGCCGGAAAGTTCCAACAGGCCATCGGTCAAATCCCTGTAGTTAAGTTCGCCAATCGGGCTTTGCAGATTCTCTTCGACCAGGGTAATCAGTTTCTCCAGGATCAACTTTTCGTTTTTCTGAATGGTAATATCGTGAAAGGTAGCGGCAAAATAGCCAGGTTCGTCACTGTAGGCACTCACGTCGTACCAGCGTCCCAGCGGTTCGGAGTAGTTTTCGAAGCGAACCGGTTTCCCGCTCGTGGCTACTTTCCCATAAACACCGATCCAGTCGAACCCGGATTTTTCTATGCCCGGCAGCACTTCGGTAACCTTTTTACCGATCACCTTGCCCCGTTTAAGTCCGGTCATCTTTTCGAAAGCTTCGTTAACCTCAAGAAAAGTGTAGTCTACCGGGGTGCCTTCATTGTCTGTGACAACCTGGTGGTAGGCGAAGGCGTGAGGCAGTTTATCGAGCAAAAGACGGTATTTTTCAGTTTTCTGATTCATAAAGATCGTCTCCCGACCATATAAGAAATCTAAGAATACAAGAATCGGCCACGCTAAGCTTTCAGGCGGGCTATTTTGCAGCTTACTACAATTAAGCAATTTTTATCCAACCTGTGCTGCTTCCCAAACATATCAATTGCTGTTTCGTTAATCTGCCATACACGGCCCTAAAATCATGTGGTTTTATATGACTTTATTTTTATATCACAAAATTACATTAACATTTTTCAGAATATTTTTCAAGAATGCTTCGGACGAGCCTTCGAGAATTAAGGGAATAATAATAACCGGAGAAACGGTTATAAACTTTGCCTGCAAAAAAGTTGGCACCGTGAAGCAGGATTTACGCCGCCAGGAAGAAGCTTAAAAAGTTATTCAAATGGGACTGGGAATACTGCGACAAGTTCCCTCTGCCAGCAAAGCGGGCCGGCCACAAATTAATAAACTGCGCTTAGAAGCCGGCGCCAATTTCAATACTGCCCTGCATAAATGCAGCCGGAACCTTTGTGTTTATATTGTGGTTATTACAATTCTTAATTCTGAACAAATACTATACCCGGCTATTTCCGGATGCCGGTCAGACCCCTGAGAA
The DNA here is from genome assembly GCA_007130585.1 of Syntrophomonadaceae bacterium. Classification (GTDB taxonomy): domain Bacteria; phylum Bacillota; class Dethiobacteria; order DTU022; family DTU022; genus T3SED10-7. Next base: position 6,811 of record SLSE01000183.1, on the reverse strand, counting down.
AAAAGCGGAAATTACTTGTTGACAACTTAACGGGCAAGATGGTAATATGTAGCCGCAACAGACCGACGGTCGGTCTTATACTTTTGGCAGACAAATACCAGTACATTATCAGGAGGCGAACATGAATAAGAAGCTTACACCGCAGGAGAGGAAGGGCCAGATCATCCAGACTTCGTTGCAACTCTTTGCTGTAAAAGGGTACGACAACACCACGGTAAACAACATCATCGATGAAGCTGGTATTTCGAAAGGAGGTTTCTATTATCACTATAGTTCCAAGGAAGCGCTGCTCGAAGATATTGTCCAGATGCTAATCGGGGATATGGCGGCCATATTTGAGGAGATAGTCGCGCGAGATGATCTTTCCGCCCTGGAAAAAACCAATGAGTATATCAGAAGAGTTACTGCTTACAAGGGTGACAAGATAGTTGAGGTCTCCGCCTTTCTTTCCGAACTTTATTCCGGGGGTAAAAATGTACTGCTGGAGAGCAAGATTTACGATTTTGCGCGGAAGCATGTTGCACCGGTTATGAAGCAAATAATTCTGCAGGGGGTCGAAGAGGGGTCTTTCAAAACCGAATTTCCGGAAGAAGCAGCCGAGACCTATGTCAAGCTGTTTGTTATGCAGCAGCAGGAGATAACCGACCTTTTCTACGAGGCTCTGCAGGAGAGAGATGAAGAGATACTGGAGACTATCAAGAGAAAATACAAGTTTTTCCAAAAGTTGCTGGAGGATATCCTGGGACTGGAAAAGGGCTCCCTGGTTGTTGAAGAGGAGATGGGCGGAACTGCTGAAAGGATGGGCAGGCAAATGATCTGGGGATCCGATCCCGGGCTGAAGTGACCCTGCTGCACGCTGCCCGGGTGGAGGGCGAGACAAAATTGCTCGAACACTGATGCCAGAAGATGCCAGTGGGCCGGTTAAGCTGCTCACTTTTTCCGAAAGCTGATTGAAGCCAGTAAAATAATCGGGGTGAGGTGAAGAAAGTGCCTGTTATTGAAGTAAATAACCTGGTTAAGTTTTATGGGAAATTTCAGGCCCTTGACGGGGTAGATATGGAAGTGGCAAAGGGCGAGGTTTTAGGATTTATCGGGCCGAATGGCGCCGGCAAGACCACCACCATTCGCATCCTGCTGGGACTGCTGCGCAAGAATGCCGGTACGACCAATATATTCGGTAAAGACGCCTGGGCTCATGCTGCGAAACTACACCGGTCAATGGCCTATGTGCCTGATGTGGTCAATCTATGGCCGACTCTGACAGGGGGCGAAGTAATCGATCTTCTTGGCAAACTACGCGGCGGCATCAATCACAAGCGGCGTGCCGAGATGTTGAATAAATTTGAGCTTGATCCCACCAAAAAATGCGGCACTTACTCAAGAGGCAACCGCCAGAAAGTAGCGCTGGTTTCAGCTTTATCTTCTGATGCAGAGCTTTTTATTTTTGACGAACCCACTGCAGGACTGGATCCCCTTATGGAGGCTGTATTTAACAAGTGCATACTGGAGTTAAAACAGATGGGCAAGACGGTTTTGTTGTCAAGCCACACCCTTTCGGTAGTGGAAAAGCTGTGTGACCGGGTCAGCATTATCAGGCAGGGGAAAATAGTTGAATCGGGGACCCTTGACGAACTCCGCCACCTGACCCGCACAGCCATAACCCTGGAAACAGTCAAACCGATCAAGGGAATGGAAAAGTTTGAAGGTGTCCATGATCTGTCGGTAGAGGGAACGAGCGTCCGGTTCCAGGTGGAAAGTGACAAACTCAACAGTGTGTTGAGCCACCTGGCACAGTTTGAATTTAAGTCGCTGGTGAGCAGGCCTCCATCCCTGCAAGAGCTGTTCATACATCATTACGAAGACGACCTCACTGGGATTGACCAGCGAAAGAAAGAGAGGGTTTCCTGATGAAAACGAGCGCTTTTCTGGGAACAGGCACCCTAACAATGCTCGCACTGAAGCGTGACAAAATCAGGCTTACGCTATGGATACCGGGCATAGCCCTCCTGCTGGGCTTCATGGCTGCCGCTTTCGGTGAAATGCTGACCTCAGACCAGGATATAATCTACATGGCTACCGCGCACGGTGGCAATCCGGTCATGCGAATCTTTCTGGGGCCGATCTCCGGGGTCAGCCTGGGCGGCTTTTTAATGTTCAGACTCTCCACCATGTTCGCCGTGATTATTGCCTTCTTCGGTATCCTGACCGTTACACGACATACCAGGCATAATGAAGAAACCGGTTGCGAAGAGCTGACCGGATCCACCGTGGTCGGTCGTCATGCCGGTCTGCTTGCGGCTATTATTTTAGCCACAGCCGGGAATATCCTGCTGGCCGTACTGCTGGCCCTTGCCTTCATCATCAACGGCCATCCCGTGGACGGTTCTTTAGCTGCCGGGGCCGCCCTGGGCGCTGTCGGGATCGCCTTCGCCGGTGTGGCGGCGATAACCGCCCAGCTGGCGGAAACCACCCGCGGCGCCAACGGTCTGGCGGGCCTGGCTATGGGTGCCGCGTTTTTGGTCAGCGGCGTCGGGAATATGCTCGGCGATTTCAATCCGGCCACCATTACCATTACCAGCGCCTGGCCGGTGTGGCTGTCTCCCTTTGGCTGGTACCAGCAGATCCATTCCTTTTATCAAAATAACTGGTGGGTAATGTTGCTCTTTGCAGCGTTTTTCGTTTTCACTGTACAAGCGGCCTTTGCGCTCAACAGCCGCCGGGATGTGGGTATGGGGATTATCCCCGCCCGTAAGGGGCCCGCAGTCGCATCGCCGGGTTTGCTAAGCCCCCTGGGTCTGGCCTGGAGGCTGCAGAGAAATATATTGATGGTTTGGGCGATTGCGACCGTTGTGTTCGGAGCCGTCCTTGGCGGCGCCACTACAGAATTAGCTGAAAGAATGGGCGGCATGGAAAGGGCGGAAGTCCTTGGTGATATTTTCGATATGAGTGAAACATTTGCCATGGCGATGGTGGCGATCCTGGGGCCGTTTGTTGTATTCTATACCGTGCAGGCTTTTTTGAGAGCGGTCTCAGAGGAAGCCAACGGCCTGACAGAGCCGATCCTGGCCACGGCCGTAACACGCCTGAAATGGTTCCTGAGCCATATTACCTGTTTTGTTTTAGGGACACTGGCGATCCTGCTGGCATTGGGGCTTGGGGCTGCGGTTGCGTCAATTATTGAACCGGACATCCGGGTGTTAAAACTGCTTGAAGCGGCCATGATCCAGGCGCCGGCCATCCTGGTTCTGGCAGGGCTTGCGATCGCGATATTTGGCCTGGCGCCGCGCTGGAGCCCGACGGGGGCATGGGCGACGCTTATTGTAAGCATTCTGGTAGGCCCCTTTTTTGGACCGGCCCTGGATCTACCGTTGTGGGTGCAGAATATCTCGCCGTTTACCCATGTGCCGGCTGTAACAGAACCGGTTAGCGCCACCCCGATTATCGCGATGCTGCTGATCGCCGCGGCACTCACAGCAATCGGCCTGCTGGCTTACTCCAGGCGCAGCATGATAACGTAAATATCTATCTTTTCATATGCCCGGGGAAGTCGGAAAGTTCCAGTGAAAGGCAAAAGAAATGCTTTATGCCGGTAGGCTGTCCATGTCTGATTTGATCAAAACGTGTTCCCCCGGCAAAAACCTGTTGCAAGGATGAAGTTTTGCATAACTCTGCAGCGTAACGAATTATCACCTTCATTCTTTCTTGTTTATAGGAGAACAAAGTCTGTTGATTCTTTTTCCAAAGCTCACTGATTTAAGGAAGAAATTGTTATTAAATGAGGTTCAAAAAGTTAATTCACGCCAAGAAGCGGTAAAACGGGGCCGCCAGTTCGACCTGGTTCATGGCTTTACACCCAGCCGGGGGTTCAAGCGTTACTACCATCTTTTTGTTGATCCTCATCGGTATTAACAATTTGCTCAACAGCTAAACCTGACTTTTTACACAACTTAAGGACATGTTTTTGTTCGATCTCTGAAAACCCAACCCTTCGTCAATGCTGGCTGGTTCGCCATAGGGCAGAGAAGGCAAGCCTGAGCGCACTTTTTCGTCGAAAAAGCGAGATATTACCTTACTTCGTCTCCGGTGTATGTCTCCTTCTACCAATCATCCTAATTTCTTTCTCCCTCTTATAAGATTAACAGACTAGACTAACTGTCAAAACTAGTCAGGGGGCTAAAGAGCATCCATGCACCCGGAAAAACCATAAATAAATAAGCAAAGCCTCAAACGATAATGAGAACTTTCCCAATAGATATCTGGGCAAGCTCTAAATTAGTATGTAAGGTAACAACAAAAATATTCTGCCTGACTGGAGATCATAGGGAGGGATTGTGAGTGCTAAACCGGGTAAGCCCTTCAGGGTTGAAAGAAAGGATCCAGGTTGCTTATCTAAGCAGCTGTCTGCCCCGAAAATGCGGGATTGCCACTTTTACCGCCAATTTAAGTAAAGCCGTGGAAAATTATACCGGCCCCGGATCTGCTTCTTATCTGGCATTAAATAACAATTGCCATCATGATTATCCCCCCCGGGTAATCTTTGAAATCGAGTCTGAGCGGCTTGAAGATTATTACCAGGCAGCCAGGGTGGTTAACAATTCTGAAGTGGATGTGGTATCCCTGCAGCATGAATTTGGGCTTTTTGGAGGACCGGATGGTATCTACCTTAAAGTTTTTTTAAAGCACCTGCAAAAGCCGGTTGTTACTACCCTGCATACCGTTTTGAAGGATCCGACCCCTTCTCAGAAATATGCGCTCACCGAGGTAGCGGTACACTCAAAAGAGATTGTGGTGATGAACAGGCTGGCTATCGGTTTGCTTTCCAAAATATATAATATTCCCCGCTCCAAAATAAACTATATCCCCCATGGTGTCCCGGAAAAAGAATACCGGCTGCCCTCTTTTTACAAGCGGCAGTTAAAACTGGAAGAACGATTGCTGATCCTTACTTTCGGGTTTTTAAGTCCGAACAAGGGAATTGAAACAATGCTGAAAGCTCTTCCACCACTGGTGAAAAAATACCCCCAGGCGCTGTATGTGGTTCTGGGGATTACCCATCCCGTAGAAAAGAAACATAACGGCGAGGCTTACAGGAAGAGCCTGGAAGCGTTGGTTGCAAAGCTGGGCTTGAGCAGGAATGTTGCTTTTATTGATGCTTTTGTAGATGATGAAACCATGAACTGTTACGTTGGGGCAGCCGACATTGTAGTCTGTCCTTATCACTCGGAGGCTCAAGTCACCAGCGGCGTCCTGAGCACAGCCCTGAGCATGGGGAAAACGATTATCTCCACCCCTTATCTTCATGCCCGGGAAGCGTTAACTGAAGGTCGGGGCCGACTCGTAAAGACAGGCGACCCGGCGGCGATGGCTGCAGAACTGCTGCTGCTGGCCAAAGAGCCCGGCACAAGAATGGCCCTCGCGGAAAAGGCTTACAGGCTCGGCCGCAGTATGTGTTGGGGCAATGTATCGAGGCAGTATTTTGAAATCTTTAGATGCTTGATCAGCACAGGCGATAGAAAAATTGCCAGGCACCAGGAAAGAGCTTTCCCTTTGCTGCTCAGGGGATAAGATAATTCAGATTTTCATGAACCGCGCAGCTTCCAGAATGATCAAAAAAACAATACAATAAAAGAACTATAAAGCTCGCCTGCCCGGGCAGGTAAATTAGCCGGGCAGGCGGTTATTTGTTTGGTGCGCTTTTACAGTGCAGCAACTACCCTGCTGCAGCGGGGGCAGAGATCTTCTTCCGATTCGGTGAAAATCCAGCAGCGGGGGCACTTGTGCCCGGGCGCGCTTTCAACCAGGATGCTGACCGGAGCTTTCTGGCCTTTTACAGCTCCGGAAGGAGCCAGGTCGCGGCCCCGGTTTAACCTGACCTGCGAAACAATAAACAGGACGGGCAGGTAGTCCTCGTATTCCTGCAGCAGACCGGATGCAGTTTCATCGGCCCAGAGCGTGACAGAGGCAGCCAGTGAACCGCCAATAACTTTTTCCTGGCGGGCCTGCTCCAGGGCCCAGGTTACTTCTTCACGAACTTCAAGCAGGGTCTGCCAGCGGCGGGCCAGGTCCTGATCATCCCAGGCAGGATCGGGCTCGGGCCAGTCTGCCAGCTGAACGCTTTCCAGGCGCCGGCCGGGCAGGTGCTGCCAGATCTCTTCCGAGGTAAAGGTCAGGATCGGAGACATCAATTTCACCAGGTTCTCAAGGACGGCCATCAGGGCCGTTTGGGCCGAACGGCGGGCGGGATCATCCTTCGTTGAACAGTAAAGGCGGTCCTTGATTACATCAAGGTAAAAATTGCTCATATCGACCACGCAGAAGTTATGGATAGCGTGGAAAAACTGGTGGTATTCGTAGTTTTCATAAGCACTGGTAACCCTGCGGACCAACCCGTTTAAGCGGTGCAGGGCCCAGCGGTCGATCTCTTCCATTTCTTCATAGCCGATAGCGTGCGCAGCGGGATCAAAGTCAGAACAGCTGCCCAGCAGGAACCGGGTGGTATTGCGGATTTTGCGGTAAACTTCGATCAGCTGTTTAAGGATATTCTCAGACAGGTGGATATCGCTGGTAAAGTCCGCCGAGGAAACCCAGAGCCGCAGAATGTCGGCGCCGTATTGTTTGATGATCTGCTCGGGAGCTATAACGTTGCCGAGTGACTTGGACATTTTTTTACCTTCCCCGTCCACTACCCAGCCGTGGCTGAGCACGGCATCGTAGGGCGGTTCGCCTTTAGTGGCAACTGCCGTCAGCAGGGAGGAGTGGAACCAGCCGCGATACTGGTCGCTGCCTTCCAGGTACAGGTCGGCGGGCCAGC
>SLSE01000160.1 GCA_007130585.1 Syntrophomonadaceae bacterium | reverse complement strand
GTTGCAAGTAATTGTTGTAAGTATAATTAAGCTGTGGAGGAGGCAAGCTAATGAGCGAAAACACCGGCAAAACAGAACCCCGGGCTACTGAAATCGCCATCTCCGGCATGTCCTGTGAGCACTGTGCCCGGCAGGTTGAAGAAAGCCTTAAAAGCACGGCAGGTGTTATCGAAGCAGCGGTTGACATTGCTTCGGAAAAGGCCCGGATAAAATATCGTCCGGCTGAGGTTGACCTGGATGAATTGAAGGAAGCTGTCCGGAAAGCGGGGTACGGGGTTGTTGAAAAGTAAAGCCGCTGTCCGGCATTCATTATGATTACCCTGCCGGACTGCTGCTGCCGGCAACGGCGGGTATGCCGTACTTTTTTAGCTGCCCGGCAAGGGAGAGGATGCTCTTTTCCCATACTTCCCGTTCCGGAAGGCGGAAATTCTCCATGCCATAAGGCAGGCCCAGGGAGTGGTATTTTTCCGTGCCCAGCGGCCGGTAGGGAAGAAGCTGTACCTGCCTGACGCGGGTTTCCAGGGTCCCCGTAATGAACCGGGCGGTGGCTTCGATGTTTTCCGGGTTGTCGTTATGGCCCGGGATCACCGGGATGCGGATAATAAGCGGCATCCCGGTTTTAGCCGTTTCAGCGATATTGCGCAGGATTAGCTCATTGCCTGCACCGGTGTACTCCCGGTGCTTCTGAGAATCCATATGCTTTATATCGGTAATTACCATATCAACATAGGGATAGACGGTTTTTAAGATCTGCGGACTGACATGCTGTTCAGTTTCCAGGCAGGTATGAATGCCGTGTTTCCTGCATTCCTTCAGGATTTCCAGGGAAAACTCCCACTGGGTCAGGGGATCTCCCCCTGACAGGGTAACCCCGCCTCCCGATTTTGCGTAAAAAGGAAGATCTTCGAGGACCTCCTCAATTATTTCCCGGACAGTATACAATTTGCCCCAGACGATCAGGGCATTTGCCGGGCAGGCCCCGGCGCAGGAAAAGCAGCGTGCGCATCCATCCCGGTTGATGGCTGTAACCAGGTTATTTTCGGTTATAAGGACGCCTGTTTTTTTTTCGGGGCATGCGGAAAGACAAAACCCGCACCTGTCGATCCCGATACACCGGTCAGGATAAACGCCGACCTCGGGATAGGGCCGGATATTTTCCGGATTGCTGCACCACCTGCAGCGCAGGGGACAGCCTTTTAAAAAAACCCCCGTGCGGATGCCCGGGCCGTCGTGGACAGTGAAGCGCTGAATATTGGTGACGTAACCCCGTGCCATACGATCAGTCAAATGATAACTCCGTTCTGCCCATAATATCGTATTGCAACGGCTTGCTCAGCTCAACGAAGAAGGCGCTGTAGCCGGCAACCCTGACCAGCAGGTACCTGTATTGTTCGGGGTTTTCGAGAGCGCGTTCAAGGGTTTCCCTGCTGACAATATTGAACTGGCTGTGCATTCCCTTAAGGTCGAAATAGACATCAATCAGGGCAATCAGGTTATTGCGGCCCGTTTCTCCCGTTACGCAGGAAGGGGAGAATTTCCAGTTGAGGAGGGTTCCGTTGGCCGCCCTGATATGGTCCAGCCTGGTTACAGACCTGACAATGGCGCTGGGGCCTTTGGTATCATGAGAACCGGCCCGGGTGTGAACGGGACCCAGGCAATCCGATACAGGTTCCAGGGCCACCCTGCCATCGGCAGAGGCCCACTGGGTCAGGCCCAGGGCGGTATTCGCCGAAACCGAATAAATGCCGGGCAGGTATTTCCCTCCCCGGCAATTTGGCCGGTTTTCGACGTGTCTGCAGTAAGTGTCCGTAGCAAACCTGGCCAGTTCGTCGGCGTAAAGATCATCGTTCCCATAATGATGGACCTTGTCGCTGTTGACAAGCGCATAAAGCGGCTCATCGCCAACCCAGTTGTTTTCCAGGGCGTTAAGCAGGCGATCTGCGGTTATCTTTTTCTCTTCAAAAACCAACTGTTTAATTGCCGCCATACCGTCGGCTGTTGTGCCCACTCCCACAGCCTGTGGGCCGGTGAAATTATAACGGGCGCCGCCGGCGGAAACATCAATACCTTTTTCCGTGCAGTCATCGATCAGGGTCGATAAAAAAGGCAGCGGTTTTAACCGCTGGTGGATCTTGTCCATGATCTCAATGCCCCTGACCATCAGATCGACCCAGTATTCCATCTGCCGGTTGTAGGCGGCCATGACCTGGTCGAACGAACTGAAGTCGGCAAGTTTACCTGTTTGCGGCCCGAGGCGGGCGCCCAGTTCACCGCAAACTTCCCAGCGGTTGCAGTGCTCGCCGCAGCCGATACACCTGCCGTCGTTGATGGCCAGTTCCAGGATCTTTGCAATATTAAAGTAGGCGGCATCGTGCCAGCCGTATTCTTTTCCGCCGGAGTCTATCTCGACGCAACCCACGACATGGTAGTTCCTGGAGTCTTCCAGAGTTCGGCCGGCGCGAAGCGAAGCGGGTATGGCCGCCCGGTCATTGAATACTTTTGGCTGGCCGGTGCCGATGCGGATCACATTAACTGTTTTAACTTTTAATTCCCACGGGGTATGCTCATGCCAGCGGACGGCAATCCAGGGGACCCCCGACCTGGTGTGGGCGATGGCATCGAGACACATGAAAGTTAAATCATTGGTGGCATCAATGCCCTCACTGTCGATGCCGCCCAGGGTAATGCTGTCCCCGCCCATGCCCCGGCCGGAATTGGCGATAACAGTCAGGCGGTCTCTCAGCTTAGTCCACCACAGGTGCTTGATGAAGTATATCTCGATTAGTTCCTGGATTTCTTCCTTGGTCGTTTCACCGCCGGCAATATCACTGCGGTAAAAAGGTTCCATTAACTGATCGAACCTGCCGATAGATACCGAGTGCCCGTTGGTTTCTATGAGGAGGATGGTGGTTGCCAGGTAAAGAAGCTGCAGCGCCTCGTGAAAGGTTCTCGGTGGGTTTGTAGAAACCCACCGGCAGTTATCAGCGATTAGATAAAGCTCCTGCTTCCTGTGCGGCGATTTTTCCTGCTCGGCCATCTTAACAGCCAGTGCGGCGTAACGCCGGAAATAACGCATCGCCGCTTCGAGAGTAATCAATTCCGCCCTGTAGAAGTTTTCTTCTGCTCCGCCAGGTTCACCTTTTTGTTCCAGGTGTTCAAGCTTTTGCAGGATGTCCTGCTTAAGGCCGTAAAAGCCCCCGGCAAAGAGTTTTTCGTAATTAGCCTGGACGTGTCCGATACCCCCGTACATGTAGAGATTAAGGAGGTAAAAGCCCCGGCCGACATTCGTTCCTTTCAGCTCATCATCGCTCAGCTCAGAGATAATGGCCTCATCGATAGATTTTCCTTTCCAGTAGCTTTCGATGCTCTTAAGTTTTTTTGCCGATAACCTGGAGATGTAGTAACGGTCATGAAGCCTTTTGTGCCAGGGGTGGTTTTTCATTTCATCCATTACCCAGTTATATGAGTGCTCGGGAAAAATCGGCGCCGCTTTCATGGGTGCCGCCATTTCACCTGCAATCAACTCGTCCTCGGTTAAGCTGATTTCCACATTGTCAAGAACATTGGCCAGGGCTAAAGCGCACCTGATAATTTGTGGTTCATGCTCGTATTTTTCATAAGCTTCGGTTACCAGGATGGCTCTCTGATGATCTACGGTGAATTCTGTTTCAAGGACGCGGTTAATGAAACGGTTAACCCTGGGAAAAGGAGAGGTATTCTTGCCCATATGACCGTCAGAAACAGGCCATTCATGATCGAAGGGGATAATCCCGATTGGTTTTTCTTGCACCGTGGATTGCGAAGTCACTTTGAAAACCCCCATATTTATTAGTTTCCTTACATTAACGATAGAGCTTTTGAAAACCAGGCAAAATCCTTATAGCTGCCCTCGACGGTCAGCTTGTTTTCTGTCAGCGCTGCCAGCGAAGATTCCTCGTTGCCGGAAGTCATCACTTTGAAAGCCGTATCGGGATCAGACCAAACCATCGCAAAAGCTGCTTTATGAATTCCCGGGGCTGAGGATATTTTCCCCTGCTCAAAAATATACAGCCTGCCGTGCTTATTGTCGGCAGTTTTTATCACTGCCCGCAGGGTTTTATTTTTAATATACTTTTTAAAAGCCCCATTCTTTCTTGCCGCGGCCCTGAGTTTAGTTGAAAGCAGGTACAGTAAGAACCTGAATTTCATGTGCAAATCTCTCCTTGCCAGAGCGTTTTTCTGTCAGGAAGTTATTTCCCCGGGGCTGACCTTTCCGCAAGCCCGGCTTTGCATTAACTGATGCAGGTAAAAAAGAATAATATTTGCAATATTAAAAGAATTGTAGCATAATAAAAGAAAATCTGCCAGTAAAAAATTAGGCGACAGGCACTTAAGGCTTCGCTGTTCCGGGGTGCCCGGGGAGGAGATCGACTATGGATAAAAACCTTCTGAGAGCGATTTTCCGCAGTATTAAAGGGGCGCCTGTGGCGGTGACCTACTGGGACGGCGAGACGGAAGTTTTCGGAGCAGCCGGCAGCGAAGAACCACAGATCAGGGTGATTGTAAAAGAAAAATTAAACCTGAAAGAAATGCTTCGCGATCCGGAAATTAAATTCAGCGAGGCTTACCTGGATCAAAAAATTGATATCGAAGGCGACCTGAAGGCATTGTTCAGCCTTTTAATAAAAAACGAAGCGCTTTTTAAAAGAGATCTTGATAAGGAAGGGCTTTTCCAGCGTTTCATGAAAACAAAAAAAGAACGGGAATCATGCGAGCAGGCCACTAATGTGCAGTATCATTACAACCTGGACAGCGATTTTTACAAGCTGTGGCTGGACAGGACCATGAGCTTTTCATGTGCCTATTTCAAGACTCCCGGAGATACTCTTGAGCAGGCCCAGCTGCAAAAGATTGATCATATCCTGCGCAAACTGCAATTAAAAGAAGGGGAAACCCTGCTTGATATAGGGAGCGGCTGGGGCTGGTTAATTATCAAAGCGGCCCGGGATTATGGGGTAAAGTCGCTGGGTATAACCCTGAGCAAAGAGGAAGAGGAAGAAGCAAAACGGCGGATCAGGCAGGAGGGGCTCGAGGATATGGTCCGGGTGCGTGTGGCTGATTACAGGGACCTGTGTGTTGAAGGCCATACTTTCGACAAGGTTGTCAGCGTGGGCATGTTCAAGTATGTGGGACAGGATTATATCCCGGCCTATTTTTCATGCCTGAGGAAAATGTTAAAACCACAGGGCCTCTCGCTGGTTCATTCCATCACCCGTACCACAGAATCGCCGACCAGCCCCCTGCTGGAAAAATATATTTTCCCCTGGGGGCACATACCGTCTTTGCGGGATATTATCTGGAACATGTCGGAACAGCAGTTCCACCTTATAGATGTGGAAAGCCTGCGCCTTCACTATGCCGTAACCACCGGACGCTGGGCGGAAAATTTTGAAAAAGTGGCCGCAGAGGTAAAAGAAAAATACGGGGAGAGGTTTGTCAGGATCTGGAGGCTGTACCTGGTCGGATGCACAGTGTTATTTCAGAACAGCGGCCTTGATATTCATCAAATACTCTTCAGCAAAGGCCTCTGCAACGATCTTCCCCTGACCCGGGATTATCTCTCAGGTAACAGCGTTCCTGCCGATTTCCGGTATCCTACCCTGCATTCAAACTGAGAAAGCCGGATTTTGAACAGGGGAATTCTTGAGTTCAAAATAGTGCCGTGGTATAATTTTTATTAAGAATAGCTATGGTTATCCATGGCTCTTTTTTTGTAGCGAAAAAAGCAGTGATCAACGAAAATCCGAGGTAAAAAAATTGAACAACCGAAAACTCATGGATTGGCTGGACCGGATGGCGAAGATGTGCGAGCCTGAACGGATAGTATGGATTGACGGCAGCGAAGAACAGCGAACGGAACTGGAGAGGGAAGCTGTCGCGAGGGGAGAAGTAACCCGCCTGGATCCCGGAAAATGGCCGGGCTGCCTTTATCACCGCACGGCTGTAAATGATGTAGCCCGGACCGAAAACCTTACCTTCATTTGCACCCGTGACAGGAGCGATGCCGGGCCGACCAACAATTGGATGGAACCGCGTGAAGCTTACCGCCGGGCGGGAGAATACTTCAGGGGCGCTATGCGGGGCCGGACAATGTATGTGATCCCATTCTCCATGGGGCCGCTCGGTTCGCCATACAGCAAGATAGGCGTAGAGCTTACAGACAGTCTTTACGTGGTTTTAAATATGCTGATTGTAACCCGGGCCGGCCGGAAAGTTCTTGATGAACTGGGCCCCGATGGTGAGTTCACGCGTGCGCTGCACAGCGTGGCGGAACTTGATGAAAATAAACGCCTGATCCTTCACTTCCCGGAGGATAATACAATATGGAGCGTTAACTCAGGGTACGGAGGCAATGTTCTCTTAGGGAAAAAATGCCTCAGCCTGCGCATTGCCAGCCACATGGGGAAACAGGAAGGCTGGATGGCTGAACATATGCTGATCATGGGCATCGAAGATCCTGCCGGCAACGTGGACTATATTGCCGCCGCATTTCCCAGTGCCTGCGGGAAGACCAACCTGGCTATGCTTGTGCCTCCCGCGCCCTTCCGATCCCGCGGTTATAAAATCTGGACTGTAGGCGATGACATCGCCTGGCTCAGGATCGGGGAAGACGGCCGTCTCTGGGCCATTAACCCGGAAAACGGGTTCTTCGGAGTGGCGCCCGGCACAAATTCACAATCCAACCCTAATGCCATGGCTACAATTCGTAGCAACAGCATTTTTGCCAACGTGCTGTTAACTGACGATGGAGATATCTGGTGGGAAAACGGAGAAGGGCCGCCCCCGCCTGAAGGGACTTCCTGGGACGGCAGCTACTGGAAACCGGGTATGGTTGAACCCGACGGTCTGCCGAAACCCGGCGCCCATCCCAATTCGCGCTTTACTGCGCCTATGTCCCAGTGCCCCATAGCCTCCCCCGAATGGGAGAATCCCCGGGGTGTTCCGTTATCTGCCATTGTTTTTGGAGGACGCTGCTCCACAAAAGTGCCGCTGGTTTACGAAACTTTTAACTGGAAGCACGGGGTTTACACCGGAGCAACCATGTTCTCAGAATTAACTGCAGCCCAGTTTGGCAAACTGGGTAAAGTACGGCACGATCCGATGGCCATGCTGCCATTTTGCGGCTACAATATGGCCGATTATTTCCGTCACTGGCTTGAAATGGGGCTGAGGATCAAAAGGCCCCCGAAAATATTTCACGTTAACTGGTTTCGAAAAGATGCTGGCGGGAAATTTATTTGGCCGGGCTTTAGCGAGAATCTCAGGGTTCTGGAATGGATCCTCCGCAGGGCGAAAGGGCAGATCGGGGCTAAGGAGACCCCCCTCGGCATGGTTCCCCTTTCCGGTGATCTCAACCTGGAGGGCCTGGATCTGAGCGACTCAGACCTGGAACAGCTCTTCGCGATAGACAGGGAACTTTGGCTGGAAGAAGCAGCCGAGCACCGCCACTTTTTCAAACGCTTCAATGCCAGGCTGCCCCGGGAGCTCCTTGATGAGTGTGCCGCCCTGGAAAGCAGGCTGAGTCCCGACAGATTGCGGCCCGGTTAATAGCGCAGTATTGCCGGGCCGATCCGCCGGTTGAAACGGTCAGGATTTCCTTCTCAGGGGCCAAAGACAGCACTGTTTAGCCAGTTTCGCTGCCTCGTCAATTACTAAGCCCGTCCGAAACCTGTTATGAATTATCTGCCAGGGCCGTCTTAACTGCTTCATGGATGGCAGCCTGTACCATCTCGAAATAGCGGCTCCCCCGCTCAGCGCTGGCTCTGCCGGGATCGCCAATTACGCCCGTGGGGGAAATAGTTGTAACCCCTTCCTTATAAAGGCGGTTCAGCATTTCACGGGTCGGCCGGCCTGTATAACCCGGCTTTGCCTGGTCTGTGCGCACATGCTGCGGGTAGAGGGCCAGCATAACCGAAGTTTCATAATCGCAGGCATGGCCGCCGCAGGTGCCGGGAGGCAGGTTCTCTTCCTGTTCCATTTTCCCCAGCAGTTCCATTAATTTATCCAGGGGCAACCCGGTAACAATTTTCAGGTCGGCGTATTTTGACCTCAGGTCAACAGCAATTGTATCCAGGGTTTCAAAATTTCCACCGTGTGATGAAATCAAAACAATATTTTTGAACCCGTGTGTTTTATAACAGGTTACGTAATCTTCCACCAGGCCGGTAAAAATTTCCGGACGCAGGGTCAGGCTGCCCGGCAGGGGCATGTGATGAGATGAAAGGCCGGGACGGATAACGGGAGCGACCAGGGCATTGCCCAGCCGCCTGGCCAGATCGACTGCAGAAACTTCCCCGATTGCAGAGTCGGCAAGCTGGGCCAGGTGGGGGCCGTGCTGCTCAATGGATGCGGCGCAGATTATGACAGTCCGGTAACCATTTTCCAGGGCGGTTTCAATTTCCGGCCAGGTCATTTCTTCCAGTTTTAAGTTATTCATTTTACTCCTCCTTTGCCCTATCTTATCATTAACAGGCCTTTACTTGTTCGCGCCGTAAGACTTTATGGTCAACATGCCGGGCGGGAAAATGCTGCTGCCATAATTTCCGGGATATGATAGTAATGCCCTTGCCATGCTATGGTATTATGTAATAACATAGATTAACAAACTACTGCAGGGGAGGTTTAAAATTGTCCGGAACGTACAGACTGATTGTTGTGGCCGCTGCGGTGATGGCGCTGCTGGCAGCCGGAATCCTGGTTATTCCCACTATATTTTCTGCAGACGAAGAAGCGCCGGCCGCTGTGCAGGATGAGCGTAAAACTGAAGAAACCACCGCTCCTGAAGAAGGCAGCGGTTCTGATAACGACAGGGCAGGGCCGGATTCCGCTGAACCCGAAAGCCCGGAGACCGTAAATGGTGACAGCATAACCGGGGATTCTGAATTTGCCGTTACAGACCGGCCTTACCAGGCTTACCTGGATGCCATTTACAATGAAAGGCCGGTTGTCCTTGAATTTTATGCCCCGACGTGAAGCGCCTGCGTAATAATGGAGCCCGTGATCATGGCTCTAAAGGATCATTATGGCGGTGAGGTTGAATTTATCGTGGCAGACTTTAGCGATCCCCAGACCCGTCAACTTCTTGAACGGGAAGAATTTTATGCCCAGTATATTCCGATGTTTTTCTTTGTTGACAGTGACGGCGAAGTTATGTCCGGAGAAGCGGGAGTTTTCAGCTTCGATGAAATGGTCAGCCGCATCGATCCGCTAATCGG
>SLSE01000090.1 GCA_007130585.1 Syntrophomonadaceae bacterium | reverse complement strand
GCAGGGAAAAAAACCTGCGCCCCTTTGACAGCGAAGGGGTGACAGAAATCGTCAGCTACAGCACCCGCCTGACAGAAAACCAGAAAAAATTAAGCACCCGCTTTAACGAGATCGTGGATCTGCTCTGCGAGGCGGATGCCTGGGCAGAACTGGAAGGCGCGGACGTTGTCGGCAGCAGCCACGTGGAAAAGGCCCTGGATGAGAAGATCTACCGTTCCAACCAGTATGAACAAAAACTAATGGAAGCGATTAAAGAAGGGCAGATCCTGCTTGACCTCGACGGGGAAGAGGTGGGACAGGTTAATGCCCTGTCGGTTATCGACCAGGGGGATTACCGGTTCGGCCGGCCTTCCCGGATCACTGCAACGACCTACCTGGGCCGCAAGGGAATTATTAACATCGAACGGGAGAGCGATTTGAGCGGCTCGCTGCACAGCAAGGGGGTCCTCATTTTAAGCGGTTACCTGGGAATGCGCTACGGGTCGTTGACTCCGCTTAATTTGACAGCCAGTTTATGCTTCGAGCAGTCTTACGGCGGAGTTGAAGGAGACAGCGCTTCGGCCGCCGAACTGTTCTCCCTGTTATCCAGCCTGGCTGAAGTTCCCCTGCGGCAGGACCTGTCCGTAACGGGCTCTGTTAACCAGAAGGGTGAAATCCAGCCCATCGGCGGAGTGAACAGCAAAATCGAAGGTTACTTCATGGCCTGCAAGGCCCTGGGTTTAAACGGCAAGCAGGGTGTTGTTATCCCCGAACAAAACCGTAAGAACCTGATGCTTAAAAAAGAAGTGGTCGAGGCGGTAGAGAACGGCCGGTTTAATATTTATGCCATCAAGACTGTTGAAGAAGGTATGAACCTGCTGACCGGGCTGGAAGCCGGGGAGTTAACCGAAGACGGGACCTTTCCGGAAGGCAGCCTGAACGAAAAAGTCCTGGCCAAGCTGAAAAGCTTTAACGAAACAATGCGCCGCCAAAAACCGGAAGCAGAAAACAGGGACCGGGCGGAAGAGTAAAAAAAGGCCCTGGCCCGGTTAATTCCTTTTAAATAAAGGCGCTGCCGGCAAAAGCGGCAGCGTCGGAAATGCCTTAAAAAAGCGCAGCAGCGAATGCCAATAGATAAGAGGTCGGATTATGAACCTGGTCCTTGTTGAACCTGAGATTCCACCCAATACCGGGAACGTCGCCCGGACCTGCGTGATGACCGGAACGAAGCTCCACCTGGTAGAACCGCTGGGGTTCTCGCTCTCTGAAAGCGAAGTGCGGCGGTCAGGCCTTGATTACTGGAAGTACCTGGACCTCGAAGTGCACCCTGATTTTGCATCATTCAGGCGGGCTTATCCCCGGGCCCGCCTGCTGTGTTTTACAACTGGCGGAGAGCGGTATTACCACCGGGTGACATACCGGCCGGATGATTTCCTGGTTTTCGGCAGTGAAACCAGGGGCCTGGCTCCGGAAATCCTGGGGCAAGCAGATATTGTCCTGAGAATACCGATGGTGGATCAGATCCCCCGTTCACTGAACCTGGGCAACTCGGCGGCCCTGGTCCTTTATGAAGCCCTGCGTCAGCAGAATTTTCCGGGAATGAGCTGAAGTTAACATAAAAGGAAGGGCCGGGCAGGGCTATTCCTCGCCGGCCGGGCACCTGTTGTTGTTCTTCACGTAGTTTTCTTCCTCAATTTTGCGCCTGTCAAGGTAATAATCAACCAGCAGCACTTTTAAGGTAGCCGTGATCGGAATAGCAAGGACGATCCCCAAAAGCCCCATCAACTGGGCCCCGACCAGGACCATGATCAGGACGGTCAGCGGGCTTAAGTCGGTGGCCTTACCCAGGAAAAAGGGTGTGAACATGAAGGCATCCAGGACCTGGACGAAGATGTACAAAATGATAACCAGCAGAACGCTGGGAGTATCCGGCATTATACTTAACAGGACGGCCGGCACGGCTGCAGCGAAAGGCCCGATGTAGAGAATAATATTGAGGGCGCCGGCCAGGATCCCGAGCATCAGGGCAAAGGGCATATCAAGGAGAGACAGGCCGAACCAGGTAAGCAGGCCGACAAAAGAGCACTTCAGGAGAGTCCCCCTTACGTAAGCCCCGACTTTTTCATCGATAGTGCCGATGAAATGAGATACGTTTTCCTTGTAGATCTGGGGAAACAGCAGGGTCAGGTTGTGCTTAACCCTGTCAAGTTCCTGGACCAGGTAAAACACGAGAAAGACCAGGGCCAGGGTAATCCAGGCCCGGCTGACCAGGCCGATTGATACGGTGGTTAAAGTCCGCAGGATCTGCTGGATGTTTCCGGGAGCCTGCCTGATAAACTGGTTGGAGTATTCAATAAAAGCATCTGTCAGCTGAAGGTTAAAACGTTCGTCCAGTTCCTGCAATTCAGCAATGATCAGCGGAAGATCCCGGATCAGTTCGGTGGTTAAAAAGATCATAAGCTGTCTTACTTCAATAATCAGGCCGGGAATCAGCAGGTAAAAGAGAAGGAAAACGGCGATCAGGATTGACAGTGACGCTATTATGGCGGCAAGGATCGGCTTAAACTTGAGCCTGGTCAGAAATTTTACGACAGGGTTAATGAAGTAAAAAATAAAGAGGGCTATAATAAGGATGGAAATAATGGGCAGGAGGGCGTACAGGGCCCAGAGCAAAAGCACTACGGCTGTGGCAAAAAGGACAATTTTTAAGGCCAGTCGAGTTTCCCGATCTGCAAACACGGCAAAACCCCTAACTTTTAAAATCGGACGGATTACAAGAAGCTGTAAAGGAACCCCGGATTATCTTAATTGTTTATAAATTTACCATGTCTATTGTAGCACAAAGCGCCCCGTGATAAAAGGTAGCAAAACCCCGCTGTTTCGCGGCGGCTTAAATTTTTCGGGCAGCGAATTATGGGTAATAAAATTGAAAGGCATGTTAAAAAAATAATAAATAAATTCTGATGCGAACCGCGGCGACCGGAAAGGATCTTCCCCTTAAAAGTCGAAAGTGTAAAGTGGGAAACGGGAGCGCCGGGCAGTTGTTAAACAGCTCCCGACTTCCGCCTGAGACTCCTGAATATAATTATGAATCGAGGCTGGTTAAGATTGTCCGAGGTTAACTTTGTTCACCTGCACTGCCATAGCGAATACAGCCTGCTCGACGGCGCGGCAAAAATTAAAAAAATGATTGAACGTGCCGCGCAACTGGGCATGCCCGCCCTTGCCGTTACCGACCACGGCACCATGTTCGGAGTAATTGATTTTTACCGGGCAGCCAGGGAAGCCGGGGTAAAACCGATCCTGGGCTGCGAAGTCTATGTTTCTCCCCGGTCCCGCTTCCAGAAAGAGGCTAAAAGGGATGACACGCAGTACCACCTGGTGCTGCTGGCCGAAAACAATACCGGTTACCGCAACCTGATGCGCCTTGTTTCCTCCGGCTACCTGGAAGGTTTTTATTACAAACCGCGCGTAGACAGGCAGCTGCTGGAAGAGTGCAGCGAAGGGCTGATTGCCCTAAGCGCCTGCCTGGCCGGTGAAATCCCGTCCCTGATCCTGCAGGGGCAACCTGGCAAAGCGCGGGAGGCGGCCTGCTATTACCGGGACCTGTTCGGAAAGGATAGTTTTTTCCTGGAGCTGCACGACCACGGCATACCGGAACAGAAAACCGTGAACCGGGCCCTGCGGGAAATTTCCCGCCAGGAAGGCATACCCATGGTAGCGGCCAACGATGTCCACTACCTGGCGAAGGAAGATGCCGAAACGCACGATGTACTGCTCTGTATCCAGACCGGTAAAACAGTTGATGAACCGGAGCGGATGAAATTTGAAAGCGAAGAATTCTACTTTAAAACGGCGGAGGAAATGGCGGCCATTTTTTCCGATTACAATGATGCGATCAGCAACAGCGTGCTTATTGCCGGGCGCTGCAACGTGGAAAAGGACTTTTCCAGGCGCTACCTGCCGGAATATCACCTTCCCGAAGGCACCGACCCTGCCGGTTATCTTAAAGAGCTTTGTCATAAAGGGCTGCGGGAGCGCTATGCTGAGATAACCCCCGAAATGACGGAGCGTCTCGAATACGAACTGCAGGTTATAGGGCAGATGGATTACTCTCACTATTTCCTGATTGTCTGGGACCTGATTGAGTATGCCAAGAAAGAGAAGGTTATAGTCGGCCCCGGCCGCGGTTCGGCGGCAGGCAGCCTTGTTGCCTACAGCCTGGGGATTACAAACATTGATCCCCTGAAGTACAGCCTGCTTTTTGAACGATTCCTGAACCCGGAAAGGATTTCGATGCCCGACATCGATATAGATTTTTGCGACGACAAGCGGGACAGGATTATTGATTATGTCTGTGAAAAGTACGGCCAGGAAAGAGTGGCCCAGATTATCACTTTCGGGACAATGGCGGCCCGGGCCGCCGTCCGTGACGTGGGCAGGGCCCTGGCTGTCCCCTACAACGAGGTCGATCGCCTGGCCAAGCTGATTCCGAACGAACCGAAGATGACCATCAGCAGGGCCCTGGAACAGAACAGGGAACTGCAAACCCTCTACCGGGAAGAACAGTACAGGAAGCTGCTTGATACATCGATGGCCGTGGAAGGGATGCCCCGCCACGCTTCGACCCATGCCGCGGGAGTGGTTATCGCGGAAGAACCGCTGATCAATTTTGTTCCCCTCTACAAGACTTCCGACAGCACCATCGTAACCCAGTTCCCGATGGGGACCCTGGAAGACCTGGGGCTGCTCAAGATGGACTTCCTGGGTCTGAAAACTTTAAGCATTATCGGCGAAGCCCTCGAGAACATTGAAAAGCGGCACGACACCAGGATTGATATCGACAGGATCCCGCTCGACGACGGAAAAACCTACGATTTGCTCTCGCGGGGGGAGACCACGGGAACCTTCCAGCTTGAGAGCACGGGAATGCGTTCCGTTTTGCGGGACCTGATGCCCAATAAATTTGAAGATATAATCGCCGTGGTAGCCCTTTACCGGCCCGGTCCGATGGAGCAGATACCCGTTTTCGTGCAGAGCAAGCACGGGAAAAGGCAGATCAGGTATGCCCACCCTGTTTTGGAACCGATCCTCAATGAAACTTACGGGGTTATTGTCTACCAGGAGCAGATCATGGAAATTGCCGCCCGCATGGCCGGCTTCACCCTGGGTCAGGCCGATTTGCTGCGCCGGGCAATCGGCAAAAAGAAAATGGAGATCCTGGACGAACAGCAGCAGCTTTTCATTAACGGCTGTATGAATAACGGCTACTCGGAAGCGCTGGCTGCAGAAATTTACGACCTGATTTTAAAATTTGCTTCTTACGGTTTCAATAAATCGCACGCGGCCGCTTATGCCATGATTGCCTACCAGACAGCATACTTAAAGGCCAACTATCCCGTGGAGTTCATGGCGGCCCTGATGACCGTTTATTATTCGAACAGCGATAAAGTCGCCCTGTATATTGCCGACTGCAAGCGAATGGGGATTGAACTGCTTCCCCCCGACATTAACGAAAGCGATACCCATTTCACGCCGATCGGCGAAAACAGGATCCGGTTCGGCCTGGCTGCCGTGAAAAATGTCGGCCTGGGCGCCATAGAATCGATTGTCGGGGCCAGGGTTGAAAAACCTTATATCTCAATGCGCGACTTTGTTTCGCGGGTTGATATGCGCTCATGCAACCGCAAAGTCCTGGAAAGCCTGGTCAAGTGCGGCGCCTTCGATACCCTTGGCGGGCACAGGGCCCAATATCTCGCGATCCTGGAGGATGTCCTGGCCCAGGGCCAGTCAGTCCAGCGGGAAAGAGAACAGGGCCAGATCTCGATGTTTTCCCTGATGGAAAGCGCTGTCCAGGAGGAACTGCTGACCGACAACCCGCCCTCTATCGAGCCCTTTTCTGACAAAGAGAGGCTTTCCATGGAAAAAGAGATGCTCGGCCTCTACATCTCCGGGCATCCCCTGGAACCGCACCGGCCTGTTCTTGAGAGAATGGCCGATCTGACCTCCTGCGCGGAACTGTCTGCAGCAGGCGATAACAAGCATGTAAAAGTGGGCGGAATTATTGTCGCCGTGCGCCATTTTTATACAAAAAAGAACAAGCAGATGGCTTTTGTTAAGCTGGAAGATCTTACCGGCAGCGTGGAACTGGTAGTCTTCCCGGACCTGTTTGAAAGCAATTCTGCCGTTCTCCAGGAAGACAACCTGGTCCTGGTAGAGGGCAGGACGGATTTAAAGGAAGAAGAAGATATTAAAATTCTCGCCGAATCGATCAGGCCGTTAAACCGTGAAAAGAAATATTACCGCCTGGTGATAGGCGAGGAACATGACGGGACGGTCCTGCAAAATTTGAAGGACACCCTGGTAGCTGAAAACGGAGAAGTTCCGGTTTGCCTCTTTTTTAAAAACGACAGGAAAACGCTGATGCTGGAAGAAGAATACTGGATCCGCGATCACCCCTCCTGCCGCAGGCGCCTGGAGAGCCTGCTCGGACCCGGTGCCGTCATTGAGCAGCCGGGGGAGAGGGAAGCGGGAACGGGATAAAGGGGAGTATAAAAACGATGAGAAAGATAGCGGTATTAACCAGCGGCGGCGATGCCCCGGGTATGAACCCCGCCGTGCGGGCCGTGGTACGCAGAGCGCTCAGCAGGGGCCTTGAGATATGCGGGATCAAACGGGGCTTTGCCGGAATGTTTGATCCAACCCCTTTTGAAGACCTGGAAACCGGTTCCGTAGCCGATATTATCCACCGCGGGGGAACGGTACTGCTGACTGCCCGGGCTCCTGAAATGATGGAGCCGGAAAACCAGGACAAGGCAGCCAGCCGGTTGAAAGAAGATGGAATTGACGGCCTGGTGGTAATCGGAGGAGAAGGGTCGTTCAGGGGAGCCCAGACCCTTGAGCAGCGGGGCATAAAAACTATTTGTATCCCGGGAACAATTGATAATGATGTAAAAGGCACTGAACAGACAATCGGCTTCGATACAGCGGTAAATACAATCCTTCATGCCATTAACAGGCTGAGAGATACGGCGACGTCACATGAGCGCGTTTTTATCGTCGAAGTAATGGGCCGCAACGATGGTTACCTGGCACTGGCCGCAGGCCTGGCCGGCGGCGCTGAATCAATCCTGATTCCTGAAATTGAGTACAACCTGGATGATGTCTGCGACAGGGTGCTAAAGGGCATTAAAAGACAGAAAGCGCACAGCATTATAGTGGTGGCCGAAGGCGCGGGTGATGTATTTGAGATAAACAAAGAGATCTGCGAAAAGATCAAGGTTGATGTCAGGGTAACGGTTCTCGGGCATATTCAGCGCGGGGGCACTCCCAGCGCCGTGGACCGCCTGCTGGGCAGCCGGATGGGGGCCATGGCTGTTGACCTTCTGTATGAGAACAAGCAGGGACTTTTTACCGCAGTCCGGGGCAGCGAAGTTGTCCCGGCATCGCTTGAAGGTTGTTTTAAGACCGAAAAAGAATTTCCCGAGGAGTTGTATCACCTGGCCAGGGATCTTTCAACATAGAGGCCATTTACCGGGACCGGTAAAGGGCGGTTGAGCAGCAAGGCTTAAACCCGGGCCGGATGGAGTTCCGGCGGCAGGGTCAGGATGAGGAGGAACTATAATGCGGCGAACAAAAATTGTCTGTACCATAGGGCCGAGTATTGATAGTGAGGAGAGAATTGAACAGCTAATTGATGCCGGGATGGATGTTGCCAGGCTTAACCTTTCGCATGGCACAAGCGAAGAACATATCCGCCGCCTGGAAATGATCCGCGAGGCCGGAAGCAGGATGGACAGGAGGGTCGGCTTTCTTTACGATACCCGCGGCCCGGAAGTAAGAACCGGCGACCTGCGGGAAGATTATGTCGAACTGGAAGTGGGCGGGGAAATTATCCTTACCACGGAAGAGATTGTGGGGGACAGCAGGAGGGTTTCGGTTACCTATCCCTACCTGCACCGTGACCTGGAAAAGGGCAGCAGAATCCTGATCGATGACGGCCTGATTGTCCTGGAAGTGGCCGGGATAGAGGGCCGGGATATCCACTGCCGCATATTGCACGGCGGGGAACTCCGCAGCTACAAGGGCCTTAATACCCCGGGCACCAGGATCAACCTGCCGGCTTTAAACGACGAAGATCGCCGGGATATAATTACAGCCCTGGAGTATGAAGTTGAGTTCCTGGCGGCTTCTTTTACCCGCAGCGCCGAAGACGTGCTGGAAATAAGGGAGCTGGTTGAAAAGCAGGGCAGCAGCATTATGATCCTGGCAAAAATTGAGAGCAGGGAAGGCGTTGAAAATTACGATGAGATCCTGGAGGTCTCAGACGGAATAATGGTGGCCAGGGGTGACCTGGGGGTTGAAATCCCGCCCGAGGAAGTGCCCATGCTCCAGAAAGTGTTCATAAAAAAATGCAACAGGGTCGGCAAACCCGTTATCACCGCCACCCAGATGCTGGACAGCATGATCCGGAATCCCAGCCCCACCCGGGCCGAGGCAAGCGATGTGGCCAATGCCATTTTTGACGGAACTGATGCCGTTATGCTCTCGGGTGAAACGGCCGTCGGCAAATTTCCAATCGAATCCGTCAGGACCATGAGCCGCATAGCCGTGCGCACGGAACAGGACCTCGATTACCGCAGAATGATGGAAGAACTGGACCCGGCAACAAGGAAAACAGTTACCAACGCCATCAGTTACAGCACCAGCCATATTGCTTATGAACTTGCTGCCGACGCGGTGATCACCGCCACCCATTCCGGGCATACGGCACGCATGGTTTCGAAGTACCGGCCCCGGGCGCCGATAGTTGCGGTTACTTCCAACAACAGGGTGGCCGGCCGGCTGACCCTGACCTGGGGCGTGCGGGCCGTGGTTTGCCCGCCGGCCAAATCGACGGACGAAATGTTTTCGAACGCCATCCAGGCTGCGCTGAATAAAGGCCTGATCAGCAACGGCAACCTGGTAGTTATAACAGCAGGCGTCCCGATAGGCGTATCGGGGACGACTAACTTGTTGAGAGTGGAAACAGTCGGGGAGGTTATCGTGAAAGGCACAGGTGTAGGTAAAACGGCAGTGAGCGGAAAGGCGTACCTGATTAACAGGGAAAGCGATCTTGATAAAATAGAGGAGGGCCGGATCCTGATAGCCCGCTGCACCGACAGCAGCTACATGCCGGCCATCAAAAAAGCGGCAGCGCTGGTAACCGAAGAGGGGGGTCTTACCTCGCACGGGGCGATTGTAGCCATCAACCTGGGCAAGCCGGCTATTGTAGGGGTTGAAAGCGCGATGGACAAAAT
>SLSE01000020.1 GCA_007130585.1 Syntrophomonadaceae bacterium | reverse complement strand
CGGTATTGATCCGGCTTAAAAACTCCAGCGCATTGTAAACGCCGGCGCTGTCTTCACCGGGAATGCCGGCCCGGCGGGGCTTCCAGGCCCCGGGGCCCAGGAAAACCTCGTCGTATTCAGCGTACAGCTCTGAAAGCGGTATATCTCTTCCCACGGCGCAGCCGGCTATAAATTTAATACCCTCCGCTTCGAGCAGGTCCAGCTCCTGTTTCAGGATCCGGCGCGGCAGGCGGTACTCAGGAATTCCCAGGGCAAACATCCCACCGGTTACTTTTTCCTTTTCGAAGACGGTAACATCGTAGCCGTTCCTGTTGAGATAAAAGGCGCAGCTCATTCCGGCCGGGCCCGAACCCACAACCGCCACCCTGCCTTTTGCCGGCGCCGTTTCCTTATCTTCCCGGGATGAGGCAAGGCGCCACTCGCCGATCGCTTTTTCCACTTCCGGAATACCAATATCGCGGTCAAGCTGGCCGCGATTGCAGTTTTCAGTGCAGGGATGAAAGCAGGTATAACCGGTCAGGGCCGGAAAGGGGTTATATTGACTCATAATCTGCCAGGCCTCTTCCCATTTTTCCTGCTTTACCGCTTCCATCCAGGCAGGGATTTCACCGTCCAGCAGGCAGCCCTGCCGGCAGGGCGAGAGCCTTGCGACCCGCCCGGGGGTCAGGAAGCGCCATTCTCCCGTTTTATTGATCGTGCTCGGCTCCCCCCCGCAGGAATAACATATTTTTTCTTTAACCATCTCAGGTAACAAGCCGCTGCACCTCCTTTACACTTGCGTATCCGTCGCCGACGGCGCTGATATTGGCATCGATGCTGGCGGTAACTCTTTTCCGGACCGATGCAAACAGGCTGTCCTGTGAAGCGAGGCCGCTTAATGAAGCCATGGCCCCCAGCATCACCGTGTTGACCATCGGGAAACTGCCGATAGTCAGGCCGTATTTCCAGGCAATTTCCGTGGCGTCAACCGCAAAAATTTTATACTGCCCGGAGCGGGTTTCGCTTAAAAAGCTGCCGCTATCGGCGGTCTCCCCGGTGTTAAGAAGAAGCGTTCCGCTTTCCTTTAAACCGGCAACAGTTGTTTCCGCCGCCAGCGAAGAATCGAAAACCACGACATAGTCGGGCTCATAAATCCGGCTGCGCGGCATCAGGCGGTCCCTGCTGACCCGGATAAAGGCAGTGACGGGAGCGCCTCTTCGCTCGGCGCCGAACAGTGAAAACGCCCGGGCATAGTAGCCGTCCAGGAATACGGCTTCGGCAAAAATTGATGCCGCCACCACAATACCCTGGCCGCCCCGGCCGTGCAACCTGAACTCAAGCATCTCTTCCATGGGCAATCATCCTCTCTTGCAAGATCTTGCAGGTTGTAATTGTTTGCTTGCAAAATATTGCATGCTTACTGCGTTCCGGGCAGAGAACCCTCGGGCTCCTGCCTCATTTTTTCTTCAGCAAACATGTTGGCCACGACTTCAGGGCGCAATTTCTGTTCCCGCGACCGGCGGAAGATTTCCTTCATGCGGCCTTCGATCAGGTCAATGTGAGCCCTGGTCTCATCTTCGCTTTTTCCGCCCTGTCTTTTGAATTCAACAAAGATCAGGCCTCCGGCATTGGCCACATAATCGGGCGCATAAAGAATTCCCCGTTCATGTAATACGGTTCCCAGTTCGTCTTCTTTAAGCACGTTATTGGCCGCCCCGGCGACAATCCGGCAGCGCAGCCGGTCTGCGCTATCCCTGTTGACGGCGCCTCCTCCGGCGCAGGGCGCGAAGAAATCGCACTCCTGGCTGTATATCAGGTCGCTTTCCACTGCCGTGGCCCCCCAGAGTTCTTCGGCCATCCTGACCCTTTCGCGGTCCAGATCGGTAACGATCAACCTGGCTCCTTCATCGGCCAGGTGCTGGCAGAGCGCCCTGCCCACGCTGCCCACGCCCTGGACGGCAACGCACAGCCCTTCCAGGTCCGGGGAACCGAAAACCTCTACGGCGCAGGCCTTCATTGCTTTCCAGACCCCGTACGCGGTAAACGGCGAGGGACTGCCCACGGCCCGGCCGCCAACCACGTGATCGGTCTCCAGGCGGATGCTGTCCAGGTCGTTTTCCTCGGTGCCCATATCGGCGGCGGTTATAAAGCGCCCGTTCATCTTTTCCACGAAACGGCCGTAAGCCCTGAACAGCGCTTCGCTCTTATCGCGGGAGGGATCGCCGATAATTACTCCCTTGCCCCCGCCGAGGGCCAGTTCTGCCGCCGCGGATTTATAACTCATCCCCCGGGCCAGGCACATTACATCCTCTACAGCCGCGCTTTCCGACGGGTAAACCCACATCCTGGTCCCCCCCAGCGCCGGCCCCCGGGCCGTGCTGTGTATTGCAATCGCCCCCCTTAAGCCTGTTTTGGCATCATGAACCAGGACCACTTCCTCGAAACCCTGTTCTGCCATTCTGGCCAGGTAACCCGCCATCAGCATCACTCCTTTTTTTCTGTTACCTATCTAGTGTCGCAATTTTCATACCAAACTGAAAACACGACTCCCCGCTCCGGCCTGGCAAACCCCCGGGTAACAAGAAAAAAAGAAAGCCGGGTTTGGTCTGGTTAACAGATCGTAGTTGTGGTTCAGATTAGTTTATGGTGGTGAAGTTTGTTGTAGAGGTTGCGGATGGAAATATTGAGGAGGCGGGCCGCTTCGGCCTTGTTCCCCCCGGCCTGGCTCATGGCCTGCTGCAGGACTTCTTTTTCCCAGGCCCGGTGCATATCTTTCAGGGTTCCGGCCAGAGGTTCATCGCTGCAGTCTGCCGGCTCCCGGGAACTGATAAAGGGCATAACCAGGTGCTGCTCCTCGATTACGTATTCATCACGGTCCAGGTTAATCAGGGCCCTGGCAATCACGTTTTGCAGTTCGCGCATGTTGCCGGGCCAGTCGTATTCTTTCAGGCGGCGATAAACAGCGGGGGTTACCTCTACCACCGTGCGGCCGTATTCCTGGGCATAGCGGGACAGGAAATGGTTGACCAGCAGGGGGATGTCGCTTTTTATATCCCTCAGGGGAGGCATCACAATCGGAAAGACGTTCAGGCGGTAGTAGAGGTCCTTGCGGAATTGTTCATTTTCAACCATCTTTTCCAGGTCGGCATTGGTGGCGGCGATAATGCGAACATCGATCCTGCGGCTCCGGGATTCGCCGACCCTGATGATCTCGCCTTCCTGGATCGCCCGCAGCAGCCGGCCCTGGGCCTCCGGGTTCATGGCCCCTATTTCATCTAAAAAGAGGGTTCCGCCCTCAGCTTCCTCGAAGTAACCCTTGCGGCCGCCTTTTTTTGCGCCGGTAAAGGCCCCGTCGGCATATCCGAACAGCTCGCTTTCCAGGAGGGTGTCGGTCAGCGAGGCGCAGTTAACCCTGATGAACGGTTTCTCGGTCCGGTCGCTGGCATGATGAATGGCGTGGGCAAAAAGTTCCTTGCCCGTCCCGCACTCGCCGCGCAGCAGAACGCAGGCCGGCGTCGCCGCTGCCTGGGCAGCCCTTTCGATGGTTTTCCTGATCTGATCGCTGTTGCCGATAATGTCGTCAAAGGTATAGCGCGATTCCAGCTTCCTGACCAGGCGGCGGGTCCTCTCCAGCTCTTCCATGACCCGGCGCAGTTCGGAAATATCCTGGATCACTCCCACGCTGCCTTTTAGCTCGCCCCTGATCACGAGCGGGGCGCAGCTGACGATCACTTCCCGGCGGTGGGGGCCCACTTTCATGCGCACGCCCTTAATCGGTTTCCCCGTCTGCAGGACCCGCATGTGGACACTTTCTCCTTCGGCGATATCAACCGTGGCCGGCTTGTGCAGAACCTGCTCCTCGGTCATACCGGTGATCCGGGTGTAAGCGCGGTTGATCATGATCCCGATCCCGTTTTCGTCAACCACGGAAACGGCGTCGGAAAGCGAGTCGATGATCGTCTGAAGAAGCAGCTTGTTTTCACTGTTCCCGGCCAGCGCAAAAATTTTATCTTCGGCCATTTTTGTCCTCCTTCCTGGCGGACACCTAAAGCATTTTTTTGAATTCTTCCTCGTCGATCACCCGGACATCCAGGCGGCGCGCTTTCTCCAGTTTGCTGCCCGGGTCTTCACCTGCTACCAGGTAATCGGTTTTCCTGCTGATCGATGAACTGGCCCGTCCTCCCTTTTCTTCGACCAGCGCTGCCGCCTCATCGCGGGTGAAGCTGTCCAGGGCGCCGCTGAAAACAAATGTTTTTCCGGCCAGGTCTTCCGATATAGCTTCCACCGTCGGCTCTTCAAAATTAACCCCGGCTTTCCTGAGCTTCTCGAGCACGGGCCCGGTTTCAGCGGTGTTAAAAAACTGCACCACCGCCTCGCCTATTTTGGGACCTATTTCCTCCACCCGGGTAAGCTCTTCTTCTTCAGCTTCCCGCAGGCGGTCCAGGGTGCCGAAGCGTGCGGCCAGCAGGCGGGCCGCTTTTTCGCCGACAAACCGGATCCCCAGGCCGAACAGCAAACGACGCAGGGGGTTTTCCCTGCTCCCGGCGATCGCTTCAACCAGGTTGCCCGCAGATTTTTCGGCCATCCGCGGCAGCCCGGCCAGCTCTTCGGCGGTGAGATAGTAGAGATCGCCCACATCGCGCACCAGGCCGCTGTTAAAAACCGCTTCGGCCACCGCCGGTCCCAGGCCTTCTATATCCATGGCCCGGCGGGAGGAAAAGTGAACCAGTTTTTCAACCAGCTGCGCGGGGCATGAAGGGTTCAGGCAGCGCATGGCCGCTTCCCCGCTCAACCGGACAGTCTCCGAGTTGCAGGACGGGCAGTGGCCGGGCATTTTGAACTCTTTTTCCCTGCCCGTTCGCCTGTCCTCCATAACCTTGAGCACTTCGGGAATAATTTCTCCCGCCTTGTGCACGATCACGGTATCGCCGATCTTGATTCCCTTTTCAGCGATGAAATCTTCATTATGCAAACTTGCTCTTTTCACTGTCGTCCCGCTCAGGGTGACGGGCTCCAGCAGGGCGACAGGCGTGATCGCCCCGGTCCGCCCGATGTTGACCTCGATATCGAGTACCCTGGTCGGCTTTTCTTCGGGAGGGTACTTGTAAGCTATCGCCCAGCGCGGGCTGCGGGCCGTGTTGCCCAGCTCCTTTTGCAGGGCCAGGTCATTTACCTTGATTACGATCCCGTCAATTTCATAAGGCAGCTCCAGTTTTTCTGTCTGCCAGCGTCGGCAGTATTCATAAACCTCTTCCGGCCCGCGGCATATGGTGCGGTTCGGGTTAACCGGGAGCTGCAGTTTTTCCAGGTAGTCGAGCAGTTCCGACTGGCAGGACAGCTCGAGGGAGTGGTCGCCCAGTCCGTAGAGAAACAGTTTAAGGGGCCGTTTCGCCGCCAGGCGCGGGTCAAGCTGGCGGAGAGACCCGGCGGCGGCATTGCGGGGATTGGCAAAAAGCATCAGGCCCTGTTCCTCGCGGTAGCGGTTGAGCCGCTCGAAATCCTTTTTATTAATGTAAACTTCGCCGCGCACTTCCAGGGTCAGGTTTTCGGGCAGTTTAAGGGGAATCTGCCTGATCGTGCGCAGGTTGTGGGTGATATCTTCACCCGTGTAGCCATCGCCGCGGGTCGAACCGCGCTTAAAGATACCCTCCTCGTACTGCAGGGAGACGGCCAGGCCGTCAATTTTCAGTTCGCAGAAGTACTCAACGCAGTCCAGCCCGCTGAGTTTGCGCACCCTGTTGTCGAAGCCGATCAGGTCTTCTTCGTTGAAGGCGTTATCCAATCCCAGCATGGGCACCCTGTGATCCAGGGTTTCAAAAGATTCCAGGGGCTCGCCGCCGATCCGGCGGGTCGGGGAATCGGGATCCTGCAGCCCGGGGTATTCCTCTTCCAGCCGCTCCAGCTCATGCATCATCTGGTCGAATTTCCAGTCGTCAACTTTCGGCTGATCGAGAACATGGTAATAATAATTGTACTCGTTGATCGCCCGGCGCAGGGATTCTGCTCTTTTCCTGGCTTCTTCCGGTTCAGACCTGCCCATTTCTATCGCCCCTTACAGGATGCAGCCGCCCGCCGGCGGCACTTTAATCTATTCAAACCTGGAGCTGATATACCCTGTTATTTTGTCAAGGGGATCGCCCGGCGTAAAAACCCGGTCTGCGCTGCCCCCTTCGATCAGCTCTTCAGCATCGTCCTCGGGAATAATCCCGCCCACAACCAGGAGGACATCGCTCATGCCGTTTTCCAGCAGCATTTTTTTTATTCTCGGCACCAGGGTCATGTGGGCGCCGGAGAGGATGCTCAGGCCGACCACATCGACATCTTCCTGGAGGGCGGTTTCAGCCACCTGTTCCGGGGTCTGGTGCAGCCCGGTATAGATTACTTCAAACCCGGCATCGCGCAGGGCCCTGGCCACAACCCTGGCTCCACGGTCATGCCCGTCCAGTCCCGGTTTGGCTACCAGGATCCTGATCTTCTTACTGCTCAAATTGTTCACCCCTTAATTAAGGCTTGCCTGCCGCCGTTTATGCTGCCGGCGCCCTTTTCTAGAAGAGCGGTTTTTCCCGGTATTCTCCAAAAACTTCTTTCAGGGAGGAGACAATCTCTCCTTCGGTGGCGTAAACTTTAACCGCCTCCAAAATTACCGGGATCAGGTTATCGCTGCCGGCAGCGCATTTTTTCAGGTTTTCCAGGCTGCGCCTGACAGCTTCGGAATCCCGCTTTTCTTTTAGCTCCCGGAGTCTTTTTACCTGCTTTTCTTCCACCTGCGGGTCTATTTTAAGCAGTTCGATCTGCGTCTTCTCTTCAGTGTTGTAACGGTTGACTCCCACCACGGTCAGTTCGCCCCGGTCAACTGACTGCTGGTAATCGTAAGCGGCGTCGGCGATTTCCTGCTGGAAGAAACCCTGGTCAATAGCGGCCAGCACCCCTCCCAGGTCCTCTATTTTCCGGAAGTATTCTTCCGCCTCGGCCTCCAGCCGGTCGGTCAGGGCTTCTACGAAATATGAGCCGGCCAGGGGATCTATCGTGTTGGCCACCCCGCTTTCATAGGCGATAACCTGCTGGGTGCGCAGGGCAATCTTAACCGCCTTTTCCGTGGGAAGGGCCAGCACTTCATCCATCGAGTTGGTGTGCAGCGACTGGGTTCCGCCCATGACGGCGGACAGCGCTTCAAGGGCGGTCCTGATAATATTGTTTTCGGGTTCCCGGGCAGTCAGGCTGCAGCCGGCCGTCTGGGTGTGGAACCGCAGCTTCAGGGAACGCTCATCCCTGGCCCCGTAACACTCTTTCATGCGGCGGGCCCAGATCCGGCGGGCGGCCCGGTACTTGCAAACCTCCTCGAAAAAGTCAATATGGGCGTTGAAGAAAAATGAGAGGCGCGGCGCGAAACGGTCCACATCGAGGCCGGCTTTAATCCCGGCTTCAACATAGGCAAATCCGTCGGCCAGGGTAAAAGCCAGTTCCTGGGCGGCAGTTGAGCCGGCTTCCCGGATATGATAGCCGCTGATGCTGATCGTGTTCCAGCGGGGCACGTGGTCGGCGGCAAAAGAAAATATATCGGTTATCAGGCGCATGGACGGTTCGGGGGGAAAGATCCAGGACTTCTGGGCGATATATTCTTTGAGGATGTCGTTTTGAATCGTTCCGCCTACCCTGTCCAGGCTGACCCCCTGTTTTTCGGCGTTGGCCAGGTACATGCACCACAGTATGGCAGCCGGCCCGTTAATTGTCATCGAGGTGGTCACCCTGTCCAGGGGGATTCCGCTGAAAAGCGCTTCCATGTCTTCAAGGGAGTCGATAGCCACACCGCAGCGCCCCACCTCGCCGATCGAGCGCTCACTGTCAGAGTCGTAGCCCATGATGGTGGGCATATCGAAAGCAACGCTCAATCCGGTCTGGCCCTGTTCCAGGAGGTAACGGTAACGGCTGTTCGAATCGAAGGCATCCCCGAAACCCGAAAACTGGCGCATCGTCCAGATCCGCCCGCGGTACATGTTGGTTTGCACACCCCTGGTATAGGGGTAGCTGCCGGGAAAGCCCAGGTCTTCTTCATAATCGAGACCGGCTGTGTCGACGGGGGTGTAAAGCGCTCCCACCGGGCGGTTGGATACAGTTTTAAATGGTTCCCCGCGCTCGCTGGCGCTGCCGGCCTGTTCCTGCCAGAGGGCTTTCTTTTCGGCAATCCGGTTTAACTTATCTTTATCCACGCTATAGTCACCTTCTTTAAGTGTCTTTGCCGTAAAAATCTATTGTTTCCAGCAATTCGCCTGCAGCGCTGTAGGGATCCTGCTCGCGGTTGACAATTTTCCCGACCAGGTCGTCGAGCTTAATTTCTTCTTTAACCTGGGCCCAGATATGGCTCTTGACCAGGTATTCAACCTGTTCGGTCAGCTCGCGGCTGACCCGCTCCCGCCTGACGTCAATAAGCCTGCCGCTTTCTTCCATGTAGCGGCGGTGGTCCTGTACAGACTTCCACAGCTCTTCAATTCCCTCGTTGGCAACAGATACGGTCGGCACCACGGGAGGACGCCAGGGAGCATCGCTTTTCATGTCGAGCATCATGTTTATTTCAGTTGCCGTTCTTTCCGCGCCCGGCAGGTCGGACTTGTTGACCACAAAAATATCCGCAATTTCCATGATACCGGCCTTGATCGTCTGCACGCTGTCCCCGCCGGCCGGGGTAAGCACAACCAGGGTGCTGTCTGCTGTCCTGACGATGTCAACTTCCGACTGTCCCACGCCCACGGTTTCGATCAATATTATATCCTTGCCGAAGGCATCGAGAACCTGGATAGCCTCCCTCGTTGCCCGCGACAGCCCGCCCAGGCTGCCCCTGGTCCCCATGCTGCGGATGAATATGTCCTGGTCCATGGCGTGATCCTGCATCCGGATCCGGTCCCCTAAAATTGCTCCCCCGCTGAATGGGCTGGTCGGGTCGACAGCGATAACTCCCACCGTCAGGGCATCCCTGCGCAGTTCCTTCAGCAGCCAGTCCACCAGCGAACTCTTGCCGGAACCGGGGGCCCCGGTCACGCCAATAACGTAGGCGTTTCCCGTATGGGGATATATTTCCCTGAGCAGCTCTCTTTTCTGCGGGTCGTCATTTTCCACCAGTGAAATCAACCTGGCCGCCGCCCGGCGGTTGCCGTTTAGCAGTTCGCTTACCAGTTGCTGCATATATACACCCCTGTATGTTCAGATGTCATTAAAATTCTATTCCCTGGCAGCAATCGGCTCCGTGTTCGTAGTGGTGCTTGATAGCCAGGATTTCGCTCACCATATCGGCCATCTTCACCACTTCCGGGGAAGCCCCGCG
>SLSE01000076.1 GCA_007130585.1 Syntrophomonadaceae bacterium | reverse complement strand
CGGCAAGCAAATCCGGCTTTGCCGCCGCCCCCCTGATTTTCAGGGCAAAAGGCCGGCGGGAGGAAACTTTGATCTGGTTCAAACTGTACGGCAGTTGCTCGGCAACCGGGGCCGGATCAAACTGGCATCCACCTGCAAACTGAATCGTTAGGTCCGACTGCTGCTGGGATATGAGCTCGATACCCGCCTCAGATGCTTCCAGGCGAAGCCTGGCTGCTGTCAGCAGGTTTTTAACCGGCTCCGGAGGGACACCGTAGCGATCGACCAGTTCCTCTTCGATCTGATCAATTTCTTCAGGGGCCGGGGCGCTGTAGATACGCTGGTAAATGTCCACTTTCTGATCCTGGGCCGTTATATATGCAGAAGGCAGGTAGGCGTTGATTTGCAATTCCAGCCGCGTACTGATTTTTTCTTCGCGCTTTTCATTTTTTAGTTCGGCAACAGCCCTGTCCAGCAGCTTCACATAGAGATCGAAGCCAACGGAAGCGATGAAACCGTGCTGCTCGGCACCCAGTATATTACCGGCTCCCCTGATTTCCAGATCGCGCAGGGCTATTTTAAACCCGGATCCCAGCTCGGTAAATTCTTTGATCGCTTTCAATCTTTTCCTCGCTGTTTCAGAAACGATCTTATCCCTGCGGTAAGTCAGGTAGGCATACGCCAGGCGGCTCGAACGACCCACCCGGCCCCGGATCTGGTAGAGCTGGGCCAGTCCGAAACGGTCGGCCTCATATATTATTAAGGTATTGACATTGGGGATGTCGAGTCCTGATTCGATAATAGTTGTACTGACCAGGATCCTGTATTTACCGTCCTGGAAATCGGTCATTACCCGGGCCAGGGCGGCTTCGGGCATCTGCCCGTGCCCGACGGCAACCGAGGCATCCGGGAAAAGGCTTTGAATATGTTCAGCAAAACCATCAATCCGGTCTACGCGGTTGCAGACCATGAAAACCTGCCCACCCCGGCTTAACTCACGCTGAACGGCGTCACGAACCAGGTTCTCGGAATACTCCAGCACATATGTCTGGACGGGGTAGCGGTCTTCGGGAGGAGTGTCAATTACACTGAAGTCCCTGCCCCCGGCCAGGGACAGGTGCAGTGTTCTTGGAATCGGTGTCGCTGTCATAGCCAGGGTATCAACCTCCAGCCTGAGCTGTTTCATTTTTTCTTTCTGGCGTACGCCAAACCGCTGCTCTTCATCGATAACAAGCAGCCCGAGATCATGAAAGCTGACATCCCCGGAAAGCAGGCGGTGGGTGCCGATAATAATATCTGTTTTCCCTGCCGCCAGATCTTTGATCGTTTCCTTTTGCCCGGCCGCTGAAACAAAACGGCTTAACTGGGCGATCCTGACCGGAAAACCTTCAAATCGCTCACTGAAAGTGCGGAAGTGCTGCTGGGCCAGGACCGTGGTAGGGACCAGCACGGCGACCTGTTTTCCTTCCATAACAACTTTGAAAGCGGCCCGCATGGCCACCTCGGTTTTGCCGTAACCGACATCGCCGCAGATCAAACGATCCATCGGGTGTTTTTTTTCAAGGTCCGCTTTTACATCTTCGACTGCCTTTACCTGGTCGGGCGTTTCTTCATAGGGAAAATGAGCTTCAAATTCCTGCTGCCACGGATGGTCGGGCCCGTAACTGTATCCCCCGGCGGCCTGCCTGGCAGCATAAAGGGCCAGAAGCTCGCTGGCCAGTTCTTCGATCGACCGGTTGACCCTGCTCTTCAGGCGCTGCCATTCCCCTCCGCCCAGGCTGTGCAGGCGGGGAGCCGGCCCTTCTCCCCCGGAATATTTTTGGATTAATTCCACCTGGTCGATCGGTATGTACAGCTTGTCGCTACCCCTGTATTTCAATACAAGGTAGTCGCGTTTCCCGCCGCCTACCTCAAGAGTATTTAACCCCAGGTACCGGCCGATACCATGCTGCTCGTGAACCACATAATCACCGGTTGAAAGTTCCCGGTAATCACTGAGGCGGATATTGTCTCCATCCTGCTTTAGCCGTCTTTTTTTTCTGCGGACGGGAAGCAGGTTACGTTCGGTCAGGACGGCCAGCTGCAGCCCCGGAAGAACAAACCCTTCTTCCATGGTTCCGCCAATTACCTGCAGCCCGGGAATATTTTTTCCGCTAACTGCGTTACCGCCGTCCTCTTCAGCAGAAATGTCCTGTTCCCCGATCAGATCAAGCAATGCCCTGCCCCGTTCTTCCGACTCCGACAGCAGGTAAACACCGTAGCCTTCGCTTAGCCAGTTCCGGAAATCATTCTTAAAAACGTCCCACTGCCCGTGGTAATAGGGCGCGCTTTTTGATTCGATTACATGTGCGCGGGCAGGGGCATAAAGACCGCCTGTTTCATTGAAAAGGGAGGTCCCGACCAGGGGGCAGGAAGTTCGTGCAAACAAATCTTCCGCTTTCCAGAGCAGATCATTTCCGGGAGGGAGCAGCTCACCGTCAATAAAAGCGCTGCTGATAAAATCCTCAAATTCGCGCTGCAGGACAGCTGTTTTGTCAGCTATCGCCGCCGGTTCCTCGAGCAGCAACAGGAAATCGGCGGAGAGATAATCAAGGAGAGACGCCCCTTCACCATAGAAAAACGGCAGGTAGCTGCTTAAATAGTCAAGCCCTTCGGGATGCTTCAGCTTTTCAAGGTGGCGGGAAACCTGCTGCTTAAGCCTGGCTGCCGTTTCTTTTTCACCCCTCCTGCGCAGCCTGGACAGGGTCTGCTCCAGGGTGCGGTTAATTTTCTGTTCGCCTGCGCTGCGGTGGCTTTCGCTTACGAGCAGCTCCCTGGCCGGTAGAATCTTTATTTTGTGCAGGTGCTCTTTGGATCGCTGGCTGACAGGGTCGTAGTTGCGGACAGACTCGACAACATCATCGAACAATTCTATACGCACCGGCTGCCTTCGCCCGGGCGGGTAAATATCAATTATATCGCCGCGGGCGCTGAAATGCCCCGCTGTTTCAGTTAACGTAACCCGTTCGTAACCTCTTTGCACCAGCCTGTCCAGAAGCTCCTGGCGGTCGCATGCCAGGCCGACCTCCAGCCCGAAGACCAGGCCGCGCCATAAATCAACAGGAAGACACTTTGAAAGCAGCGCTGCCGCCGGCGCAACATAAATTCCCCCGGGGCCGGAGTTCAGCCATTCCAGGAAGCCAAGCCTCGAATGCTGCTGTTCCTCACTGCGGGAAAATGCATCCGTGTATACAAAAAGATCCCTGGCCGATAAAAGCTTAACCTGGCCGGGAATAATTGAGTGCAGTTCGGCGTAGGTTTTTTCCGCGCGGGCCAGGTCACCGGTCACGACTAAAGCGGGCCGCCGGCAATAATGTGCAAGGCCGGCCATGAAAAATGAACGGGCGCTGCCGTCCAGGCCGCTGACAGAGACCCGGTATTCATGGCTGCTGCAGACGCCGGCAGTTATATTTATAAACTGATTATCGCCGGCCCATGTATCAAGCAGGTATTTTAACAAGATAAGAACCTCCCGTTGACTGGACGGGTACATCAAAAGAGAGGGGAATCGCCAGATACCCCCCGTAGACCCGTGAACTAAATTATAGCGGTCCGATCCGGCACCGTCAACCGCCCGAAGGCAGAACAGCTGCAGTCCCGATAATTTAAACGCATCGGGCTGCCCGGTTAAAACCGTTTAGATATCTATGGTTTACTTGATCGGGTAAATAACCTGACGTATTTACGTCACTATTTGTACCGAAATTGTTCACTGCCAGCCTGAAATATTCTGAGCCACATAAGGCACAGAAAAAACTTCCAATATTTAAAGGCCTTTCCCGGTTTAGATGCGGGCGGTTCGCCTCCGAAGGTCCTGGCACGTTGCTTGCATATATGTAGTACAGATAGAAAAAGAAAGGAGGCAATTAGAATGACTGACAAATGCGCATTCTGGAATGAGTACGATTCGATTGCGGGTCATGTATGCTACTGCGAGCTGGCTGCCTTTAACCGGCCGGTTAACCACCGATTCCTGACAGCTATCGGCTGCACAGCCGAGAAAAGAAAAGAGTGCCTGAAAAGCATGGAATACGCCGTCGGGGCCGGAGTGGTTCCTGAAGAATTGCCGGATTTACAACCTGCGCCTGTTGCGGCAGCTGTTTCCCATGTATCATGCGATCCGCCCCAGGAAATTGCCAGATCGGTTGTCGGAGCCGCAGAAAAGAAAACTTCGCTTGCCGCACCAGCCCTGGTCATGCTGGCTATCCTGGCCGGTGCCTACATTGCCCTGGGCGGGGTAATGTTTAGCATCATAACCAATGACCTGGCCGTGTATATCGGAGACGGGCTAAGCAGGCTCGTAGGCGGCCTCACTTTTTCACTCGGCCTGATTCTGGTCATTCTTGGGGGGGCTGAATTGTTCACGGGAAACAACCTGATAGCTGCCGGTTACCTGGAAAAGAGGGTCAGCGGCAGGCAGGTACTCTCCAACTGGTTCTGGGTTTACATTTTTAACTTTGCAGGCGCACTGCTTGTAGTATTCCTCTTCTACTATTCAGGTATCTGGCAGGCTAACAACGGCAGCATTGCCATAAGGATTACTGAAATAGCTTACGCTAAAACTTCATTAAGCTGGGGCGAAGCCCTTTTCCGGGGCATCCTCTGCAACTGGCTGGTCTGCCTGGCGGTTTGGATGGCTATGGCAGGCAAAGATGCTGTCAGTAAAATCCTGGCAATAATTATCCCGATAACTGCATTTGTCGCAGCCGGTTTTGAGCACTCAATCGCCAATATGTTCTTTATCCCGATGGGGCTCTTAGTGAAAAACGCAGAAATAATGCAGGGCTTAATTTCACCTGCTGTTATGCAGGGAATTACCTGGCAGGCTTTCTTTATCAACAACCTGATCCCGGTTACCATTGGAAACATTATAGGCGGAGTTGTATTTGTCGCCCTGGCATACTGGACCTGCTACCTGCGGCCCTCACTTCCCGGAAGGGTGATTATTGACGGAGAGGTTTAATACCCGGGGAAAAGTTTTACTCTGACGATAAATATTTAAGGAGGGAACATGATGAAGAAAATGGTTGATTGCCCTAATTGGAAAGAGTATCACAGCCTGAATGGCTGGGTGATGTTTTGCAGCGCCGGCGCTTACGGTAAAATACTCTCTGCTGCGGAAGCTGCAGGCTGCGGTTGCACAGCTGAGCAAAAAAGTAAGTGCAAAAAAATCATGGAAAACAATGTCGGGTTTGGCCTCGTTCCTGAAACAAAAGCGGATCCGGGAACCACGGAATGGGCAGGGAAACCCGGACGGGAACCGGCAATCTTACCGGGCCGATGATTTCGCTTAAAATCCCGTCCCCTCCAATGTTTCAAATGACATAAGCGCCTCGTCGGCAATACCGGGGCGCTAATGTTATTACTTTAAGAAAGGCAGGACTTATAAAGAATAACGAGAATATTTAAATGGAAAGTTATGATTTTTTTGCAAAGGCGGATCCTATTATGTATATAAGCAAATTCGTAACTCCGGAAATTATTTTCGGAACAGGTTCCCTGAACCAGGTAGGCGAATGCTGCAGCCGCCTCGGTTCTTCCCGGGTTTTTTTAGTTGCCGACCCCGGGGTGTGCCGCTTCAAGTGGGTGGAAATAGCCTTGGCTTATCTCGAAGAGGCTAAGCTGGATTACCGGCTATGGTCTGATTTCTCGGCAAATCCCCGCGATTATGAGATTGAAGAAGGGAAAAAGCTCTATAATAAACACAGCTGCGATGCCGTTCTTGCAATTGGCGGCGGAAGCGCTGTAGACGCGGCAAAAGCGGTAGCTATCCTATCCACAAATAAAGGACAAATTCACGACTTTGAAGGTATCGATATGATTACCGAACCTCTGCCCCCGTTAATCGTTGTTCCATCAACAGCAGGTTCGGGAGCAGAAGTTTCGCAGTTTGCCATTATTTCCGACAGTAAACGTAAAATCAAAATGACAATTATCTCCAAGTCGCTTATTCCCGATATTGCAGTCAGCGATCCCCTGATTCTTTCAACGGTGAACAGTAACGTAACCGCTCATACAGGCATGGAAGCGCTCAGTCATGCTATTGAAGCGTACCTCTCCTTAGCGGCTACCGACATGACCGATATACATGCCCTCCATGCCATTAAGTTAATATCCGCCAGTTTAAGATCTTCAGTGGCCAGCCAGGTTGATGAAGCAGCCAAAATCG
The DNA here is from genome assembly GCA_007130585.1 of Syntrophomonadaceae bacterium. GTDB lineage: Bacteria > Bacillota > Dethiobacteria > DTU022 > DTU022 > T3SED10-7. Next base: position 21,909 of record SLSE01000076.1, on the reverse strand, counting down.
CCATGGGCAAAGCAAGCCTGCATGCAGGAATCGCTTTTTCCAATGCCGTGCTGGGATTAACCCATGCCATGACCCACCAGGTGGGAGGGCTGCTTGATCTGCCAATTGGAACTATTAACGCCGTTCTGCTCCCATATGTGATGCGCTTTAACCTGATCGCCTGCGTGGAAAAATACGGCTGTATTGCTGAAGCAATGGGCGCTCAGACTGATAACTTATCTACCCGTGAAAAAGCAGAAAAAGCAATTACCATGGTCCGGGAACTGGCCCGGGATGTGGGCATTCCTTCCGGCCTTTCAGAACTGGGCCTTTCTGAAGAACCCATCCCCAAACTGAGCAGAAATGCCATGAAAGACGCCTGTTTTATTACAAACCCGAGGGATGCCGATGAAGAAGACATCATAAATATATTCCGGGCAGCCCTGGAAGCAAGAGAAGGTGTTTAATATTGGTTATACAAAATAAAAAAGAGCTGATTGAAAAGCTGACAGGCGTTCACAGTTCAAAAAAATCCTATTATGTTGCTTTAAAAGAAAAAATAGATGAACTGCTTCAAATCAAGCGTGAATGGGAGGTCACTTTTTCTGCTGTCACGGACCTGCTTGTATTTATTAACCGCGACTATGAAATTCAACGTGTAAACCAGTCTGCTGTTGACTTCTTTACAATGCCGCAAAATGAACTGATCGGCTCAAAGTGTTATCAGGTTTTTTACGGCAGGCAGGATAAATGCAGCCCCTGCCTGGCGGACCAGGTTTTGAGCAGCCAAAAAACATCCTACCAGCAATCGCGGACGCGTTTCAACCGCGTGCTCGATATTTTTGCCTACCCTGCTTTTACAGAGGATAATGAAGCATATGGAGTTACCTACTATGCCAAAGATGTTACCCGGCTAATTGACTCCATTAAACTGGCTTCAATGGGCGAAATGTCAGCCGGGGTAGCTCATGAACTGAACAGTCCCCTGACAGCTATTGTCGGCAATTCCCAATTGCTGCTCAGGGAAGCTTCGCCAGATGACCCTCATTACCAGTTAATAAAAGACATCCATACAAGCGGCATACGCTGCCAGCGAATTATTAAAAACCTCTTAACCTTTTCCAGGCAGGAAGAATTCACTTTCGAAGACATCTCTTTAAACGCCGTGGTTAAAAGTGCCCTTGAGCTTGCTGCTTACCAGATCGAAAAAAGCAAGATCGATCTGGAGGTTAACCTGGGCGATAAGATACCCCCGCTATCAGGCAGCGCAAACGGCATCGAACAAATTATAGTCAACCTTCTACTAAATGCCCGGGATGCCGTTGAAGATAAAATACGGAATGAAAAAAGCATCGATAAGGGAACAGTAATCATCACAACCAGGATGCATCCCGACGGGAAATACGCCATAGTGGATGTATCGGATACCGGTTACGGAATTGAACAAGAACATATCTCGCAAATCTTCAACCCGTTTTATACCACGAAGCAGAGCGGCAAAGGAACCGGCCTGGGTTTATCTGTCAGTTTAGGCATTGCCCAGGCGCACGGGGGTTTTATTGATCTTGATACGACCCCGGGCCAGGGTAGCACTTTTAGTTTAATTCTGCCTGTTGCCAATGGCAAAACTGAAAACAACAATGAGTATAAACCTTTTAACGGAGGAAGTTAAATGTCGGCAACCCCTCAATTTCTGATCGTTGATGACGAACAGGAAGTCTGCAACTTTTTCAGTTACCTGCTGAAGCAAAAAAATTATTCCGCTGTCACGGCAAATACCGGTACAGAGGCTATGCTCAAGCTGAAGCAGTTTAAATTTGATACAGCCCTGGTGGATCTTAAACTTCCCGACGCCAACGGGCTCGATATCCTGAAAGAAATAAAAAAGGTTCAGCCGGGGTGCGAAGTTATTATCATTACCGGATATTCAACTGTTAAATCTGCAGTGGAAGCCATTCAACTCGGCGCATTCGACTACGTAGAAAAACCTTTTGTCGATATTGACGAAATGGAGCAGCTTCTCGAACGCTCCCTGAATGTAAAAGAAGAATCGGAAATACTTTCTTTGGCCCAGCAGGAACTGGGTTTTATTGTCGGGCACAGCCAGAAGATGGTCAGCCTCGTTTCGGCGGCCCGTAAAATAGCAAAAAAAAATATAACAGTTTTAATCCAGGGTGAAACCGGGACTGGAAAAGAGGTCCTGGCCCGGTACATCCATTCCGTCAGCCACCGCAGCGACCGGCCCTTTCTCGCTTTTAACTGCGGAGCTTTTACCGAAACCCTTCTCGAAAGCGAACTTTTTGGCCACGAAAAGGGTTCCTTTACCGGAGCTGCTCATCAGAAGAAAGGAATTTTTGAACAGGCCAACAGGGCAACCCTGTTTCTGGACGAGATAGACTCCGCAAGCCCCGCTGTTCAAATTAAACTTCTACGCGTTCTGGAAAGCGGTGAATTCATAAGAGTTGGCGGGGAAGAGCTGTGCAAGGTAGACGTTCGCATAATTACAGCCACAAATACCAGCCTGGCTGCAAGGGTTGAAGAGGGCAAATTCCGTGAAGACCTCTTCTATCGCCTGGATGTAGCATCCCTTACTATTCCTCCCCTCCGGGAAAGGCCGGAAGATATCGATCTTTTTCTTAATTTTTTTCTGAAAAAAGAATCTAAAGCGAAACAGCTGCCCCTCAAGCAGTTCACAGAAAATGCACTGTCTCTCCTGAAAAAACATCAATGGCCGGGCAATATCAGGGAACTTTCCAATACCGTGTCCCAGGCTCTCCTGCTCAGCAGGGATAAACTGATTGACACGAATGATCTTCCCGAACGCATCCGCAAGGACACCTCAGCTACCCTGGAGATCAATCACGAGACAGCAACAGCAGAACAGGAACCCGGACATCCTGCCGACCAGGGCCTGTTCTCATGCACCGGGGGGGGAAAAAATGAGCTAAACGAACTGCTTGTTCGTTTTGAAAAAACCCTGCTTGAATCGGTAAATTTTCGGGATGGCTTTGATTTTGAGTATTTTTACCGCGATATCAACCGGTGGCGGGATTTAATAATAGCCAGGTTAATAGAAAACGCTCTGGAAGCCACTTACGGAAACCAGTCCGGGGCTGCAAAGCTGCTGGGAATTACTCCCCGCGCCCTGCGCTACCACCTGCATAAAACCGGCAGGCACAGCGAAGGATAATTGGCCTGCTATAAAAACTGCCGATACCCTCATCCATATCACATTTAATGCAAATATTTGATTTGATAGGGTTCAAACACCTTAATCAGGAGAAGAGAGCCCCTGATTATAAGTATTCATTGCCGCTTCCAAACCTTCGCTGACAAAGAGGAGAGCGGCCTCTGCGGCCCTCTCCACAGCTTCGTCAATCAGCTCCCTGTCAGACGGTTCGATCTGCTGCAGGACATAGCGGGCACCTTCAATAAAAGGCGGCGGCTTTCCAACGCCTATTCGCAGCCGGGAAAACTCTGCCGTGCCCAGGGCATCGATGATTGATTGGATCCCGCGATGACCGGCGCTCCCCCCTTTTTTACGGAGGCGGATTGCCCCGGGAGGAAGGTCCAGGTCATCAAAGATAACCAGAAAATTTGACAGGTCCACATGGTAATTGCGTAGCAGTTCAATAACAGCAAGACCGCTGCGGTTCATGTAAGTAAGCGGCTGGGCCAGTATAACCTGCTGCCCTTTGTATTCAGCAGCAGCACATAGGGCCCTGTGTTTTTGAACCGGCTTTCCTGCCTGCAGGCGGCGGGACAGCGCTTCCACGACCCGAAAACCCAGGTTGTGCCTGCTGCCCTGATACTTTTTCCCGGGATTACCGAGCCCTGCAATAAGAAACATCTTTTTTAGCTTTCTTCTTCAGTTTCTTCGGCAGCAGCTGCTTCTTCGCCCTCTTCATCAACAGCTTCTCCTTCAACTTCTTCCAGTTCTTCCTCAACGGCCGGCTCAAGCTCTTCCTCGGCCATCGGGGCAAGGACCTGAACCAGTGTGGTTTCAGGCGGGGTAATCAACTCGATATCATCAGCGAGAACCAGGCTATCGGCAGCAATGCTGTCGCCAATATTCAGCTCAGAAATATCGACATCGAACTGTTCCGGAATATCCCCGGGCAGACATTTCACATCAACTTCCCTGGTCACCATTGAGAGGACACCGCCTTCATCCAGGCCGGCAGGTTCCCCAACAAAGTTGAGGTGAACCGATACTTCGATCTTGTCGGTCATAGAGATGCGGATAAAATCAACATGCAGGATCCGATCCTGAAACAGGATATCTCTCTGGATATCTCTGAACATCACTGTTTCCTGGAGGGTTTTTTTGCCCCTGGACTTAACTTTTAGATCCAGGAGAACGTTACTTCCCCCGGTCGTCAGAACCTGCCGTAAAGTCCGGCCGTCCACCGTCAGGGATGTGCTGTCTCCTCCCCTTCCATAAACTACGGCAGGGACCTGATCTTCATTGCGCAGCTGCCTGAGACCCCCCTTGGTCATAGACGGGCGCGCTTTTGCTTCCAATTCCATTCGTTCCATTCGTTCCAGCCTCCTTTTCCTGCAATAGTATACTTCAGGAAGCGGCGAAAATCAAATTATATTAGAAAAGCTCGCTTACAGAACGCTTGTCATGTATGCGAACAATAGCTTCACCGATCAGCGGAGCGACAGATAGCGCCTTGAAACAATCCCTCAAGCCCTTCAGCATGCCTTTATCAACGGGGATCGTATTCGTATAAACAACTTCTTTAATTTTTGAATCACTTAAGCGCTTAAGGGCCGGCCCGGAAAAAACAGCGTGGGTACAGCAGGCGTAAACCTCGGCAGCCCCTTCCCGGATCAAAGCATCGGCTCCGAGCGTTATGGTACCGGCTGTATCAATCATATCATCGATAAATATCGCTGTTTTCCCCTCCACCTCTCCGATTATATTCATTATTTCTGACTGGTTGGGGGCCGGGCGCTTTTTTTCAATTATCGCAATCGGTAAGCCGAGGCGGTTGGCCAGGTCGCGGGCCCTGGTTACCCCGCCCAGATCGGGGGAGACGACAACCCCGTTTTTTATATCCTTCTGTTTGAAGTATTTTGACAGGATCGGTAAAGCAGTGAGATGATCGAGGGGAATATTAAAAAATCCCTGAATCTGACCGGCATGCAGGTCCATCGCCACGACCCGGTCGGCTCCTGCCGCAGTAATCAGATCGGCCAGCAGCTTGGCGGTAATCGGGTCACGGGCCCTTGTTTTACGATCCTGGCGGGCGTAGGCATAGTAAGGAACCACCACGTTTAAAGATTTGACTGATGCGCGGTTAAGAGCATCAACGATAATCAAAAGCTCCATAATGCTGTCGTTAATCGGGCCGCAAAGGGGCTGGATTAAAAAAGAATTCGTACCGCGGACACTTTCCCTTATGCTGATCGCTATCTCACCGTCACTGAAACGACTTACCTCGCACTGGCCCAGGGGCACTCCGACATAATCGGCAATGGCCACCGCCAGTTCGCGGTTCGCGCTTCCACAAAAAATTTTTAACTCTTCTCCGTTTACCAAGATTAACCCTCCTGCCGGCTATTATGACAAAAATATTTTTCGCTGATCAACCCAAGATTACTTTTCTATTTACGGATCTTTATTTCCTGCCGCCGGGCCGTATTCGTTATTCTTAAAACAATCTAACAACTGCTATCAGCTATTTTCCCCGCTGATAACGACAAAGGGGCCAATTTTCTGATCCCTCCCGATGGTGCTGTTTTTGACAACCGCATGCTGAACGGAAGCCCCGTCTCCGACGACAACACCAACCAGGTGTGCATTCGGGCCGATCTCACAGCCGGAGCCGACCACAGTCCCCTTTTCAAGCAGGCAATTCGGCCTTATTACAGTATCCTGCCCGATTACAGTTCCCTGATCAACATAAACGGAGGCCGGGTCGGGCATGCTCACACCCTTTAACATCAGGGCACGGTTAATTTTCTGCTGAAGCATTTTCCCGGCTTCAGCCAGCTGGGCCCTGTTGTTAATCCCCAGGCCCACACGGTAATCATCAATCAGGAAAGCGCCCGTCTCGTAACCGTCGTTATACATTAAGGCAACAACATCGGTCAGGTAGTACTCATTTTGGGCATTGTCAGTTTTAACCAGGGGGAGATAATGTTTGAGCAGCTTGATGTCAAAACAGTAAGTGCCCGTGTTGATCTCGTCAATATTTTTCTCTTCTTTCGTAGCGTCCCGGTCTTCAACAATTCTTTCAACCATGTCGCAGCTGGTCCTGATAATCCGGCCGTACCCTGAAGGGTCGGGCAGGGTGGTAGTGGCCACTGTGGCAGCCCTGTTTTCATGAGAGGCCAGCAGCTTCTCCAGGTGCACGTTCTCGATCAGGGGGGTATCGCCACAGAGCACAAATACAGTTCCGTCGGAGGGCAGTTCATTTAAAGCCTGGAGGACGGCATGGCCGGTTCCCAGCTGCCGTTCCTGCTTAACAAAACGCCACCCGTCTGCAAAGGTTTCCTGAACCTTAGAAGCGCCGTGCCCAACGACAATCAGAATATTGTCAGTTAGATCAGCGGCGCTATTTAAAATATAACTCAGCATTGGTTTCCCGCAAAGCGGATGCAGGACTTTCGGTAACCGGGAATGCATTCTCCGTCCTTCCCCTGCAGCAAGCACAACAGCCCATAGCTGTTTCATCAACAGACCTCCAGTATTAAATCTGATGATGTTATTATACTGCAGTTAAAAGACTGGAAGCAAAAATAATTACAGTCGGCTTCTTACACTTCAATAATCTGACGGGCCATTTCCCGGTTGTAAACTTCCAGGACTGAATCCTGGATCACACCCCGGGTCTCGGCATTAATCGGGTGAGCTATATCCCTGAACTCACCGCTGGGAGTGCGCTTGCTGGGCATGGCCACAAACAGGCCGTTATTGCCCTCGATGACCCTGACATCATGGACTACAAACTTTTCGTTAAAAGTGATCGATACAATGGCCCGCATTTTGCCTTCCTGCGTCAATCTGCGAATCCGGACATCAGTTACTTTCATACAGACCCCACCTTCCGCTTATGAATAATTATGATTGCAATTATCTGTATTCTCATAACTTCGACAATTACTACAGAAACCCTGCCTGACTCAAAATTTGCCTGATTTTAGCAGATACATTCTCGGAATGTTCATTAAATTTCGCAATTTTTAGATTAAGCTTGTTATACAGTTATTAAGTATATAAAACTTTCTTCACTTTGCATATCCAATATTATTACATTTTTTTGAAAGAAGATGTACGAAAAAACGGATATTTTTCGACTGACCCCGGCAGAGAGCTTTACCGGCTAAGCAAGCAGGGCCCTCTTTACCACTTCCAGGTCGCCCGGCTTGTCCACGTCAACTGCGATTTCAACGCAATCGCAAAAAACAGCCCGGGCCTGCAAAGCCAGGAGGCGTGACAAGTGATTTTCCAGGTCGCTTACGGAAAGCGTTTTCAGGAGGTATTTAAACAGGAAAGAGACTGGCAATATACGCAGCAGTTTTAGAGGTTTTTTACGGTAAGAGATAAACAGCTCGAGCCGGGCCCTGTTTTCCAGAAACCAGGCGGGTTTAAGCAACCCCATGTTACCGCCCGTCAGGTGGCCTTCCTTAAGCCGGACATATGTCCGTTCTGTTTCCGGGAAACGGGCCAGGCAGGTTTCGCGGCTTATTACCGGGTAATAAAGGTCATGATCGTGGGGAGCGCACAGGGCCAGAAAATTCTCGGTAACTTCGGCATTAAGAAGGGGAATGTCACCGGTTACCACCAGGCAGGGCTTTTCCCGATCGGTCAGGGCAAAGCCGGCAGCCAGGTTGTCCAGCATGCCGCCTGTTTCAGGAACCGGATCAAAGCTGTACCCTTCAAGGCGCAGGTTCTTTAATCCTTGTTCCGGCCCTACCACTACCAGGCGCCCTACTGACGGGGCTCCCCGGAGAGCTTCGATAATGTAAGCGAGCAGAGCCTTGCCATGAATCGGAATGAACGCTTTATTGGATACTCCTTCCATATCAGTCAGAGGCTCGGGTTTACCGCCCCCGGCCAGCACTACGGCATCAAACATTTAACCACTCCTTGTTGGTACCTGTTGTCCAGCAAAGAAAAGACTTACCGCCCCGGTTTTCAACGGCACCGGCAGCGCTGCGGGCATCATTATAGTTCTCCAGGACCATGAACAGAGCCGGCCCGCTGCCGGAGTAAACCGGCTTCAGGCCGCAATCCCGGAGCAGCGATTTCAAGTTCGCCACCTGCTCCGATCCGGGCAGTTTAGCCGTTTCCAGGGTGTTGGTAAATCCCCCCGACAGCCAGGCTGTAATATCATTCCTGCGGCCTCTTTTAATGGCCGCTACCAGCGGTTTGAGATCGGGCTTTCCAAGCAGGCGCCGATCAAAAGAACCGTAAGCGGCCGCGGTCGAAATCTGTACTCCGCGGGGTAGAGCAAGCACCACCCAGAAAAAGGGGAGGGCAGGCAGGCGCTTCAGTTTCTCGCCTCTTCCCCGGGCCAGAAATGTCCCGCCCTGCAGGCAGAACGGCACATCGGAACCCAGGCGGCAGGCCAGTTCGAGTAATTCGGGCCTGCCGAGTTTCGTCTGCAGGAATTTATTTAAACCCAGCAGGGCAGCCGCGGCGTCGCTGCTGCCCCCCGCCAGTCCCGCCGACACAGGAATATTCTTGTGTAACGTGACTTTAACTCCCGGCAGGGGTTGCCCGGTCTTTTCTTCCAGCAATGCCGCGGAGCGGCAAATAAGGTTTTCCGGCCCGGCTAAATCCGGATCAGTAGATTCGAAAACAAATCCTTTTCCGGGCTGCGGCTCAAACAGGAGAGTGTCGCTTAAGGAAATCTGCTGCATGACCGATTCAACATCATGAAATCCGTCAGGTCTGCGTCCGATTACAGTAAGACCCAGGTTAATTTTAGCCCGGGCCCTGAGCAAAAATCCACCTGTCATAATCAGATTACTTTCACCAGGCGATCATTCCCGATTATACCGGGAATGCGCCCTCTTTTGGCCACGGCTTTGCCGTGCACCTCTTTTAAATCCATTGTCATATCGATAGCCGGGGCGCGGGCTATGTAGCTTCCCACCCCAAAGGAATCTGCGCCTGCTTCAGCCAGCGCCGTTATCCTTTCGGGCTGGAGGCCCCCGGAAACTACAATCCGGACATGTTCAAACCCGGCCTGATCCAGGCGGGCCCTGGTTTCACGTACCAGCCCTGCAGTCACGCCCCCCCGTTCACCGGGGGTATCCAGGCGTATCCCGTTCAACCTGCTGCCCAGGGCTTCGGCAACCCTTAAAGCATCTTCGGTTTCATCTTTAAATGTATCAACCAGGATAATCCGGGGATCGCCTTCCGGAACAAAGCGATCGTATGCTTTGGCCAGTTCCACCGTGTCGCCTACAATCAGGAAGGCGGCATGGGGCACTGTTCCCACCGGAGCCCGGCCCATGAGCAGAGCTCCCAGGATGCAGCTGCTGGCGTCGGCGCCCCCGGTTACGGCTGCCCGCTCCATTACGGGGGCAACCGAAGGATGAAGATGCCTGGCTCCGTAACAAACAACCGTACGGTCGCCGGCAGCCTGCTTGCACTGGCGCGCAGCGGTCGCCCAGCCGCTGGAGCTGGCCAGGAAACCGAGCAGGGGGGTCTCATATACGCCAAAATCGCTGTAGCTCCCCCTGATCCTCATGACCACTTCTTTTGCGCTCATTTCCGAGCCTTCCGGCAGGGCCCAGATATCAAGTTCACGATTGCGAAGCAGGTGCAGGGCTTCATCCATCCCGGCTAAAATGCCTTCTTTAGAGGAGAACACTTCGGCAGTCACTTCAGTATCGGCCAGGCCCAGGGAGTTTAATAAATCCCTGGTCCGCACAAAATAAATATCGCTGGTCAGACCCCGCTCAATTTCCAGGTCCGTAGCCGAAAAAAACCGTCCTTTTGGCTCAATATCCATTGCAGCTATGTCCTTGAGTGTTATAAACTCCGTTGCTTTCATTTGATTCCTCCAAAGTTTATTCCGTTAGATTTACCCCGAGCGTTTTTTCCATTTCCTTCAGGGCAAAATTATGGGCCTCCCGGTCGAAGCTGGCTACCGCCCCTGGTGAAACATCAACCCTGTAATTAAGGGCCCGGGCATCCATCGCCGTGTATAAAATGCAAATATTGGTTACACAACCAACCAGTTCGATTTCAGTGATTTCTTTTTCCCGCAGGGTGAGATCCAGATCCGTTCCAAAAAATGCGCTGAAGCGCCTTTTTGAAATCACCCTTTCCCCGGGCTGTGGGGCAAGTTTCTCAATGATCTGATCGCCTCCGCTTCCTTCAACACTGTGAGGAGGAAATATCTCAAATTCCCGGTCGCTCTCCAGGTGGCGATCACAGATATAAATAACCATGTCCCCATCGGCACGGGAACTTTCCAGTTTTGCCCCGACCTCAGAAACCAGGTCCTCCGCAACGGGGCCAATATAGAGTGCACCGTCGGGATCGATAAAATCCACCAGCATATCTACCACGATAAGCGCTTTCAACAAAAAACCTCCCGTCTGCCAGCCTGAAATATTGCCTAGTGCAAACTTTGAAAAGTTGACAGGTCTGCCGTCTTCCCGGCAACTGCTCTAAATCACTGTGCAGTCGCTATTCTACATTTGATTGATTAATCCTTCTTCGAAGGTTATGCTTTTGCCGCTGAAATTGTAACTTTTGTCCCGATCGCCAGGTGACCGGGCAAAAAAAATAAAACCGGGCTGTTAACCCGGTTCAAGCAAAACTTTTCAAAACCAGAAACTTTAGTTAGAGACCCACTGTTCGGCGCAATTCGCCTTCATTAAAGCTAAGTTCCACAGTTTCCGTCAGCACATCGGCATAACTGAAGGAAAGTCTTTGAAAATAATTGTTTTCATCCACTCTGACAATAAAAATTGATGGGTAAGTACTTTCCAACACGCCTTCTTTTTCGTAGGTCTTGCGCCGGCCGCGGTTCGCCCGCAATTTTATTTTTTCACCGAGGTGCGATTCAAGCTTCTTGCGGATTTCAAATAGGACATCCTTGGCCACCATTTAAAACCACCTTATTATTAGTATTATCCTAATTATAGCACAATAAGGGGCTGTAGGTCAAGAAATACTGAGAAATGGGGCCTAAACAGGGCTAAAGAGGCAAAAATCAAAACCAGCTTCCATTTTCAGGTTCATAAGTGGCAAAAACGCTACTTAGTGAAACGATCGGCGACTGTGGTGGCACCGAAAGAGTCAGGCTTGATGCAGGCCTGGTAGCCGCTGCCGATGACCATGCCGACCACCTCTTTGATCATATCCCTGGTTTCGCCTTTTTCGCCGACATCAAGGTGAATCTCCACGTTAAGCCGGCAGTCTTCGTTCTGGGCCAGCTGCTCGGTCAATCGGGTGGCCGCCTCCAGGCTGAGAAATGTTTCATAGTAGATGCGCTGGCGCAGGCTCTCCATGTAGGCGGTCTTTTGCTTGTGATAATAAAAGCGCCCGCCTTTACCGATCCGGTGGACAATAATGGCCGTGACAAAGATAACGGACTCATTCAGGAATGAATGTGAGTCGGTGCCGATTATAAGCTTATACTGTTCATCGGGGTATTCATTCGTATAGTTTACGAGGTCTTCAAACATCTCGAAAAATGTAACCTGACCCCTGGATGGGCTTGTGTAAAACATGGACCGCTGCGACCTTTCAGCTTAAGTTATTTATGTAATTATAAGCTATCCGGGACACCTTTGCAAACTGCTCGGCGGACAGGTGTTCGGGGCGATCTGATGGTTTCACCGAGGCATACTCAAATACATCGTTCAGCCTTCCCCTGATCGAGGGAAAAAGCCGGGCCATGTTGTTTTGCATGGTTTTTCTTCGCTGCAGGAAAACTCCCTGGACGATCTGCCAGAATAATTCTTCCTCGCCGGCTGCCAGGAGCGGTTCGCGGGGCTGCAACTTTAAAACCGAAGAACCGACAGTAGGGCGGGGCCAGAAAACATTGGCGGAGACGTTAAATAAAATCTTACCCCGGGTATAATAGCTGCTGAGAACAGAAAGACCCCCGTAATTGCTGTCCCCCGGTTTGGCTACCAGGCGCTGGGCCACCTCCTTCTGCAGCATTAACACTGCCGTATGAAAAGGAAACCCCGCCTCAAACAACGAATACATAAAGGGGCCCGATATAACATAAGGCAGGTTGGAAATCAACTTTACCGGAAAACCCGCTGCAAAATGGTCCCTGATCAGTCCAGTCCAATCAGCCTTAAGCGCATCGCGGATGATCACTTTAGCCCGCGGCCACGGCTTAAGAATATTCTCCAGCATGGCTGCCAGACCCCTGTCAACCTCCAGGGCCAGCAGGTCAGCACCCGAGCGGGCCAGTAATACCGTCAGGGCTCCGGCACCCGGGCCGACTTCAATAACCGGCTCACCCGCTTTTACATCCAGGGCAGCCGTGATTTTCCGGGCCGTGTTACCGTCGATTAAGAAGTTCTGACCGAGCCGTTTGTGAGGCTGCAAACCATACTCTTTAAACAGGGCCATAACCTCTCGCGGCGATGTTACATCGGGTGTATCTTTCACTTAAGACCGCGCCTCCCGGGGATTGCTGGTAAACACATTGTATCCCCCGGCATGAAGACCGTCAAATCAGGAAACCTGCCCCCATCCGGGCCGGAACATATAAAATGCAGGGCTTTTCAGGGTCCGGGAAGAGCAACCGGCAAATATACTTAAATCCGCACTACGGATTCCTTTTGATCCCGGAATACTTAATTATCCCTTTAGTATGATTAGTCGCAAAAATTATAATGACAAACAAACAATTTTGCATTATAATATACTTTACAATAGTAACAATTCACCTGTTTAAGCAGTTTACCGGGAAGGGGGATCGCTTTTTAAAAAGTTATCGTTAAGTGTTTAGCTTAATAAAAAACTTTAAGGAGGCATCTTACACAAATGGCAGACTTTAAAGATCTTGTTAGTAACCTGAACTCCAAAATCGAGGCTGCAGACCCGGAAAAAATGAAAGGGGTCAGCGCAGTATACCAGTTTGACCTGTCCGGAGATAACGGCGGAGTGTTTCATGTGAACATCGATGACGGAAAAGCAACCGTAGTGGAAGAAGCACATGACAGCCCCAATATTACCATCAGCATGGCAGCAGATGATTTTGAAGCAATGCTTGATGGCAAGCTCAACGCAACCTCAGCCTTTATGGCCGGTAAACTGAAAGTAAAAGGCGATATGTCCCTGGCCATGAAATTGCAAAGCCTGCTTGGGTAACTAAGACTGCAAAAGGGGTTGAAAACCCGTGTTTAGCCTGGAAGGCAAAGTAGCACTGGTTACCGGCGGTTCCCGCGGACTGGGCCGCGCAGACGCCCTGGCACTGGCCAGGGCGGGGGCAGATGTTGTTATAACTGATATCCTGCTCGAAAGCGATGAGTCGGAAAGCGCTGAAAAGTACGGCGGCCTGGCCCAGGTAATGAAAAGCAGGGGCGTTGTCTACACCGAGCAAACGGCAGCTGAAATTGAAAAACTGAACCGCCGATCGGCGGCCTACAAAATGGATGTTACCGATCGGGACCAGGTTAAAGAAGTAATGGCGAATGTTAAAGAAAAGTTTGGACGTATTGATATCCTTGTCAATAACGCAGCCGCCCTTGATCATGTCGCCAAAGTGGAAAACCAGAGTGATGAACTTTGGGAAAGGGATCTAAGGATTAACCTGACCGGAGCTTTCAACTGCTCCAAGGCCGTCTGGCCCTACATGGTAGAACAGCAGTGGGGAAGAATAGTGAACATGGCCTCCGTAGCCGGAACCATGGGCGGTTTTGGCCAGGCCAGTTACTCTTCTACCAAGGCCGGGGTAATCGGATTAACAAAGAGCCTGGCCCTGGAAGGCGCCAGGCATAACATTACAGCCAACGCAATTGTACCGGGCATAATCGGTACGGAAGCCTGGAAAAGCGGCAACCAGAAAATGAACGAACGAATGATTGCCAGGACAGCTTTCCGCAGGCCGGGCGAGCCGGAAGATATCGCCCATGCCATTGTTTTTCTCGTTTCCGAAGAAGCCGGTTATATAACCGGCATTGAGTTGAACGTTTCCGGAGGAATAGAATTGTTTACCTTCTAAACCGGTTGACAGCCAGGTTAAAAAAGCGTTTTCTCCGCGGAGGAAGCGCTTTTTTTTGATCAACCGTCCACAACAGATCCGGTTTCCGGAAAGCAAATAATTATACCCTGTCGACAAAAGCATCGGAGAATAAGCGAACCGCGTTAAGATAAACCTGTTTCGCCAGCTCGTCAAAATCCTGGCCCAGGGCCAGGGCGGCTCGTTCATAAGTCAGCTTGATGTAGGAAGGTTCGTTACGCCGGCTGCGGTAAGCCTGGGGAGGCAGGTAAGGCGCATCAGTTTCCAGTAAAAGGCGGTTGGCCGGAATATACTTGAGCAGATCACGCAGTTCATGGGAGCGGGGGTAGGTTAAAGGTCCGGCCAGCGAGATATAGAAGTCCAGCTCCAAAAAAGCTTCTGCCCAGCGGCGACCTCCTGAAAAACAATGCATGACACCGGCCGGAGAAGGCAGATCCTCTTCCTGGAGAACCTGGTATGTTTCAGCATGGGCCTGCCGGCTGTGTATTATAACCGGCTTGTTAACCCTGCAGGCCAGGCGCAGGTGTTCCCTGAAAACCTGTTCCTGGCTTTCCCGGGGAGACATGTCGCGGTAATAATCGAGCCCGGTTTCTCCTACGGCCAGGACCGTTTCCAGGGCAGCCAGTTTTTCCAGTTTTTCCAGCCAGCCACTCTCAACCCTGCCCGCGCTGTGCGGGTGGACTCCGACAGAGGCGCTGATCCAGGGGTATTTCCTGCTAAGTTCAACAGACCTCCCGGAGCCGGCCAGATCCGTTCCGGCATTAAGTATTGCGGAAACCCCGGCTTCCCGGGCCCGCTCCAGAACAAGGTCCAGGTCTTCGGCAAACTGGGGAAAATCCAGATGGGCATGGGTATCAACGAGTACTGTCAAATCAGCTAACCCTGCTTCCTGAAGGTATGTCCCGGTCAACCGTGGTCAGGGCCAGGCGTCCGTCTTCCGTAGTGGCGGCCAGCAGCATGCCCTGGGAGAGCACGCCTCTCAGTTTAACGGGTTTCAAGTTGGATACAAACAAAACGCGCCTGCCAACCAGCTCTTCAGGCTGGTAATGCTCGGCAATGCCTGCTACAACCTGGCGCCTGTCGCTGTTTCCGAGATCAACTTCCACTTTTAACAACTTGTCGGCCCTGGGAATTCTCTCCGCGGAAACTACCTCCGCCACGCGCAGGTCAACCTGCTGGAACTGATCCAGGCTGATCAGGGTTTCCTGCTCTTCCTGTTCGCCGGCCGGGGCATCTCCGTTATCGACTGTTTTGTCGACCTGCATTTCTCTTATTTCAGCCTGCAGGTTCAGGCGCGGGAATAGATCTTCTTCCCTGGAAACTTTTGTTCCAGGTTTAACGGAGCCCCACTGTTCCAGGCTGGCCCAGCTCCTGAGGTCCGGGTTTTCGCTGATCCCCAGCTGGCTCCAGATACTCCCGGGCGTGCGGGGCATAAAAGGCTGCAGCATTACTCCAATAAAACGGATACTTTCAATCAGGTTATAGATTACTGTGCCGAGCCTGTCCTTTTTGGCAGGATCCTTGGCCAGATCCCAGGGTGTATTTTCATCAATATATTTATTGCTGCGCCGGACCAGCTTCCAGAGTTCAGCCAGGGCGTCGCTTAATTTAAGCTGCTCGATATACTCTTCCAGGGCGGCAGGGGTTTCCAGGGCCAGGGAACGCAGGTCCCGATCTGTTTCGTGGCCGGTTTCCGACGGCTCGGGCAGGATGCCGTCAAAATAACGCTCAGCCATGGTCAGTGTCCTGCTGACCAGGTTCCCGAGATCGTTGGCTAAATCAGTGTTTATCCGAACAATAAAGTTTTCCAGGCTGAATATGCCGTCCTGGCCGAAAGGAATCTCCCTCAGCAGGTAGTAGCGCAGGGCATCGGAAGTGTAACGGTCTGCCAGCACGCGGGGGTCAACAGCATTGCCCCTCGATTTGGACATTTTACCTTCCTGGAGCATCAACCAGCCGTGGCCAAAGACAACTTTCGGCAGCGGCTGTCCCAGGGCCATCAGAAATATCGGCCAGTAAATAGTATGGAAACGGAGGATATCTTTACCGATCAGCTGAACATCGGCCGGCCAGAATGTTTCGTACAGGCTACCCTCTTCCCCGAAACCGAGAGCTGTTATGTAGTTGCTTAAAGCATCAAGCCACACGTAAATAACATGGTCTGGATCAAAGGGGACGGGGATGCCCCAGTCGAATGATGTCCGGGACACGCACAGGTCTTCGAGACCCGGCTTGAGAAAGTTATTAATCATTTCATTCTTGCGGGAGGGCGGCTGGATAAAGTCCGGGTTTGCCTCAATATGGTCGATCAACCTCTGAGCATATTTTGACATCCGGAAGAAATACGCTTCCTCGGAAATCAGTTCGACTTCCCGCCCGCAGTCCGGGCACTTTCCGTCGACAAGCTGCCGTTCTGTCCAGTAAGCCTCATCGGGAGTGCAGTACCAACCCTCGTATTTTCCCTTGTATATATCGCCCTGCTCGTAGAACTGCTCAAATATCCTGGCTACCTTTTCCTTGTGTCTTTCTTCGGTAGTCCGTATGAAATCATCGTAGTCAATATCGAGTTCTTCCCAGAGCTCCTTAATCCAGGCTACGATCTCGTCAACAAATACGCGGGGTTCCTTGCCGGCCGCCTCGGCCTGCCGCTGGATTTTCTGACCGTGTTCGTCGGTGCCTGTTAAAAACCAGACCCTGTAACCGGTCAGCCGCTTAAAACGGGCAAGCGCATCGGCGGCTACAGTTGTATACGAGTTGCCGACATGCAGCTTATTGCTTGGATAGTATATTGGAGTGGTTATGTAGAATGTCTTTTCTTCCGGCAAGGGCAAGGCCTCCTTAAATGCGGTAAAAGATGAAGTAATTATATCAGAGCAGGCCCGACTGTCAAGATAAGTCGCCGGCGCGCTTAAGGTGCCAAACCCCAAATTTACAAGGAGTTCCTTCTCATGTAATATTTTTGTAAACCTGAGTAATTAGGGAAAATAACTATTGACTTACCATGTAAATTACTGGTATAATGTTTGAACCAACATTGCTCCAATATGAAGAAAAGGAGGAAATGCTCTTGAAATCAACCGGAATTGTTCGGAAGGTAGACGAGCTGGGGAGAGTGGTCATCCCTATAGAATTGAGGCGCACGCTGGGCATAGAAGTTAAGGATGCACTTGAAATATATGTTGATTCAGAAAAAATCATCCTGAAAAAATATGAACCAGCCTGCCTGTTTTGCGGTAATGCCGACAATGTAAAGCATTTTGGCAACCGTATCGTCTGCTGTGAATGTATCGACCAGCTGGCCCAGGAATAAGTCCGGCTCTACAAATCTTTACGCTCAAAGGGGCAGGGTTTAACCCTGCCCCTTTGAATTTATTTAGGAAATATCCGCAAAGCTATTGTTTGTCTACTTCTTCCAGGGGAAAATCCCTTATATAGCCTGATTCCTGCAGCTTAACTGAAACTATTTTCTTCTTGCGGTTAACCTCTTTGACATGACCTTCCCCGTCCGGGGTAATAACGGCATCGCCCGGGTTGGGCATATCTTCCCGGGCATTTTCATAAGCGCTGGCTTCATAGCGCAGGCAGCACATCAGGCGCCCGCATACACCCGAAATTTTCGTAGGGTTAAGGGAAAGGTTCTGGCCCTTGGCCATCCGGATTGATACCGGTTCAAACTCTTCAAGAAAGGTAGAGCAGCAAAAAGCGCGGCCGCAGGGGCCGATACCCCCTTTCTGCTTGGCCTCGTCGCGGACCCCGATCTGACGCAGTTCAATTCGGGTCTTAAAAATTGAAGCCAAATCTTTTACCAGTTCCCTGAAATCAACTCTTTCTTCCGAAGTAAAGTAAAAGATTATCTTGTTCCGGTCGAAATTATACTCCACATTTACCAGCTTCATATCGAGACCGTGTTCATCAATCTTTTTTTGGCACCTGGCAAATGCCGCAGCCTCTTTCCGCCTGTTTTCTTCTACCCGGCGGCAATCATCTTCTGTTGCTTTCCGGATCACTTTCTTCAGGGGCAGGACAAGCTTCTCTTCGGGGACATCCTTGGCGGGGGTAACTACTTTCCCCACTTCCTGTCCCCTGGCAGTCTCTACAATCACCTGCATGCCCTGTTCTATATCATTTACAGCCGGCTCGAAGTAGTAGGTTTTCCCGGCCTGTTTAAAGCGGATCCCGACAACCTTTGGCATTGCGTAAGCCTCCTTTGCAGCAATATAAGCATCTTTTCCAGCAATAGCCGGCGGTTAACGTTGGTGGTGTTCATTTCAAAAATAGTATTATTGATCAGCAAAACCGCATCTTCCAGGCCCCGTAAAGGGGTTTCTGACAGCCATGCTGCCGCCTTGCTTTCGCTTAAGTTCCCGATCAGACCGTCACGGTAAAACATACCCAGCAGTTCCAGGAACGGGATCAGATCATCCTTCTCTGAAAGGTAATTGGCCCAGGATAAAAGCTGGCGGGCTGAATCGCAACCAGTGACAAGGTTATAGGCCAGGGTTTTTGCTTCATCGTAACGCCCTTCAAAGTGTTCGTCTTCAGCCAGCTCATAAGCCCGCCCGGGCAGGCCGCCGCTGATGCGGGCCAGGAGGGCTGCTTTTTCTGAGGGCACCTGTCTGTCTTCCAGCAGTCCGGCTATTTCAGAAAAGCCAAGCGGTTTTAAAACAAAGCGCTGACACCTTGATACAATTGTATCAAAAAGCAGGCGCGGCTTTTCAGCCAGAAGGATAAAATGCAGCCCCTCCGGGGGATCTTCCAGGATTTTCAGCAGTGATGAAGAAGCTTCCCCCGTCATCGCATCGGCCTGCTCGATCAGGCAAACCTTCCTGCCGCCCTGCAGGTAAAATTCCTGCCGGATTGATCGAATCTGATCTATTTTGATTTTGCGCCCCTCCGGCGATAACCCGAAATAATCAGGATGATTTCCGTTAACAAAACTGCGGCAGGAAGGGCATTTCATGCAGGGATTCCCGTCATTTCGCCCGGGGCATAGAATGGCCATCGCCAGCGTACGGCCCCAGCTTTTTTTGCCGCTTCCGGAAGGACCCGTCAATAAAACGGCGTGGCTAAGTTTATTTTCTTCAAGGGCCCTGATCAGCAAACTGCGCAGCTCCTGCTGACCGGCCAGGTTATTAAAGTTCATATTAAAACCCCGTTGTCCGTTTTGCGGCAACCAGTTCCAGTATCAATTGCCAGATAAGTTCACCCTGCTCTTCCACTGTTCCGGAAGCATCAATAACAACCACCCGATGCGGTTCAAAGCGGGCTATTTCAAGGTAGCCGTTCCTGACCCGCTGGTGGAAGCGGATATCCTTACTTTCCATCCGGTCAGCCGATGCGCCACGTCTTTCTGCAGCTGCTTCAACAGGAAGATCAAGCAGGATAGTAAGCTGAGGGACAATCCCGCCTGTTGCCCTGTGGTTCAGGAGGCGGATAAAATCAAGATCCACCCCACCGCCGTAGCCCTGGTAGGCCAGTGTCGAATCGGTAAAGCGATCGCATACTATAATCCTTCCGTCGCGCAGGGCGGGCAATATTACCTGCTCGGCCAGCTCGGAACGCGCTGCCATGTAAAGAAACAGCTCCGCCTGCAGCGAAGGAGAATAGCAATTGTCGAGTAAGACCTGCCGGATATTTTCACCGACAGCGGTACCCCCCGGTTCGCGAAGCGGAAGAAAGTCAATGCCGCTATCCGCAAGTCTGCGGGCAAGTATTGTTGCCTGCGTGGACTTGCCGCAGCCATCGATTCCTTCCAGGGTAATTAGCAAACCGCGCGTTTTAAACACCTCATCACAATAGTGCCGAAACCTTTAATCCGCAGCCAAAATACCGCAGACACTTCCGGCCTGCGGTATCCGGACTAATTATAACATATTAAAAACTGTAGTTTGGCGCTTCCTTGGTAATCTGGACCCCGTGCGGGTGGCTTTCCTTAAGTCCGGCGCCCGAAATCCGGATAAAACGGGTCTTCTGCTGTAATTCCTCTATAGTGGTAACGCCGCAGTAACCCATTCCGGCCCGCAGCCCTCCGACCATCTGGAAAACCATATCGCCAACCGTGCCCCGGAAAGGAACCCTGCCCTCGATACCCTCGGGGACCAGCTTTTGTTCGTATTCCTGGAAATAGCGGTCGCGGGATCCACCTTCCTTCATCGCTCCCAGCGAACCCATCCCCCGGTAAACTTTATAGCTGCGGCCCTGGAATATTTCAAACTCCCCGGGACTTTCTTCGGTTCCTGCCAGCAGGCTGCCGATCATAACGGCCGACGCGCCGGCCGCCAGGGCTTTAGTCAGGTCGCCGGAAAACTTAATACCTCCGTCGGCTACAACAGGCACTCCGAGTTCCCGTCCTGCTCGGGCAGCTTCATAAACTGCGGTTATCTGGGGGACCCCGATCCCGGCAATAACCCGGGTAGTACAAATTGAACCGGGTCCAACACCAACTTTAACCGAATCAGCTCCGGCTTCAATCAGGTCGCGGGTTCCTTCCGCCGTGGCAATATTGCCGCCCATGACTTCAAGATCGGGGAAAAGGCGCTTGATTTCCCTGACGGTATCAAGCACAGGCTGGGAATGCCCGTGGGCAGAATCCACGACAATCAGATCAACGCCCGCCCGGACCAGCGCTTCGGCCCTGGTCACGGCATCGCGGCCCACCCCGACTGCCGCAGCAGCCAGCAGGCGGCCGTTTTGATCCTTAGAGGCCCGGGGAAACTGGATTGTTTTTTCAATATCCTTAATGGTGATCAGGCCTTTAAGGTTAAACTGGTCGTCTACGATGGGCAGTTTTTCAATTTTATGGCGGCGCAATATTTCCTGGGCTTCCTGGAGAGTTGTCCCTTCAGGGGCGGTAACAAGCTTTTCGTGAGTCATCGCTTCCCCGATAGCGCGAGAGTAATCCTCTTCAAAACGCAGGTCACGGTTGGTTATTATGCCGACCAGTTTCTCCCCTACCGTAACAGGCACCCCTGATATCCGGTAACGTTCCATTAAAGCGGCGGCATCGTTAAGACTGTGGTCGGGAGTGAGCCGGAAAGGATTGGTAATAACCCCATGCTCGGAGCGTTTAACCTTATCTACCTCTTCAGCCTGCTTTTCTATACTCAGGTTGCGGTGAATTACCCCGATCCCGCCTTCCCGGGCCACGGCAATCGCCATCCTGGCTTCGGTTACAGTATCCATCCCGGCAGAAAGCAGGGGTGTGTTAAGCTTTATATTACGGCTCAGGCGGGTTGATATTTCAACATCGCGGGGCAAAACCTGCGATCGGGCGGGAACCAGCAAAACATCATCAAAAGTAAGTCCTTCAAAAGAAAATCTATCAGCCTGCAAGATACACTCCTCCCGCATATTAAGTCATGTGGTGATTTAAGTGATCATAACAAACGCCCCTGTCAGTGTCAACTACAGCAGGCTATCTGTTCAGCTATCTGTTTCTTACCTCTGTCTCTTCCCCCTGCAAATCCCTAAACTAATCTTGCAATATGAAGCTTAACTGCTGCCTGTAAAGTGAAAACAGGTAAATCAAAACGCAGCCGGGCCGGGATCGGGAAGGGCGGCAGGATAAAAGGTATAACAAAAAGAATTCTACGGTAAAGATATTTTGAGGGGAGGACATATCATTGCCGTACCTGGAGTTTGGAGGTCACCGCTATTACTACGCAGGAGATCTTCGCCGGAAAGGGATCCCCCTGTTATTCTGCCACGGTTCCGGCGGAAGGCACCATCACTGGCTTTACCAGAT
>SLSE01000004.1 GCA_007130585.1 Syntrophomonadaceae bacterium | reverse complement strand
TCAAGGACCCACTCCCTTGAAGTCCTCAGTTTGTGGGTAATGTGAATGTCAGATGTGGAAATTGATATGGCAACTGCATCGACACCGCAGTCGACGGAATGCTTGATATCCTCTATATTGGCCCTGTTCCAGGCCATTATACTGGCCTGCAGGTTATAAGATACCATTTCCCTGATCACATCTTTTTCGTCCCCGCCCATTACGGGTATACCCGCCTCGATCTGGTGGACCCCCAAATTGTCCAGCATTTTGGCGATGCGCAGCTTTTCCCGGTTTGAAAAGACGACACCGGCGGTCTGCTCGCCGTCCCGCAGGGTTGTGTCAACCAGCATAGGCAATTTATTTTTCAGCGCTTCCTGAAAACGTTTCATCGGCACAGCTCCTTCGTGATTATAAGTGGTTGACCATAATGAATAGTATTACGCAGCCCGGATCAACCGAGGCGCAGCTCTCCGGACCGTTTTGTCGCCTCCCTGACTGCTTTGATCAGGCAGCTCCGGAACCCTTCTTCCTCCAGCACCAGCATGGCGGAACTGGTTGTTCCGGCCGGGGAAGTTACAATATTACGCAGCTCGGCCGGGTGGACCGTGTTTGAATGGAGCATTTTTGATGCCCCGATCACGTTCTGAATGACCAGCCTGGCCGCAACGTCCCTCCGTATGCCGACGGAAACGCCGGCATCGATCAGGGTTTCGATAAACAGGTACACGTAAGCCGGACCGGTTCCGCTCAGTCCGGTGGCGGCATCCATCAGGTTTTCCGGCAGGCGGACAGTGATCCCCAGCGATTTCAGGAGGTTCTCCACTTCTTTGCGCTCTTCATCCGTTACAGCATCGCCGGTGCTGATTACGATTGTCCCCTCCCCGATCAGGCAGGGAGTATTCGGCATTAAACGTATAACCTTGGTACCGGGATAAAGACAGCTCTCAATATAGTTGATTGTTATGCCGGCTGCGATTGATATAAATATTTGGCCGGTTTTAACCAGCGGTTTTATCGAGTAGAGCAGTCCTTCGGTATCCTGGGGCTTCACGGCTATGAATACGAGACGGCAGTGGGGGATCAGATCAGCTACACTGTCTGCGGTATTGGTTTTAAGTTCCACAGCCAGCGCTCCCTTTCTTTCCGCATTGATATCATAGAGATATACAGAGGAGGGGTCTACTCCTCCCCAGGTAATCATTCCCCTCGCCAGGGCCGAGCCCATTTCGCCGCAGCCGATCAGGCCAATATTATTTTTCATAAAATTTTCCCCCCAGCAGAGATCTTAAAAAATATTCTATCTGAATAATAACATGAATGCAAGCAGCGCATAAGGGGATCTGGTCGGGGCGGCAAATTATAACACCCCGGAAGGCAACCGCCGGGCAGGACGTCAGGGAAAGATTGCGCTAATCGGGATGGCTGCATTACAAAAAGCGATTCGATTTTACTTCAGGGTTTCTGTTTTGGCCTTAAAGAGGTCACGTTCGTAGCGGAAACAGCTCTGCCCTTCTGAAGGGATGCATGAGTTACCCGTGGTAATCATGGCGGTAATGTTTTTACCCACCCCGGGTCCGAGCATCAGGCCCTGCCCGCACATGCCAACGGCAAGAATCAGGCCTTCAAGTCCGGGAGCATAGTCGATAATCGGTATGCCGTCGGGAGTCATCGGGTAGCAGCCCCGCCAGATCCGGCGAATCAATAAATTTTTAAACCTGGGGATCAGGGAAATCATTCTGCCGGCCAGGACAGGGAGGAATTCGGAAAGCGATTCGCGGTCTGTCCCCACGAACAGCTCTTTTGGCGTGTAGCAGAAAATAATCTGGCCTTCTTTATTTTGTCCGAAATAGAAATTGGCGGTTTTTCCTTCCGGCCCGGGCCTGAGATCGACAATCAGGGGTTCCAGGAACTGCTCGATCGGCGCCGATATGCCGGCTTCGTGCGAGTCGGGGGTAACGGGTATCTCAATTCCCAGCAGGGTTCCGTGCCGGGCGGCATCAGATCCGGCAGCCAGGACTACCCATTCGGCATTATAAGCGCTCCTGTCGGTTTTAACTCCGGTGATCCTGTCGCCCTTGCTCAGGTAACCGGTAACCGTTTCATTAAACCGGTACACGGCCCCATGTTTCTCGGCTTCGCGCTGAAAGGCGATCGGGGCCAGGATTGAAGATACCTGCCCGTCATCGGGTGAATAGGTTCCACCGCGCAAACCTTCCGGGTTAATTCCCGGGACCAGTTCCCGCACTTTATCCGGGCTGACCCAGTCAATACGCATACCGCATTCTTTCTGGTAGGGAATCAGGCCGCGCAGGGTAGACTCGGTTTCGGGATCATAAACGGGGAAACAGTAGCCCCCCGGTTTCCAGCCGATATCGAAGCCGTATTTTTCTTCCCAGGTAGAAAAAATGTCAATACTGAACAGGCAGGTGGAAATTTTGCCCGGATCGGAGTGAGTGGCTCTTACTCCGCCAATTGCCGTTTTGTTCTCGCCCTGGCCTGCAGAAGAGCGCCGGTCGAGTACAAGCACCTTCAAGCCGGCCTGGGCCAGCTGGCATGCGGTTGGGTTGCCGACACTTCCACAGCCGACGATGATGACGTCATAATTATTGTTGGTCGACATTTCCTGCCTCCTCTGTCCCAGCCGTTTTTCCGGGGCCTGGGCCGGCGATAAAATCACCGAGATGGACCTCGGCTACCAGCGGCCTGTGCGTGGGCATGGTTATATCGTCCAGGGGAATCCCCTCTTCCCTGTACAGCCTCAGGATCAGGTCATTACAGGTTTTGCCGTTGCAGCCGCCCAGTCCGGCCCGGACAGCCGCTTTTAACTGGTTCATGTCGCGGATGCCGGAGCGGATGGCCTGAACAATTTCGCTCTTTTTGACCCTTTCGCAGCGGCAGATAATCGGATCATCTTCTTCAGGGATGTTTTCAACCGGAATACCCGGATCAATTTCCCTGATCATGAAGCCGGCTACCTGCAGTTTGTGTTCGGCAGGCACCTCTAAAAGCAGCAGCCTCCTGCTGTTTTGCGATGCCCTGTCTTTATAGGCTATTACCCTGCCTTTACCGACAACACTGCCTTCCATGTCGGTGGTGGTAACCTCGCGGCCCAGGGGAATGATATCATTGACGAACTCATAAGGCATAGCCAGCAGGGCTGTTTCTCCGGATGGATCGTAATCGTTGACCACCAGGGTAATCGCCAGCCCGGGACAGGCCAGGACACATTCGCCGCAGCCCATGCAGTTTCCGCCGTACTCCGGCAGGGAAAGGATCGAGCCGGGCATCGTAATACAGTTCTTGGGGCAAGCCTCTATACAGGGGTTGCATGGGATTTCCTGCATGCAGCGGATCAGCGGGTAGACCGGGGCATCAGAATCTTCGGCAACAAAAGGCTTGCTTTCTGCCGCGTGGTGCTTCAGGGTTTCCCCGAACTTTTCCCAGTCGGCGGGCACGGGGAAATCGATTCCCATTCCCATGGCGATTTTGCGGCCGATAATTTTACCGGAAAATATAGCTGCAGAAGCTTCCGCAATTTCTTCGGCGTCCCCGGCGGCATAAGCTTCGATCCCGTATTCCCGGGCCTTATTTAAAAGTTCGTTGACCGGGCTTAAACCTACGGCCATCAATACGGTATCCACCTCAAAAGACCGTTCCGTGCCTTTAAGCGGCTGAAACCTGTCATCGATTGCGGCAATGACAACCCTTTCCACATTTTCTTTCCCTTCAATTCGCAAAACGGTATGCGATGTCCAGATCGGAACGCCCAGACGCCTGATTTTATCTTCGTGGACTTTATAGCCTCCGCATTTGGGTAGGGCTTCAACAAGTCCCACCACATCAATTCCGGCCTGCAGGGCATGATAGGCGCCAATCAGACCGACATTGCCCCCGCCGATAATAAAGAGCTTTTCGGCGCATTTGACCAGGTCCCGGTTTACAAGAGTTTGAAAAGCGCCTGCTCCGTACACTCCGGCAATGTCTGCTCCGGGGAAGGCCAGGCTTTTTTCCCGGGCGCCGGTCGAGAAGAGGACTTTTTTCGGCCTGACCAGCCTGTAGCTGCCGTTTACGGATACCCCGAAATTGCCGTCGCTGAATACGCCTACCACGGTTGAGTTCAGCCAGGTTTCAACGGTTGGGAACTGCTTTAGACTGCCGGCCAGGATGTGACCTATTTCAACCCCGCGCTCTCCGGCATAGCAGTCGGCGACAGAGCCGAAAAAGTTGTGAGTCTGCAGGCTCAGCTTTCCGCCGAGCTCCTGTTTGTCGTCTATAATCAGAACTTCCACGCCGACACTGCCAAGTTCAATTGCCGCGCTGATCCCGGCCGGCCCGCCGCCGATGACCAGGACGTCGACACTGACAACTTCCGGCTCCGGGTTGATAATATCAGGCAGCGCTGTATCCGGAAGGGCAGGGGGCCCTTCTACGCTGTTTACCTGCATACCCGGGCTAACCGGAGTCATGCAGCCTTTAACAGGTTTTCCGTCAGCTATAACCATGCACTGGGAGCACTGCCCGTTGACGCAGTAAACTCCCTGGGCTCCCCCGTCGCGGTGGTGATGGCCGAACACTGTTATCCCCGCCGCATAGAGAGCGGAAGTAATAACTTCGCCTTCCCGGGCCCGGCAGGTTTGCCCGTTGAATGTAAAATCAAATTCTGCAGCTTTGATCGGGGGCAGGATTGGGTGACTGGTAATTCTGAGATCATTTTTCTCATGCCGTTCCGGGGGAGGCGAGACTCCGGCAGCGCTCCAGGCGATTTTCGGTTTTTCTGCCAGGGACTGCAACCAGGTACCCGGTCTGAGCAGGAGAGCATACTGCAAATATTGTTCTGCTGTGTGGCACAGGAGAGGTTTGCCTGTGCTTTTTGTATAACTTTCGAGCAGCTCCCTGCGCCTGGCCGGAGAAATATTAAAAGAAAAGCGTTCTTCATCCTGTGCCGGTGGAAGACCGGCCAAATCATTCAGGGTGATAAAGGAACGCCCGGAAGGCATGTCTTCGGTGGGCACGGGATCTATGGATATAATTTTGGCTGTGTCAGTTTCCCGCAGTTCTTTACCGGTAGCAGCTAAGCGCACACTTTGATAATAATCATTCAGCCTGCCCGCCGCTTCAGACAGGAGCTCCCTTACTACCGGTTTTTCCAAGGTTAACTCCAGCAGGAGATGAAGTTCGGGCAGCCGGTCAAGGTAGAGCAGCGGGGCATCCGGTTGATCCGCAGTATTGAACAGGCCGGCTATTTCTGCAGGGACGACAGCAGTAAGTTCGGGCCGGTTTTTCAGCCATCCTATAATTTCGAGGGCCAGATCCATTCCACCGGCCGGGACGTCTTCCCGGTTATAAAATGATTTTAAAAGTCGGGGCTGACCTTTCCGGATTACTTTGAAATCAAGCCACTTTTCCATGGGGGCATTCTGCCCCGGGCCGGGTTCCAGCAGAGTAAGCGATTCGGAACTTAGTCCGCAGTATTCGAGTAGTTTACGGGCTGTGAATAATCTTTTTTCCCCAAGGTCGCCGCCCCTGTAATAGGGACAGCTGCCCCGGTCCCTGCAGATCAGGGCGACGCTGTTTGCCCCGGCGGCAACACTGTAAAGCAGTGTTGAAATATGGATGCTGCCGATGCAGCTGACCCTGATCACATTATCTTCGCCGGTCATCGGCGAGCGGGGACAGGCGAATACCAGGTCCCTGCCGGCAATATCTTTTCTATACAGCAGGGGTTCGTGGTCGCTCAGGGCGCCTGTTTTTTTCTGTGTTATAGCTCCCGTCGGGCATGTTCCCGGGCAAACACCGCAGCCTATGCATGTATCGGCGGAAATACTGGCCGTGGACAGGCCGTTTTTATACATCACAACCCTTGGTATTGAGTAAGGGCATTCTTCTTCACATATTCCACAGCCCCTGCAGAGTTCGGGCTGGACGGAACAGGTTGGGATATCAAAGGTGTGGTTCCATATTTTAAGGGTTTCCCCTTTTTGTTCAAAGGGAATTGCCCCGGTTGGGCAGATCCGGGCGCAGGCCAGGCAACCGGTACAGTTTTCGGCAACGCCTTCAGGGTTGGGCCCGATCAGCTTGTCTATACCCCTGCCCAGGGTCGAAATTGCGCCCGGCCCGCAATCCTGGCAGACACGGGTACACAGGCCGCACATGATACATTTATTATCCTTTTCCCCGGGAGCTGTATAAGGGGTTGTTTCAATACCTTCGAGGCGGGCCATGGCCCTGACTTCTTCCGATCCGGGGCACTGGGCCAGGTAAAGTTCCAGAAGGCTCCGGCGGGTTCTCAAAACTTTTTCACTGCGTGTTGAAACAATAAGGCCTTCTTCTGCGGGGTAGAGGCAGGATGTGACTATTTTTGAGCCGCCATTCCATTCTTTTTTTGTTATTTCAACCACGCAGAGCCTGCAGGCACCGCTCGGGGTTAATGCAGGATGATTGCAGAGTTGTGGAACGTGGATGCCAAGGTCGTTTAAAACGGGTAACAGCATAATCCTGTCTTCAGTTTCTATGGTGCGTCCATCGACGGTGATTTGAATGTTTTCGCTCATATCTGCCCTCTCTTAACAATACTGACAGCTTCAAATTTGCAGGTTGATTTGCAGATTCCGCAGCGGTTGCAGAGCTCCTGGTCGATCAGGTGGATTTCCTTTTTCTCGCCGCTTATGGCATCCTGCGGGCAGGCCCTGGCGCAGCGCCGGCACCCCGTGCAGAGCTCGTTAATCTCAAAGCTGATCAGGTTCCTGCAAACGCCTGCCGGGCAAGTTTTTTCCAGGATGTGAGCCATGTATTCATCCCGGAAGTGAGTAAGGGTGCTGCGCACCGGGTTTGGCGCGGACTTGCCGAGGCCGCACAAAGAGCCGTTTTCCAGCAAGTCCAGCAGTTTTTCGAGATTATCAATATCGGCGGGGTCCCCTTCACCCCGGCATATTTTTTCCAGGATATCCAGGGTGCTGGAGAGGCCAATCCTGCAGGCCGCGCACTTGCCGCAGGACTCGCTGGCCAGAAAATCGGTAAAATAACGGGCCACGTCTACCATGCAGGTATCTTCATCCATAACAATCATCCCGCCGGAGCCCATCATCGAGCCTTCACGGGTAAGAGTATCAAAGTCAACCGGCAGGTCTAACCGGCTTTCCGGCAAACAGCCTCCCGATGGGCCGCCGGTCTGGACAGCTTTAAATTGTTTATCATTTAAAATGCCCCCGCAAAGTTCATAGATAACGCTCCTCAGGGTGGCTCCCATGGGCACTTCAACCAGGCCGGTATTTTTAACCTTGCCGACAACTGAAAAAACCTTGGTGCCTGCACTGCCGGGGGTTCCTGTTGCCGCAAACCATTGCGATCCTTTATCAATAATAACCGGTATGTTAACCAGGGTTTCGACATTGTTCAGAACGGTGGGCTGATCGTAGAGCCCCCGCTCGGCCGAGCGGATGTACTTGGCCCGCGGTTCGCCCACCTTGCCTTCAATAGACTGCATCAGGGCGGTGGATTCCCCGCAGATAAACGCTCCGGTTCCCCGGTTAATGGTAATATCAAATGAAAAACCGGTCCCGGCAATACCCCGCCCCAGTAAGCCGGCCGACCGGGCCTGGTCGATGGCAGCCTGGAGATGTTTTAACGCCCGGGGATATTCTTCACGGACATAAATATAACCGCGGGAAGAACCAACGGCATAAGCGCAGATAATCATGCCTTCAATTACGGAGTGCGGGTCGCCTTCCATGATGCTGCGATCCATGAATGCCCCCGGGTCGCCCTCGTCTCCGTTGCAGATCACATAGCGGATGTCCGATTCTACCGAGGCAGTGGTCCGCCACTTTCTGCCGGTGGGAAAACCTCCCCCTCCCCTGCCCCGAAGGCCGGATTTTTCAACTTCCTCAATTACCTGTTCCGGGGTCATGGAGAGCAGCGCTTTGAAAAGGGCGCTGTAGCCTCCGTGAGCTATATAGTCGTAAATGTCCAGAGGATCGATTGTGCCCACGTTCCGAAGGGCAATTCTCTGCTGTCCGGCAAAAAATGGTATTTCATCATATTTTTCAATTCCCTGCCCTGCACCCGGTTCATGATACAGGAATTTGTCGATAATTGTTTTGTTGACGAGCGTTTCATTGACAATGTCTCCGGCATCAGCGGCAGCGACGCCTGTATAAAAGATATTTTCAGGTTGCAGGATCACAAGCGGTCCTTTTTCGCAAAAGCCCTGGCAGCCAACTTTTTTTAATATTATATTGACCTTTACGTCGAGGCCGAGTGCGTCGATTTCCCTGCCCAGGGCTGCAGCGGTTTCCAGGCTGCCTTTAGCCAGGCACCCCGTGCCGGCGCAGACAAGTACTTTTCTTTCGCCGGCAGGCTTTTCCTGCAGGATGGAGTCTTTCAGCTCCTGCAGTTTAAGGGAAGAATCAATTGTTTCGCTTACCGCAACAGGCTTTTCTTCCTCCTCTTCTGCCGGGCAGATGCAGTCCCGATCAGCAGAGCAGCACTTATTTACTTCCTTTATCAAATCTGATGCTGTTACGCTGCCATGGTAAGTTCCGTCGATAACCACAACCGGAGCCATAGCGCAGGCTCCTACACAGTGTACAGAATTAAGCGAGAACTCTCCGTCTTCACTGGTCCCGCCGGGAGTAACACCCAGTTCTTCCGATAACTGGCTCATAAGCACAGCTGCGCCCCTGATGTGGCAGGCCGTGCCTTCACATACATCTATTTTGTGTTTTCCGCGGGGTTTTAGAGAAAAAGACTTGTAAAAAGTTGATACTGAATAAATTTGCGAACAGGGGATGTTTAACTGTTTTGATACCTGCTCAATAATTTCTGAAGGAAGGTAACTTACTTCTGCCTGGATGTCCTGTAGAATCATAATCAGGTTAGCAGGGTCGCTGTTGTGCTCTCTGATAATCGAGTCGATCTGCGCAGTCTGCTTGTTCATCAACTATTCCTTTTTGTCTGACATGTAAGCTTCAACAGGCACAAAAAAATTATACCATTGACTGTTAAAGGGTGTCAACGAGATCAAAAAGGTTTGAAAATAGTGATATTAGGAACAATTATTAGTGTACAAGACCAGGTTCCAACAGGCCTTTTGGCACTTCCGACGGAGTACTTTCGTCAATCCGTCAACAGCTGAGGTTCCGCCACCTCCTCCGGATGGCTTTCGCTCAACCTAAGATTGCTACTGTTCTTCCGTGCTGCGCTGCCGCCAGAATGCCGGCCCCGGGGGGCCTTTATCCTGCCGTTTCACGCAGCTGCCGGGCTTCAGGTTTAATCCTTTCACGGATTCCGGTAAGCACCCTGGTGCACTTCGGTCAACCCTGCAGTCCCGGCCCGGTTCGCCAGCCAGTCTCTCGGAACCTGGATCACCATTATTGATCCGTTATTTTATTTTGTCAATACCTTTTGCAATATTTACAATATTAATATTATGGTGACCTCCGGCATCGCAG
>SLSE01000087.1 GCA_007130585.1 Syntrophomonadaceae bacterium | reverse complement strand
ATGCAGCGCAGTGAACCCCTGGAGCTGCCCGAACTTTCTGAGGTGGATATTATCCGCCACTTTACCGAGCTCTCCACCCGCAATTTCGGGGTCGATACCGGGTTTTATCCGCTCGGGTCCTGTACCATGAAGTACAACCCCAAGGTTAATGAAGAAGTGGCAGTCCTGCCCGGTTTTGCCCACCTGCACCCCTGCCAGCCCGAAGAAACCGTCCAGGGGGCCCTTGAACTGCTTTATAACATGGAGCAGGGTTTAAAAGAGCTGACTGCAATGGACCGGTTCACCATGCAGCCTGCCGCTGGAGCCCACGGTGAACTAACCGGCTTGATGGTAATCCAGGCTTACCACCGAAACCGGGGAGATCACAGGCGCAACAAGGTTTTAATTCCCCTGTCCGCCCACGGCACCAACCCGGCTACGGTGAGCATGGCCGGCTATGAGGTTATCCAGGTGCCCTGCGATGACCGGGGTCTCGTTGACCTGGAAGCGCTAAAGGAAGCCCTGGACGATACAACCGCCGCCCTGATGCTGACCAATCCGAGCACGCTCGGCTTGTTTGAAGAAGAAATAATCCCCATGGCCAGGGCTGTTCACGAAGCCGGCGGGCTGCTCTACTATGACGGCGCCAACCTGAATGCGATCATGGGCTATACCCGGCCCGGAGACATGGGTTTCGATGTTGTCCATCTCAATATCCACAAAACCCTTTCGACGCCGCACGGCGGCGGCGGCCCGGGCGGGGGACCTGTAGGGGTCAAGGAAAGGTTAATTCCCTTCCTGCCCGTCCCGCTGGTTGATAAAGCAGAGGACCGGTACTTCTTTAACTATGATCTGCCTGAGAGTATCGGTAAAGTACATTCCTTTTACGGGAACTTCGGGGTGGCCGTCAAGGCATACACTTACATGCGCATGATGGGCGCCGAAGGGCTGAAGCAGGCTTCAACGGACGCGGTTATTAATGCCAACTACCTGATGAGCCTCCTGAAAAAGACTTATCATGTGCCCTATGACCGGATCTGCAAGCACGAGTTTGTCGTTTCAGCCAGACCCGAGAAGAAAAAAGGCGCCGGTGCGGGCGATATTGCCAAGGCCCTGCTTGACCGTAACTTCCACCCGCCGACAGTATACTTCCCGCTGATCGTGGAAGAGGCCCTGATGATTGAGCCGACCGATACAGAGGGCAGGGAAACCCTCGATGCGTTCGCCGCAGTAATGGAGCAGATAGCCAGGGATATCGATGAAGACGCCGAAAAAGTTGCCAGTGGTCCATACAACACAGTTGTAGGGCGACTGGATGAAGTCCGCGCGGCGCGCAACCCGGTTATGCGCTGGGAAAAGGATAAAGACTGACAGGCAGGCCCCGGCCTGTCTGCAGCATACCGGAAAAGGAATACCGTTTTCTGATTCCGGTAAAGGGCTTAACAGTTCAAATGAAGGGGCGGCAGGAAAGTTTATCAGCTTTTCTGCTTCCCCTGCTTTATTCTTTGCAATAGAATAGAAGCAGGACCGGCCGGCCGGAGCGATCCTGCTGCCGGCGCTCCATTCAATAAAGGCAAAATCGTAATACGGGGCCCCGGTTGGAAAAAAGGAGAAAGTATGGTATCCAAACCTGAAGTGGCGTTGAATAAATTATTAGAGCAGGCCTGGGAGGCGCGAAAGGCTTTTTTTGCCGACCGGATCGAATTTGCCGCACCCAACCGCACCCTGCCCGTGAGCGTAACGGGAAGCAGTTGCGCGCTGAATTGCGGGCACTGCAACGGTCTTTACCTGCAGAACATGGTCACCCTGGACCGGGCGCTGAACAGTAAAAAAGGGCGGGAAAGAAGCTACCTCGTATCGGGCGGATCTGACCGGCACGGAAAAGTGCCGCTGCTTGAGAAATGGAATGAACTTGAAAAACTTGCCGACAGGGGTCCGTTAAACCTGCATACCGGACTGGTTACTGAAGATGAAGCCAGGCGTCTTGCTGAGCTGGCCACGGTAGTTTCTTTTGATTTTCCGGGTGATGATGAGACAATATCTGCTGTTTACGGGTTGTCGGCGACTGTAGAAGATTATCTTGCCGCATACCGGAACCTGCAGAAGTATGCCAGCGTGGTTCCGCATATCTGCATAGGTCTCAACCGGGGCCTTATCGGAAGCGAGTATGATGCCCTGCGCCTGCTCAGGAATGAGGCAGTCGAGGCGATCAGCATGATTATATTCCGGCCGACAGAAGGAACTGCATTCAGTAACTGTGATCCTCCCCCACCGGAAGAAGCAGCCCGTTTTATAGCTACAGCCCGCCTGATGTTTCCCCGCACTCCCATCTTTTTGGGCTGCATGCGCCCCGGAGGGCGGTATCGCGAGGCAATTGACACCCTTGCGCTGAAAGCGGGGGTTAACAAAATAGTTCTGCCTGCTCCCGCTGCCCGCCTCAGGGCGGAAGAACTGGGTTTGAATATTTCAATCTCCGGGGAGTGCTGCTCGCTATGATCCGCCTTTCCGCAGGAACTGCCGCCTGCCTGGGATTGTCCTCCACCCGGATGGACGCTTTTCCGACTACAGCTTACCTCCTCTCAGGCAGGAAGTGCCTGATGAAGTGTTCATTTTGCCCCCAGGGAACGGGCTCCAATGAAGCCCTGAACCGGCTCGGCCGCGTAAACTGGCCCGAGTATTCCTGGCCTGATGTTGAAAAATCTTTAAGAGGGGCCCGCGAAAAGGGAATTGAAAGGGTTTGCCTGCAGTCAGTCAGGCATGGTGATGGTATTGAAAGCCTGCTCGGTATCATCGCCCGGCTTAAGAATATCACCGATCTGCCCCTTTCCCTGTCCGCCTGGATTGCCGATGAGGAGGAAGCGTCAACCCTGCTTGAAGCTGGGGTGGAAAGGATCAGCCTGTCGCTCGATGTAATAAACCCCCTGATCTTCGAGCAGGTTAAGGGCGGGCCGCAGCACAGCCGTCTTGCCCTTCTGCTGCGCTGCGCTGAAGCAATGCCCGGCAAAATAAGCACCCATCTTATTTGCGGCCTTGGCGAGACCGAAGCAGAGGCATTATCCTTAATCGACAGGCTGCTTAAAGCAGACGTAACCGTCGCCCTGTTCGCTTTTGTGCCCCTGAAAGGCACCGCCCTGGAAAATAAAAAACCTCCGCCCGTAAGTTCATACCGCAGGATCCAGGCCGGTTATTACCTGCTGCGCGATGGGGCAGCTGAAGTTTCATCTTTTAATTTCTTAAACGGGCGCCTGCGCTCTTTCGGTTTGCGGGAAAGCGACCTGCGGGCAAGGCTTTCCGGCGGCTCCGCTTTTCAAACCAGCGGCTGCCCCAGCTGTAACCGGCCTTTCTACAACGAACGGCCCGGAGGAATAATTTATAATTATCACCGGCAGCTGGAGATGCCAGAGCGCGAAACGGCCCTGGATGAATTGTTGTTCTCGCTGGGAAACGGCTCCCGCGGGTTTTAAGGTAAAAGGAGGAAGACAGTAGATGCGCTACCAGTGGCGCTTAATTCTCGATCCCCCCATGACCGGCAGGGATAATATGGAGAAAGATCTCGACATCATGGCGGACGTGTCAAGTGGGGATTGTCCGCCAACCCTGCGCCTGTATCGCTGGTCGCCTCCGGCTGTGTCCCTGGGTTATTTCCAGGATGAAAATGAAGTGGTCGATATCGGGGCCTGCCGCGAGAGAGGGATCGATATTGTCCGCCGGCCAACCGGCGGGCGGGCCGTTATTCATCACCATGAACTGACCTACAGCATAATTGTACCCGAGGTCCATCCTTTTATAAGCAGCGGCGGAGTGATGGACGCTTACCGTTCTATCAGCCGCGGTATTATCACCGCCTTTAACCTGGCGGGCATTCTTGCTTCGCTTACCCCGGAAGAAAAAGGCCAGGGCGGGGTAGCTCCCGGATCGTGTTTTGATACCCCCTCGGCTTATGAAATCCAGGTGAAGGGAAAAAAGGTTGTCGGCAGCGCCCAGCTGCGCCGCGACGGCATAGTTTTGCAGCACGGGGCAATTATTTTTAAACTCCCCGCAGATCTCTACAGCCTGGTATTAAAAAAAGATTACCGAAAAGCGGAAGGCTTAAAAGAAGCTGAACTGGGAGAAAAAGCGGCCGGCCTTCACGATCTTGGTTATGATATCAGCTATAACCGGATGACCAGGGCCCTGGTCAAAGGATTCTCAATGGTTATTCCGGCGGTTTTTGCCAGCCAGGATCGGCGGCTTTAGGTTTCAGGGCAGACCGGCCCGACCGGGAGTTTGATTGCGATAAAAGTACACAAGGAGTGTGAGCAATGAGCGAAAAGTACAAAGCAGTAATAATCGGCGGAGGTCCCGGTGGTTACCTCGCTGCCCTGAGGGCAGGTTCCCTGGGCCTTAAGACAGCTGTAATCGAAAAAGAGGAGCTGGGCGGAGTCTGTCTCAATCACGGCTGCATACCGACCAAGGTATTAACCCACGGAGCGGCCATGTATCGCCGCCTGCAGACGGCAGACCAGTTTGGTTTTAACATCAAGGAAATGGAATTCAATTATCCCCGCCTTCAGGAAAAGAAAAAGGAAGTGGTCAGTGAACTGGTCGGCCATATCGGCGAGCTGATGGAAAATAAGAAGGTTGACGTTTTTTACGGCGAGGCCCGGGCGTTGAGTGCCCACCAGGTCAGCGTGAGAACCTTAAAGGGAGAAGAAATTAAACTCGAAGCAGAGAACCTGGTCCTTGCTACAGGCAGTGACGAAGTTTATCCCCCCACACCCGGTATAGATCACCCCGACATAATTACTTCCAGGGAGGCCCTGGCCCTGGAGGAACTGCCGGAAACGATGGCCGTAATTGGCGGCGGGGTTATCGCTCTTGAAATGGCCTCTATCTTCATGGGCCTGGGGGTCAAAGTGCAAATTGTCCACCGCAGTGAGCGTTTCCTGCGCAGGAATGACCTTGAAATGGTTCGCCGGCTCTCTACATATATGCGTAAAGCGGGTCTTGGGATTATGATGAATTCTCCGATTGAATTAATCGAAAAAGAAGAAGGCGGTTTCAAGCTTACTGTTAACACAAAAAAAGGTCG
This sequence comes from Syntrophomonadaceae bacterium, assembly GCA_007130585.1. GTDB lineage: Bacteria > Bacillota > Dethiobacteria > DTU022 > DTU022 > T3SED10-7. The sequence continues at coordinate 4,631 of SLSE01000087.1, read as the reverse complement.
GGAGATTGTCAACGCGGAAAGCCTGCTGCTCGCTGTGGGCCGCAAACCCGCCTTTGGCGACCAGGATTTAGAAGCGCTGGGCGTGGAGTACGACAAGAACGGCATTAAAGTTAACAGCAAAATGGAGACATCGGCGCCCAATATATACGCAGTCGGCGATGCTACATATCCCAATTATTTTCTGGCGCATACTGCTTATCACCAGGGCATAGTTGCCGCGGAAAATATAGCCGGCATTGAAGCCCATTTTGACGGCAGCGTCGTTCCCAGCTGCCTCTTTACCGATCCCGAACTGTCATTTGTCGGTTTAAGCGAAGAAGAAGCCAAAGAAAAGGGCTATGAAAATATCAAGACCGGCAAGTTCCCCTTTTCCGCCAACGGCAAGGCGGCGACGCAGGATGAGAAAGAAGGGGCAATTAAAATAATCACAGCCGGCAGTGAAGACAAAGTGATCGGTGTCCATATTCTCGGTCCCCATGCTTCTGACCTGATCCAGGAAGGCACTGTTGCCATAGCCAGGGGCATGACTGCCAGGGAGATGGCAGAACTGATCCATCCTCACCCGACCCTGGGCGAATCGGTCTGGGAAGCAGCCATGGCCATCGATAAAATTGCCCTGCACCTGACAAAACGATGAAAGCAATCGGCCTGGTTGTCAACCCCGTTGCCGGAATGGGCGGGAAGGTCGGCCTGAAAGGAACAGACGGGCCCGAAATTGTAGAGAAAGCGAGAGCCCTGGGGGCCCGTCCGGAATCAGCGCTCAAGGCCGGCCATGCCCTGCGGGCCCTGGAATCGATCAGGGATCGGGTGAAACTGGTAACCTGCCCGGGCGAAATGGGTGAAGATATTGCCCGCAGGTGCGGTTTTGACCCGGAACTGATTAATGTTACGGGTACTCCCAGTACAGCCGAAGATACGGAAAAGGCGGTCCGCGAGATGGTCCGCCTGGGGGTTGATCTGGTCCTTTTTGCCGGCGGCGACGGCACTGCCCGCAACATCTATCATGTTTTGAAAGAGAATAAAAGCACCCCGGTCATCGGAATCCCGGCCGGGGTTAAAATTCACTCCGCTGTTTATGCCACCACACCGCGCAATGCTGGTGAGCTGACCCGCCTCTATTTAGCGGAAGGAAGCCTGCCCCTGAGAAAAGCCGAAGTAATGGATATTGACGAAAAGGCTTTCAGGGAAGGGCGCCTGTCGGCCCGTCTTTACGGGTACCTGTGGGTGCCCTGTGCCGGCGATTTAATGCAGCACCTCAAAGTTGGCGGGGTTGGCTCCGAAGAGTCCGTCCTTGAGGCCATCGCCGAGCAGGTTGTGGAAAAGATGGAACGGGATGTTGTCTATATTGTCGGCCCAGGTTCTACAACAGGACCGATCATGGAAAAACTCGGCCTCGGTAATACGCTGCTGGGAGTCGATGTTATAGAAAACGGCAGGCTTCTTGCAGCCGATGCCGGCGAAGAACAGATCCTGGAACTGATTGAAGGAAAGAAAGCAAAAATTATAGTTACCGTAATTGGCGGGCAAGGCTATATCTTCGGCCGCGGTAACCAGCAGATCAGCGCTGAAGTGATCAGGCGGGTTGGCAGAAAAAATATTATAGTGGTGGCAACCAGGGAAAAAGTTCTTTCCCTGGATTACAATAAACTTTTGGCCGATACCGGCGATGAGGAAGTCAACCGGATGCTGTGCGGCTACATAAAGGTTATTACCGGTTACCGGGAAGAGCTGGTTTATCCTGTTTCCAGCTGAAGCTTTATAAAACCAGGCTCCCCAGCCGGTTTATAATCCCGCCCAGCAGGAAAGCGGAAGCCGTGGTTAAGAGAAGCATACCCAGGGCCATGCGGATTCCGTATTCCCGGGTCAGGGTGGCGATTACTGCAATGCAGGGCACATAAAACAATCCTACAGCCGCCCCTACAAAAAGCTGGAGGGTAGTTAAGTCCATCTCCAAAAGGGGCAGCACAGTTAACTCCCGGCGCAGTATACCCAGCATCAGGGGGACGGCAGCCTCTGCCGGCAGCCCCAGCCAGCTAACCACCAGCGGCTGCAGGGTCAGGCCGAGACTGGCCATCAGGCCGGTTTCATAAAGGAAAGCGGCGATACAAACCCCGACTACCATCGGCAGGGCTCCATCGGCGATATAGTGCTTAACCCTCAGCCAGACTTTTTTAACCAAAATGCCGGGCCGGGGCAACAGCAGATCGGGTATTTCCAGAACCATTTCCGGGGGGTCACTCTTGATCAGGCGGTTCAGAAAGAGGGCGACAGCGATCATGGCCACCCAGCCCAGGAGAAAAACGGCCAGCATCACCGGAATAGAACTTACCGATAGCAGGGCGATAAATGCCCCGGTCTGGGCGATACAGGGAACTGCGATACAGACCATTGTGATGATAATGAGCCTTTCTTTGCCCGATCCAAGTGTACGTGTTGCAAGAATGGCGGGAATGGCGCACCCGTAACCGAGCAGCAGCGGGATAACACCCGTACCCTGCAATCCTATGCGGTTAAACAGGCCGTCCAGCAGTATGCCCAGGCGGGGCATGTAGCCGCTGTCTTCCAGGAAACTCAGGGCGGCATAGAAAGATATGACATAGGGCAAAACCAGGGCAAAAGGCCACTCGATGCCCTTGATCAAAAATCCGTACTCCCCGATTAAAATGTTCTGCAGCAAGCCCGGTTCTGTCATTTGCATCACTGCCCGCTCTATCCCGGGAAAAACAAGCCCGCGAAAAAAAGGCAGGAGAACATACTGCCTCAGGCCGAGACCCAGTCCGATGACAATGCCCAGGGTTAAAGCTATGGTAAGGGCGGCAAGCGGCAGGCCGGGCCAGGGACGGGTGAGACGCATCCCCCATTGTTTGCGCCTGCTGTCCTTGCTGTCGGCCCTGTCCCTGGTCCAGGCCTTGCGGTAAATATCGGCCACCCGGTCCCAGTGAACAACTTTACCTGCCTGCTCATGGTTTACGTTTAACCTGCCTTTGACTGCCAGGCAAAGAGTTGCTTTAAGTTCTTCAAGCCCTTCCCCGGTAACGGCTACGGTGGGGATAACGGGCACACCCAGTTCCCCGGACAGGGCTTCGGGATCAACCCGGTGCCCCTTCTCCCGGGCCAAATCGCTGCGGTTCAAAGCAACAATAACCGGCAGCTTTTCCTGCAATACCTGCAGGAGAAGATAAAGGCTGTTCTCCAGGTTGCCGGCGTCGATCACGTATAAAATTGCTGCCGGGCTGTCCGTTTCGCGCTTAATCTCCGTTCTGCTGCCGCAATGTCCGGCGGCATATAATTTCTTACTGCCGCAGCTGCCGCGTAACAGCTCCACTGCTACCTTTTCTGCCTCACAGGTAGACTGGAGCGAATATGTTCCCGGAACATCGATCAGGGTTACATCTTTTCCGTCCAGGTGTAATCTGCCTGAAGCCAGTCCCACTGTTGTTCCGACGTAATTGGCAACGCTGACATTCAGGCCGGTTAAGCGGTTGAAAATAACACTTTTACCCACATTGGGCAGGCCAATCAGGAGTACAGTATCATTCATTAGAATTCGCCGCGCTTCTTCCGGGAGATGCTTTTGCAACCCTGATATTTCCGGCCACCCGCCTGCTGATTGCCACACAGCGCCCATCTACCTCAACCACCAGGGGGCCGTTAAAACGCTGTCGCGCTACCAGCGAGACAGATTTTCCCGGCCTCAGCCCCAAAAAAGGCAGCAGCAGGCTTTCCGGAAGCTCAGTAATCCAGGCCTGATCATGGAGGCAGAGGCTCTCCAGCGACACTTCACAACTGCTGCAGTTTTCCACAAGGCAGGACATTTCAGGTTTCATGTTTTGTTTTTCCGGTATTGTGTTTTTTACGCTCATGATCAGTTCCTTTCCTGTAGGCCTGGAAGGGTGTTTACTGCTTATGATGCCCGCTCCATGTTGCCGGCTATAACTGTATAAAGGACGGAGCAGTTAAAGGTCGCTTCATTGTGACTGGTTAAGGCGCAGGGCTCCGGATTTTCCGGCAGAAGGTCATACTGGTGGGCAAGCTCCGGGCGGGGTTTGCGGAATACAAGTTTTGCGCCCTGAGCAGCCTGTAAAGCCAAATTATTAAGTATTTCTTTTTTCGGTTCAGCCTGCAGCGCGACCAGGGCCACGCTATATTCAAAGGGAATCTCTGCAGTGCCATTTATGCAGGCTGCTTCAACCTGCTTTTCCATCCCGAACGATTTAATGCAGCGTTTTGCCGCTACTACGGCTTCTCTGTCGCAGTCAATAGCATAGACCCTGGCCCCGGTAAGCCGGGCTACCGTAATTGCGGTAAAAGGGATCCCGCCGCAACCAACATTCAGCACCCTGTCGCCGGAGGTAATGCCGGCCAATTCAATTTCTTTTTGTATTACCCGGCTGTAGTGATTGGAGTACAGCCTTGCAAGAATGGAGCCTGCGGCTGCTTTTTTTTCCAGCAGGGCGACAATTCCCGGTATTATTTTCATTATTGTTATCCCTCCCGTCCGGTTACCTTCAATTAATGTGAGGCTGGAACACTCGAACCTTTTTTTACAACGATACTTTCAGAACCGAGCGTGCTTTTAGCAGTGCAAACCAGCTGCCCCGCAGGCCAGGAATCTGCAGCCACTTCCCTGT
>SLSE01000083.1 GCA_007130585.1 Syntrophomonadaceae bacterium | reverse complement strand
GACTGCAATCCTGAGCCCGAAACCGTGCAAACGGCGATCCGCCATGGAATGTCTATGCTTACCGATGCTTACATGATCAACGTTAACGGCCAGCCTTTTGTTCCCGTCAGGTCAGAAAAAGAGCTGAGCGTTTTAATTAACTCGCTGAAAGCGGCCTACAGTTCACGCCACAGCAGCGTAAGTACTATAGACTCCTCAATTATGGATGACCTGGACCTGGAGCCCTGTAAAGTTGATCCCGACAGTGTTTATTCGGCGGATGAAATAGTCGCGCTCTTAACAGGCACTGGCGAGGCCGGTGTATTTCAGGCTGCAGCGCCGCCAGGTAATTCTGAGCGAAGTTCAGTGGACAGCCGTCACTCCCCCGGTTACCACGAAGCGTCTCTGCTGTTTCCGGTTAACCCTGCAGCTGAATCTGACGGGAGGACTGAAAACCCGGAAGGTAATCTAATACGGGTCAAAACGGTCGAGGAAGTAAAAATAATGGAGCCGATTCCTTTCTCTACAGAAGTCGTTTACGATGACGAGATGTGGCTGGTTGATTCGGAAATTGATGTTCCCGGCGAGGAAGGCATGAAGGAAATAGTTTACCGCGTAATCCGCGAAAATAACTTCGAAGTGGAAAGAGCCGTGATCAGCAGGGAGACTGTTGTTGAACCGGTGACTCAGGTTGAGAGGCACGGCACGGCGAAAGTGCCCTCTGTCGGTACGGGGCGGTTTACATGGCCCGTGGATGGCGGGGAAGTAACCCCCGGCCGGGGTTTCAGCAGCTACCATACCGGGATAGATATACATGCTGAAGCAGGAACCGACATCTTCGCAGCAGACAGCGGCATTGTCTGGTTTTCCGGCCGCGGCGGTTCCCAGGGAAATTACATGATAATTTATCATGGTTCATACTGGACCCTTTACCTGCATAACCAGGTGAACCTTGTTTCCGAAGGCACACAGGTTGAGAAGGGACAGGTGATCGGCAAAGTCGGTTCAACAGGACGTTCTTCCGGTCCCCACCTGCATTTTGAAATCCGCCTTGATGACGGAACAGGTGAATGGCACGGATATTACCAGCACAAGCCAATAGATCCCCTGCGATTCTTTAATCCCTAAGAGCTGTGTAATATAAATGCCGGCCCTCCTCCAGCTGGAAGAGGGCTTTTTTGTGAGAGTGGAACCGGTTTGCAGGTTTTTTAGTCATTAGAAGAGAACTATTATGTTCACTAAACGGATGGGGTGCCCCATGGTGACAGAAAAAATATTAGTGGTAGACGATGAAAAGCCAATTGTTGAAATCCTGAAATATAATCTTGAAAAAGAAGGTTTCCAGGTTGTTACCGCTTTTGACGGAGAAACTGCTCTCCGCATGGTTGAAGCTGAGAGTCCTGATGTAATAGTATTGGATATTATGCTGCCCGCAAAAGATGGGTTTACAGTCTGCCGCGAAATACGGCAGCGCCGCGATGTCCCCATTATTATGCTGACCGCCAGGGAGATGGAGGTAGACAAGGTTCTCGGCCTGGAACTGGGGGCCGATGATTATGTTACGAAGCCTTTTAGCGCCAGGGAGGTAACAGCCAGGATCAAAGCAATCCTGCGCCGCAGCGCGGGCAAAGAAACCGGGATAAATCACTCAAAAGGCAGGTTGAAAGTGGGCACGATAACTGTAGACCGCGATGAAGTACAGGTTTATAATGAAGGAAATCCTGTAGAATTAACACTACGGGAGTTTAACCTGCTGGTTTACCTGATGACAAAGCCCGGCTTTGTTTACAACCGGGAACAGCTGTTAAACCAGGTCTGGGGTTACGACTATGTAGGCGACGATCGAACCGTGGATGTTACAGTCCGCCGTCTGCGGGAGAAGCTTGAGCAGGATCCGGCCAAGCCTGAATATATACATACAAAGAGGGGTGTCGGTTATTTCTTTAGGCGGAGGTAAGCTGTTTAACAGCCTCCAGTGGAAGATTATCTTTATATATATAATGCTCATCCTCTTTTCGCTGCAATTAATTAGCGTCTACCTGGTTCAATCACTGGAGCAGTACTATTTACGTAATTACAAAGACAGCCTGGAAAACCAGGCCCGTCTTCTTTCTGTGTTTATGCAGCCGGGGTTCGGCGAGGGCCAGGTTTCGGGTGAAGAAACTGTTCGCCTGGCCCGGGAATTCAGGGATCTGCATGAAATGGAAATCATCATTCTGGACAACTATGCCCAGGTTATAGGGACATCCGGAAGCCAGACCCTGATTGGCCGCCGCTTAATTCGCGATGAAATAAACCGGGCCCTGGCCGGAAATCTGAGCGATATTATCCGCCTGGATCCCGCTAACGACGAAAGACGTTATTACCTGGCTTATCCGATCGTCAACGAGCAGAGCACGATCGGAGTTGTTTACCTGAGCGGATCCCTGCAGACCGTTGACGACACATTAAATGAGGTTAAAACAATTCTGCTGACCGGGGCCGGTATTGCCCTGGCCGTCAGCCTGCTGCTCGGGATTGTTCTTACCAGAACCATAACCAGCCCGATCAGCGATGTAACCGATCAGGCTTACTTCATGGCCCGCGGCGATTTCTCACGCAAGATTAAAGTCCAGACATCCGATGAAATCGGGAGGCTTGGAGAAACTTTCAATTACCTGGCCGACCAGCTGAGTTTTACAATAGATGAGATGTCCTCAGAAAAAAGCAAGGTAGAGGCAATAATTAACAACATGAACGACGGAATTATAGCTCTTGATGGCAAAGGCAACCTTATCCAGGCAAACCCTGCAGCTCGCCGCCTGATTAACAACCTTCATTTAAAGGTGCCCGATTTAAACCGCTCGGGTTTTAACCTGTTGCGCAACCTGATTGGCGCCGATGAAATGCGCAGCTTTATCCGGCGCCAGAAACCCCTTACTGCAGAATTATCCGGATGCTCTCCACCCTGTACCCTGGAGGTTAAGATCGCCCCGTTTAAAATTGACAGGGGCAGGCTTGACGGAACCCTGATTGTCCTGCATGATGTAACCCGTGAGCGGGAATTAACCAGGCGGCAGGAAGAATTTGTGGCTGATGTATCGCATGAATTGAGAACCCCGCTGGCAACTGTAAAAAGTTACGTGGAAACTCTTCTGGACGGGGCGGCGGAAGAGCCCGATATCCGCAGGCGCTTTCTGAATGTGCTTGCTGTAGAGACAGACCGTATGGTATCAATGGTTAAAGACCTGCTGGTTCTGTCCCAAATGGACTCAAGCCAGGCCTACTGGCAGAAAAGCGAAGTGGATCTAAAAGATCTTGCCTGCGAGGCCGTCGAACAACTCAGGAACAAGTTGAGTGTCCGGTTTCCCGAAATTAAAGTTCTCATTAGCCCTGAGAGCTCAGGTGTGTTTGCCGATCGTGATAAAGTTATGAGGGTTTTCTCAAACCTGCTCAGCAACGCCGTTAAGTATACGCCTCCGGGCGGGGAAATCAGGATTAGCGCCGAGCCTGAAGGCCGTTACATCAGGGTCCTGGTCGAGGATACCGGCAGCGGTATCCCGGACAATGAGCTGCCCAGGGTTTTTGAGCGTTTTTACAGGGTGGAAAAAACGCGCAGCCGGGATTTTGGAGGTACCGGCCTGGGTCTGTCAATAGCCCGCAAAGTGGTTGAGAGCCACGGCGGCATAATCTGGATTGAGAGTGAGACCGGGACGGGAACCAGGGTATACTTTACACTGCCCGCGTCGGGAAACGGGGAGGACAGGCAGGAATGATCGAAAAAGTAAAAAGCGTGCTGCTGGTCTTTCTGATCGGCATGAGCCTTTTCCTGACTTACCAGTTGTGGTACGGTACCATGCCGGCCCAGCTTGTAGTGGAAGATGTTTATGAAAGAATCCTGGTTGAAGAGCCCCGGCCTCTTGAAAATACGCTCACCCCGAGCCAGGTTGCGATTAGTGCCGGGGAAGCTTTTTACCTCCTGAGAAAAGGAGAGCCGGGTTATGATGATTTGTGGGAAGCTTTGTCTCAAACCCTGCAGAATATAAGCATCGATACGACCGTGGGAGAAGAGATGCCGCCGGAGGACTCTGGAAAGCTGCTGACTTATCACCTCCAGCCGGCAATACCGGCCGGTGATGGCCTGCCCTGGTTTTCAGATGCCCCCTACACTGAAATCGAGAAGATAGAACTGTTCTCTGCCGGAGACCAGAAGTGGCTGGTTTTATCCGAACTCGGCAGCGACAATAAAATCAGGCTGCTTTTATCACCGGGTAAAACGGAACTCTTCGCAGATATGCTTGAAGAGATCCCTCTTGAAGGAAAGATTCTTCGTTCCAGGCTGACCCCGGAACTGATTGCCCTGCAAACCGAAATGGAGCTGGAGGTGACGGGTCCAATTTATGTTCCTGAGGTTCCCGTATATATGAATGAACTGATCCTGAAACCGGAATCTATGGATCGCGATATGATCCTGAAAACATTCTTTGTTGATTATAATATGGCCAGAATTATTGAAGAAAAGGACGGAGGCCTGATTTACACTGACGGCGACAAGGGGCTGCGCCTGAAGAACACCGGGCTCGAATATTCATCGCCGCAGAAAGAAGAGGGGCAGGCTACAGCCTCTTACCCTGAAGCTCTAACTGTCAGCAGCAATTTTATCAGCAACCACGGCGGCTGGCCGGAAAACCTCCGCCTGGAAGAAATCAGCCTTTCAAGATGGGGTAGGACAGCTTACTACAATGTACGGTGGATGGCGTACTATGACGGCTTCCCGATTTTTGCCGTGCAGCCGACCAGGGCTCTCTTTAACGATAATGGTCTTATTCACTATGCCCGCTCCATATTTACGCCGGAAAATGTTATCATAGAAGAGAATGGAAGGGAACCTGCCGCCGCATGGAATGATGCTCTTGAGGAAGCTGTTGCCCTGTTCAGGGAACAGGAAGGCGAAAGCGGCAGGGTAATGCGCCTGGAAGAGATGAGCCTTGGCTATGCCATTATTGATGCCTCTAATAACTACCGGGGCAAACCGATATGGCGGATTAAGATTAACGGAACTACCGTAATACTTTGTGCGATGCAGCTGGAGCCTGCCGGTGAGGAGTATTTGCTGTGAACCTTGGGAGAGCCAAATCGATTTTAATAATTGCTTTTGCCGGTTTAAACCTTTTCCTGGGTTACCACCTGTTCTGGCCGGACGTGGGGCGGTTGACCAGGGTTGCTGTAACGGCGGAAGAATTATCCATAACAGAAACCATGCTCAATGAAAACAACTTTTTCTTACGGACAACGATAGATCGTTCGGCCCGGGTAAGCGATTTTTTATCAGTGACCCCCGATCGGAACCTGCAGGGGGAGATCCTGCAGAGCTTTATAAAAAAAGGGGCCCGGGTTGTGGAATCTGACGGTACAACCGCTTACCGGACGGACGAAGAGACTTCTCTTGTATATACCAGTGGGCTGATCAGGGTAATTTACGAGCCCGGAGTGCTGCTGGTTGAGGGAACCGCGGGGCTCGAAGAGCAGCAAATAAGAGAACACGTGGAAGAATTTCTCAATGACGCCGGGCTGATACCGGAAGGAATTGTCTACGACTACATGGAAAAGAGTGATGCCGGATATTTGACCCTGCATTATTACCAAGCATATGAAGACAAGCCAATATATGCCAGCCAGCTGGCGGTCACCATAGAATCTGACCGTGTTTCGACGGTTCAGATCTACTGGTTGCAGCCGGTTGAAAGGGTTACATCCAGGGAAATTGAAGTAACCCCGGCAACTGAGGCGCTTGCTAAGCTGGTTGATGAACTGGGGCCGAGCTCTTCGCCGCGGGATATTACAGCTTTAGACCTGGGCTACTTCAGCGGTGAATACGACGCCGAGAAGTGGGAAATGCCCCCGGTGTGGCGGATAGTACTTGATGGAAAAGAGCATTATTACATAAATGCATTTACCGGCAACATTGAACAGGATTCGGTTATCCCGGAGCAATTACCGTAATATGAAGGATATATATAGCGGGTATTCCGCAGCTCTGATTTAACAACAGGAGGTCATCATGGAAAAATTAATTGTTAAGGGGAAGACGACCCTGTCCGGCAGGGTTAAGATAAGCGGCTCTAAGAATTCGGCCGTGGCTTTGCTTCCGGCAGCGGTAATGACTTCAGAAACCGCCTGCCTTGAGAACCTGCCGGATATCACGGATGTTCGCACCATGATCGGTATACTGGAAAACCTTGGAATGTCCATACGCAGGCGGGGTAGGGATACCCTCGAACTTACTCCCGGTAACCTTTCAAAAATTGCCCCCTGTTATGAACTTGTTAAAAAAATGCGGGCCTCATATTATTTCATGGGCAGCCTGCTGGGCCGTTTTGGACAGGCGGAGGTCCCCATTCCCGGCGGCTGCGATCTCGGACCCCGACCGATAGACCAGCACCTGAAGGGTTTTACCGCCCTGGGTGCGGAGATCAACATTGAGCACGGCATGATCAAACTTTCGGCAGCGAAATTAACCGGAGCCCGGATATACTTTGATGTTGTCAGCATCGGCGCGACTATTAACCTGATGCTGGCCGCTTCCGCCGCAGAGGGCAGGACGGTTTTGGAAAATGTTGCCAAAGAGCCGGAGATAGTTGATGTGGCCAACTTCCTGAATGCAATGGGAGCATCCATCAGGGGGGCGGGGACCGACGTAATCAGGATCGACGGCGTTAAGCGTTTTAAGGGCGCCACACATGCAGTTATACCCGACCGGATTGAAGCCGGCACATACATGATGGCCGCTGCCGCCACACGGGGGCGGGTTGTGGTGGAAGATGTTATTCCAAAGCACCTTGAAGCCATAACCGCAAAAATAAGGGAAACCGGAGCCGCTGTTGAAGTTGAACCGGAAACGATTACTGTTGACGGAACCGGGCCGCTTAAGGCCTCGGATCTGAAAACATTTCCCTATCCCGGGTTTCCGACTGACCTGCAGCCTCCCGGGATGGTTTTGCTGACTGCTGCCCCCGGGTTAAGCGTAATTACGGAGAATGTATTTGACGGACGCTACAACCATGTGGAAGAATTAAAGAGAATGGGAGCCCGAATTAAGGTTGAAGGACGCACCGCCCTGGTAGAAGGTGGCGTTCTCCTGACCGGCGCACCCGTTACGGCTTCGGACCTGCGCTCCGGGGCGGCTCTGATCATTGCCGCCCTCACGGCGGACGGTGAAAGCCATGTTAGTGCGGTGGAGCATATTGACCGGGGTTACGATCACCTGGAAGAAAAGCTGACCGCCCTTGGGGCAAATATTTACCGCACTGCCGATGAAGATTACAGCCGGCAGGCAGGCGGCGCCGACTGACGGTGCCCCCCGGTTCCTGGGACCGTACTTTACGGCAGGACGGGGATGCATTAAACTGAATCAGAAGGAGGATATTTTAGGTGGAACACTACCATTACACAAGTGGAAACCGCAAAGGTTTCTGGTCATACATTGGTTACATATCGTTTGGCATCCTGGGGTTGCTCCTTGGGGCTGTCCTGGTCTACGGGCTGTTTATGTTTTTCCTGGCCCCGGAAGCAGTCGAGCCTCCGCTTGAAGTGGCAAACGACCAACCGGAAGAAGAGGCCGCTCCCGGGGAGGTTCCTGCTGCGGGGCCTTGCCTCATTGAGGTAGTTGAGGATATCATGCCGGCAGTTGTCGGGGTCGGCAGAGAAGTTCTGGTCGACCAATTTGGAGGGCAGACCCTGCGGCCCGCCGAGTCGGGATCGGGTGTTATAATTTCTCCTGACGGCTACATAATTACAAACCATCACGTAATTGAAAATGCGGACAACATATCGGTTCTCCTGCCCGATCAGGGGCGTTATGACGCCGAGCTGGTCGGGGAAGATATCTTGACTGACCTGGCCCTGCTAAAGATCGATGAAACAGGTCTTACGGCCATGCCCCTGGGCGATTCCGATCAGTTAAGAGTTGGAGAAACAGTGGCGGCTATCGGCAATCCGCTTGGATATTTTCAGCAGACTGTTACTGCCGGTATTGTCAGTGCCCTGGAAAGACAGGTCAGGTTTCCCGGAAGTAATTTCGCCTACTCTTTTGTCCAGACCGATGCCCTGGTCAATCCCGGTAACAGCGGGGGGCCGCTTGTAAACCTGGAAGGAGAAATTATCGGCATAAACACGGCAAAAATATCCCTGATGGGAGTTGAAGGAATCGGCCTGGCTATTCCCAGTAATACAGTGGCCAGGGTGGCCGAAGACCTGCGTGAGCATGGCAGGGTAATCAGGCCGCACCTCGGGGTGATTATTGATGATTGGCCGCTTTACAGCGGTGAAGAACCGGACAACGGCGTTTTAATTGTTGAAATAGCCCCGGACAGTCCTGCTGAAGAAGTAGGGCTACAGGCCGGCGATGTTATTGTTGCCATGGACGACCGGGAGATTCAGTACCTGGCGCAGCTTTTCGATCGCCTCCTGGATTACTACCCCGATGATACCATAACAGTTACTTATTTCCGTGATGGACAGAGAGAAACTGTAGAGGTTACCCTGGGGGAACGTCCTGAAGAGTGGGGCCTGGAGTGGGAACCCGATGAAGAAATGCCGGAAGTTCCCGGATTTGAAGAGCCCGAAGAGGATCCGGATCAATAAGACGGAGGCGGGATCTTGCGTCTGCTTTTCATATTTGTTGACGGGATAGGGTTAGGCAAAGATCAGCCGGAAAACCCTTTTGTAAGTACCGCTACACCCGGGCTGTCAAAAATTCTCGATGGGAAACGCCTGACCATGGATTCGGCGGGTCACTTTGGCCCGGCGGCCTCGCTTTTGGGATTGGATGCAACACTTGGCGTTCCAGGGCTGCCGCAAAGTGCAACAGGCCAGGCTTCCATCTTTACCGGTTTTAATGCCCCGGTTTATTTAGGCCGTCACTTAAACGGCTATCCCGAGACAAAACTGCGTCGCTTGCTGGCGGCAAAAGGCCTGTTCCGCCAGTTAAGGAAAAAGGGTTGCCGGGTAAACTTTGCCAATGCTTACCGGCCGCAATTTTTCCAGATGCTGCGTCGCGGCCTTCCGGGCAACCGCTATTCATGTTCTACGCTGGTTACTTATTACGGAAGCCTGCCGTTTTATGGGCTGAACGATATTAAAGCAGGCCGGGCCCTTTATATGGATATAACCAATGATATTTTGAAGCGGATGAAATTTAATGTTCCCCGGATAACACCGGAAGAGGGGGCCGGCAGGCTTCTCGAGATCAGCAAAAAATTTGATTTCTGCCTGTTCGAATATTTTCTCAGTGACCTGGCCGGTCACATGGCCGACAGAGCTGAAGCTGCCAGGGTAATTACGGTACTGGATCGTTTCATCAGCGCCCTGGCCGGCGGCATCAATCCAAAAGAAACACTGCTTCTGGTCTCCAGCGACCACGGAAACCTGGAAGATTTATCCGTTGGAGGCCATACCTGCAACCCTGTTCCCGCCCTGCTGGCCGGGGATGCCGGACTGCGCCGCCAGATGGAAACCGGCCTGAAAGATTTAACAGACCTTTTGCCTGCAATATTTAAAGCCCTGTCTCACAAGTAAAATACCTCAATTCCGGCCCGGCCTTTATTCATGTCCGGCCCGGACTGCAGGAAGGAAGAGCCGCTTGGAGATTAAAACAATCACCGTAAGCATGTTTGCTACAAACTGTTACATTGTATCCTGCCCTGAAACCGGGGAAGCGGCCGTTATCGATCCCGGAGCGGAGGGCAAAAGAATCGCCGAAGCCGTGAAGGAATTGCAGCTCAGGGTTAAATACATTATCAATACGCACGGGCATGTTGATCATATCGGGGCGAACGGTAAGCTGAAAGAATCATTTTCTGCCCCGAT
>SLSE01000157.1 GCA_007130585.1 Syntrophomonadaceae bacterium | reverse complement strand
TATTCCGCCCTGGTGGTGGAAGGACTTCCGGAAGATGACAAACAGTGGCTCCTGGAAGTAACCGTCGACGGAGGAAAATTGGTTGAGGTCGACGACCTCAGGGGCAAGGGCACCTACGACTGTGCTGAAAAACTGTGGGAAAAGTACGGAGAAAAAACCGCCTTTGTCGTAAACGGCCCGGCCGGGGAAGCAAAAATGGCCATGGCCGGTCTTGCTTTTAACGATCCCGAGGGACGTTCAGCCCGCTACGCCGGCCGGGGCGGCCTGGGCGCAGTGATGGGCAGCAAGGGCCTGAAGGCAATAATTTTAGATGACACCGACGCTCCCGGCGTTAAGCCTGTCGATGAAGAACTGGTTAAAAGCGGCCAGAAGAAACTGGCCGACGCCATCACATCGCACGATGTGACCAAGAAGGGCGGGGCCCTGAACAGCTACGGCACCGCAGTGCTGATTAACATCCTGAACGAAGCCGGCGGTCTGCCGACCAACAACTTCCGTTCCGGCGAGTTTGAAGGAGCGAAGAAGATCAGCGGCGAGGCTCTGGCCGAAGCGGCCGAAAAGAGGGGCGGAGTCGGCACCATGGGACACCGCTGCTCTCCCGGCTGTATTATCAGCTGTTCAAATGTCTACGCCAAGGAAGACGGCACCGAGCACGTTTCGGCCATGGAATACGAATCGGTCTGGTCCCTGGGCGCCAACTGCGGTATCGACAACCTCGATCACGTGGCAGAACTGGTCTGGCTCTGTAATGACCTTGGCATCGACACCATTGAAGCAGGCTGCATGCTGGGCGTGGCGATGGAAGCCGGGCTGGCTGAATTCGGCGACGGCCCGAAAGCTATTGAACTGCTGAAAGAAATTGGTAAAGGTAGCCCGCTTGGCCATATCTTCGGCCAGGGAACCCAGTTTACCGGAGATGCTTACGGCGTGACCCGTATACCAACCGTCAAACGCCAGGGTATGCCCGCCTACGAGCCCCGTGCGGTTAAGGGTATCGGGGTTACCTATGCCACCTCGACCATGGGGGCAGACCACACGGCCGGGTACACCATCGCCCCCGAAATTCTTGCCGTCGGCGGCGAAGCAGATCCGCTGGTCAAGAAGGACAAGGTCGGCCTTTCCAAGGCCTTCCAGGATACTACCGCTTTTATTGACGCCGCGGGATTCTGCCTCTTTATCGCCTTCCCGATCCTGGATATTGAAAGCGGTTTTCAGGGTATGGTTGACACCGTAAACGGCATGCTTGGGACAAAATACGAGACCAAGGATGTAACCAGGATCGGTGATGAAATCCTGCGCGTGGAAAGGGATTTCAACATGAGAGCGGGAATCGGTCCGGAATCCGACCGCGTTCCGGAGTTTATGAAATACGAGAAGCTCCCGCCTCACAACCAGGTCTGGGACATTAGCGACGAAGAATTGGACTCTTTCTGGGATGAGTAGAAGATGGAGGTAAAGGTAGTACTTTACGCCACCCTGACCCGCTATCACCCGGAAGGCAAGGGCAACGAAACGTTTACCGTTCAGCTGCCCGAAGGGGCAAAGGTGAAAGATCTGCTCGAAGAACTGGGTATTAAAAAAGAAGAAGCGAAGCAGGTTTTTAGCGGGCATAAAGTCCGCCGCGAGGATCACCTCCTGCAGGATGGCGACAAGGTGGCCATCTTTCCCCCGGTAGGCGGAGGGTAAACTTTGCCGGTTGCTAGCAGATACCGGCAGCAATGCAATCTAAAACCAGCGAGGCGCAGCCCGGTAAGATGGGCTGTGCTTCGTTCGTAATATCGTCCTTCTCTAATGCCTCCTGTACTCTTCCATTTTTTCCGCAATCCAGAATTTGATTACCGATTGTCTCGGAACGCCAAGGCGTTTCGCTTCCCTGTCCAGCTCTCTGATCATCCAGGACGGAAAATCCACGTCAACCCGCTGGGTGGCTTCGCCGGGCCTGGCCACTTTAGATTCGTCAAGGTATTTTGTGATATCGCAGCCTTCGTCAAAAAGCCTGTCGAAATCTTTAGCTTTCATATATTTCAACCTCCTCCGGTCTTGATCGCCTGATCGAGATAATTCTAATCATTTCGCTTCGAAAAGTAAACACGGCGGACCAATACTTGCCATTAATCAACCCTACCGCAAAATACCCTGGTTCATCTCTGGTCTTCGCTTTTCTTAGAGAGGTTTTACACGTTTCTACGGGCACCTGATAATGCCCTGCGACCACAGGCAGTCGGCGCAGGAAGGCGCGTTGCCCCAGCAGTCTTCGTTTACCTCGGCAAAGTCGCAGGTTCCGCTGTTGGAGCAGTCCATGCAGGAGGGGAAATTGTAGTTGCGCACCCGGTGGCGGAATTTTATATACTCTGGTTTGTTCCAGATCTCGTAGAGGCTTTCCCCGCCGATATTGCCCTGCAGGTAAGCGCTTACCTCTTTGCGGCGGTTATCCAGCAGGTAGGGGTAAGAATAGAGCAGGCCGTAACAGGGAGCGACACTGCCGTCGCGGCGGATAACGGCGCCATCGTCGTTGACAAAGCCGCACCGCCTGCTGCTGCCCCAGTACATGCGGGGCATCCTGATTGTTCCCCACATCACGTAATCCTGGTCGGCAGCCGGCCAGATTACCGGTTCCGGCAGGCTGTGCTGCGCTGCCTTCCTGTCCCAGCCGGGCGGGGCCAAAACACCCGCCCCCAGGATCCTGTCATTACCCGGTTTTTCATAGAGCACTTCCCGGTACATCTCTTCCGAGTGGGCCAGCAGGTTGGTCACCAGTACCGACGGCGCCTTCAGTTCCCGGGCCAGCCTTGGAATCAGGGGCAACTGGTCCATGTTGCCGCGCATCAGCACAAATTCTAGGCATACCTTGGGGTTGTATACCTTCATCTCATGCTTCAGCTTCTGCAGGCCTAAAATATTGGCAATTACCTCGTTTAGCTCGCCGTTAACCCGGATTTTACGGAAAATCTCCTCGTCGACTCCGTCAATTGAAAAATATATGGTGCGTACTCCCGCCTCAATCAAAGTCCGGGCCGTTTCTTCTGTTACCAGGGTGCCGTTCGTGTTAAGGCTTACTATGTAGCCGGCCCCCGTGAGCTTCCGAATCATCTCCAGGGCCTGCGAGTGGACCAGCGGTTCTCCAAAGCCGCCAAGGTGGACTTTTCCCAGCCCCGGAAAAGCGGCCATCTGCTCGAGCAGTTCATCAAAAAGGGCCATGTCCATTTCGCTTTCCACCAGGTCGGGCCACTGTTGCCTGACACAGGTAACGCAGTTCAGGTTGCACCTGGAAGTCGGTTCCAGGTATATTTTTTTCAGCCCGGCCCCGGTTTTATGCAAAATTATTTCATCATCGCGCTCGTCCATGATATAACTGCCGCTGCGCAGCTGTTCTTCGGCGTTTGCCTTACGCCCGTCATTATTCCTTTTACCCGGCAGCGATTTATTCATGTAATGCACCTCTCGATATATAACCACGTTGGTTATATACCAGTCTACCTGAAAACATAACCCCCGGCAAGTTCTTGCCAAAAGGCCGGCCAGTTATGATATCATAAAATTACAGTTAACAATCCCGGTTCAATAACTTCCATAATAATCGCAAGGAGGAATTTTGATCACATGCAATTAACAGGACAACTTTACTACTATCCCTGGCAGGGAAGGGCCAACAACTGCAACAGCTACCTGCTGAAAGGCGCGCAGACCATCCTGTTCGACCCCGGTCACATCTACAACGAACTTAATGAAAGCTGCCTTGAGATGCTCACCCGCGGGATGGCAGCCGACGGGATCGATATAAACGATGTCGACCTGGTTCTCTGCACCCACGGCCACCCCGACCATGTTGAAGCGGCGGGCACTATCCGCGGGCAAAGCGGCGCCCGCTTTCACATCCACCGGGACGATGAATTTATTTTAGACGCCATCAGCCAGCATTACGCCGCCCAGAAGGGCAGGGAACTGCCTTCGCTCAAGCCCGACCTTTATCTCCGGGAAGGCAGGCTGGAACCGGATGCCGAAGGCGGCGAAGGCGATCAGATTGAAATTATTCATACCCCCGGTCACTCCCCGGGTGGTGTCTGCTTCTACCTGCCCGCCTATAAGGCCCTGATCAGCGGCGACACCGTCTTCGAAGGCAGTATCGGCCGGGCCGACCTGCCGGGGGGTAACATGGCCACTCTCGGCGCCAGCGTGGAAAAGCTTTCCCGTCTCGAAGGCATCGAACTGCTCCTGCCCGGACACATGGGTCACATCGAAGGTGAAGCGGCCGTTAAAGAAAACTTCGAGCAGATCGAGCGTTTCTTCTTCTAGAGAGCGGCCGGCGGCAGGAAGGAATCGCTATCACGATTAGCGAATTATAATAATAGTAAATAAGTTTGCATCCGCAAACCTTCCCGCCCTGCACTTGCCTTTTCAAGGAGGAACGGAGCATGGAGTATAATAACCACAGGCTGCCGACAGCCTTTTTTGAGCGTTACCAGGGCAACCCGATCCTGGTTCCCGACCGCTGGCCCTATCCCGCCAACGCCACCTTTAACCCGGCGGCGGTCAGGCACGGTGATGAAACCTGCCTGCTGGTGCGTGTCGAAGACCTGCGCGGTTTTTCCCACCTGACTTTTGCCCGCAGCAGGGACGGCAAAACCAACTGGCGGATTGATGAAACTCCCTCCCTGCTGCCCGATCCCGGGCTAAACGAGGAAAGGTGGGGGATAGAAGATCCCCGCATTGTCTGGCTGGAAGATAAGAAAAAATATGCCCTGACCTATGTATCCTTCTCCAAGGACGGCCCCGTGGTTTCCCTGGCTCTCTCCGGTGATCTTTCCGGTTTTGAGCGGCACGGGGCCATGCTTCCCCCGGAAGATAAGGATGCCTCGCTTTTCCCCCGCAAAATTGAAGGCAAGTACACCTTGATTCACCGCCCGATCATCCGCGGCGAGGCTCATATGTGGATCTCCTTTTCCCCGGACCTTGAATACTGGGGTAACCACAAGGTTTTGCTTCCCGTCCGGCCGGGCTGGTGGGACAGCAGCCGCGTGGGCCTGGGACCGCCGCCGATCGAAACCGACGAAGGGTGGCTGATCATTTATCACGGCGTCCGCCTTACCGCTTCGGGCAGCCTTTACCGGGTCGGCCTGGCCCTGCTCGACCTTGAGGAACCCTGGGTGATCCGGAAAAGGTCCGACCAGTGGGTTTTCGGCCCCAGCGAACCGTACGAAAGGGTGGGCGATGTCCCGGGGGTAACCTTTCCCACGGGTACGGTTTATGATCCCGAAAGTGACAAGCTGTTCATGTATTACGGCGCCGCCGATTCAAGTGTCTGCCTGGCCACGGCCTGCCTGAAAGACCTGGTCGATCACCTGCTTTCAGTACCCGATTCCGGCGAAGGGGGATTCTATGCCTGATCTGAAGATTGCCATGCTCTCGCCCATATCCTGGCGCACCCCGCCCCGCCATTACGGCCCCTGGGAGTGGGTGGTCAGTATGCTTACCGAAGGCCTGGTCAAACGCGGCCTTGATGTTACCCTCTACGCGACCGCCGACTCGGTTACCGGAGCCCGCCTCCGCGCGGTGGCTCCCCGCCCCTGGTCCGAGGATCCCGACATGGACCCCAAGGTCTGGGAATGCCTGCATATTTCTGCCCTCTTCGAGGAAGCGGCCGGTTACGATCTAATCCATAATAATTTTGATTTTCTGCCCTTAAGCTATTCCGGCCTGGTCGATACTCCCGTTTTGACCACCATTCACGGGTTTTCATCGCCGAAAATAGTGCCCGTTTTTAAAAAATACAACCGCAAAAGCTATTACGTGGCCATCAGCGACTCGGACCGCCATCCCGACCTCGACTACAGCGCCACCATCCATCACGGGATACCGATCGGGAACTACCCCTACCGGGAAACCCCCGATCGCTACCTGCTTTTCTTCGGCCGCATCCACCACGACAAGGGCGTTTACGAGTCGATCCGCCTGGCCAAGCAGGTCGGCCTGCCCCTGCTGATTGCCGGGATCATCCAGGACCAGACCTACTTCGACCGCTATGTCAACCCCTACCTCGACGGCGAAGAAGTCCGCTATATCGGGCCGGTGGGGCCCGGGGAAAAAGAAGCAGTCCTGGGCGGCGCCCTGGCCATGCTGCACCTGATCAACTTTGACGAACCGTTCGGCCTGAGCGTGGTCGAATCGATGGCCTGCGGAACCCCCGTGATTGCCTTTAACCGCGGGTCGATGCCGGAGCTGATAACAGACGGCGAAACAGGTTTCCTGGTAGACGATCTTGACCAGGCCCGCTTCGCCATCTCCAACCTTAAAAGTATCGACCGTCGAAACTGCCGCCGGCGCGTCGAAGAAAACTTCACCGTCGACCTGATGGTCGACCGCTATATTGAAGTATACAAAAAAATTGCAGGCCGGCAAACTGTAACCTGACCTCTTCTGAAATCAGCACGCTGCTGACACCGCCTGCCGGTTTATGGTTTTCTGATCTCCAAAAACGAGGTGACCAAAATGTATCAAGGAAAAATTTTGCGTCCGGTAAAGGTTTCATTTGTCTCCACCTACCCACCCCGCAAATGCGGGATAGCCACCTTCTGTTCTGATGTGTTAAACAGCATGAGAGACCTCTACAACGACGGTGATGCAGGGGAGCAGAGTATATTTGAGGTGGTGGCCCTCAATGACGCCAACCAGATTTATAACTACGGCCGGGAAGTAGCCTTCCAGATTCGCGAGCAGCACCGCAGCGATTACCAGCGGGCAGCCGATTTTATCAACCTGTCCCCGGCCGATGCCGTATCAATCCAGCACGAATACGGCATTTACGGCGGGGAAGACGGCAATTATGTCAACCGCCTGCTGGCTGCGCTAAAAAAACCGGCCATCACCACCCTGCACACCGTGCTGGAAAACCCTTCTCCCGGCCAGCGCCAGACCCTGATGGGGATCTGCGAGCAATCGGTTAATGTAATCGTAATGGCCCAGGCCGCCGTCGATATCCTGACCAGGGTTTACCGGATCCCGGAAGATAAGATCCTGCTCATTCCCCACGGCGCCCCCGACGTGCCTTTCCTGGACTCCTCTTACTACAAGGACCAGTTCCAGGCAGAAAACCGCAAGGTTCTTTTGACCTTCGGCCTCCTGAGCCCCAGCAAGGGTCTTGAGTACGCCATTGAAGGCATGGAAAAGGTTGTCGATGTCCACCCCGACGCCCTCTACATTATTCTCGGGGCCACCCACCCCGAGGTTAAGCGCCGCCACGGGGAAGAGTATCGTTATTCCCTGGAAAAAATGGTCCAGGATAAGGGTCTCGAAAATAATGTCACTTTCTACAACCAGTACGTCTCGATTGAACGCCTGGTCCAGTTCCTGGTGGCCACCGATGTTTACATCACCCCTTACCTGGGCCGCGACCAGATTACCTCCGGAACCCTGGCCTACGCCCTGTCCTGCGGTAAGGCCATCGTTTCGACACCCTATATCTATGCCGAGGAACTGCTCGCCGAAGGCCGCGGCAGCCTGGTGCCTTTCCGCGACAGCGAAGCCCTGGCCCACAGTGTCACCGAGCTGCTCAGCGACGAATCGCTGCGCAACAGGATGCGTAAAAATTCTTACCAGTATGGCCGGGACATGATCTGGAAAGAAGTGGCCCGCAGTTATGCCGCCGCCTTTGAACAGGCCCGCTTCAGGTACAGCAAGATGTTTACCCAGACCCTGCAGAGCGCCGATGTGACCGAACACGCCATTCTGCCCGATGTCAACCTGCGCCACTTGCGGGCCCTGACAGACGACACCGGGATGTACCAGCACGCCGTTTATTCCCTGCCCGACCGGAACCACGGTTACTGCACCGACGACAATGCCCGCGGGCTGATCGCTGCCGTTATGAACTGGAGGCTCTTCAAGGACACAGCGATTTTCCCGCTGCTCAATACTTACCTCAGCTTCTTGTACCACGCCTTCAACGCCAGGAAAAAACGCATGCGCAATTTCATGGGCTTTGACCGCACCTGGCTGGAAGAGGCAGGATCGGAAGACAGCCACGGCCGGGCCCTCTGGGCCGTGGGTTATGCCATTGCCCATCCGCCAAATGATTCCGTGCTCGGGCTGTCCACGCGAATCTTCAAGGAAAGCGTCAATATTACAACTTCCTTTACATCGCCCCGGGCCTGGGCCTTTTCCGTGATCGGAGCCAACTACTACCTGCGCCATTTCGGCGGGGATACCAGGGTGCGCCAGATCATGTCTGAACTGTGCGAACGAATCCTCGGGCAGTTCGAAACCAATGCAGCGGAAGACTGGTACTGGTTGGAAGATATTGTCTCTTACGACAACGCCCGTATTTCCCAGGCTTTGATAGTTGCCGGCAGCCAGCTGGAAAACGACGAGATGTACGAAGCAGGCTTAAAGAGCCTGCAGTGGCTGATCGATATCCAGACCAGCCCTGAAGGGGGCCACCTTTCGCTGGTCGGCAACGACGGCTGGTACAGGCGCGGCGGGGAAAAGGCCCGCTACGACCAGCAGCCTGTCGATGCAGCCGCCATGGTCGATGCCTGTTACCAGGCTTTCGTGCTGAGCGGCGATGACTACTGGCTGCGCAAAGTGGAATGGGCTTTTAACTGGTTTTTCGGCAGCAACGATGTCCGCCAGGCTCTTTTCGATTTTTCCAGCGGTGCCTGTTTCGATGGTGTGATGCCGGGAGGGATCAACCAGAACCAGGGCGGGGAATCTGTTGCCGCCCTGCTGATTGCCCTGCAGCGGGTCCACCTGATTTCCCACCAGGGCCTGTTTCAGGGCCAGCAGCAGGTCCTGGTCAATAAAGGTACCCGGCAGCAAGGCAAACCTTAAATTAAAAGGCCCGGCGCCTTCCCGGCCCGGGCCCGGCATACCAGCGGATCCCGGCCTGCCCGCCGGGCCCGCAGTTTCCCAAGGAAAAGGAGTGATCTTACATGTATGCAATTATACTGGCCGGCGGTAGCGGAACCCGCCTCTGGCCACTCAGCCGCGAACTCTATCCCAAGCAGTTCCTGCCCCTGCCCGGCACGGAGCAGACCGCCGCAGATCCTTCCTCTCCGGAAGGGGAAAACCCGGGGCCTGACCAGGGCATTTCCCTGATCGAGGCCACCGTTAACCGCGTCTTGGGCGCCGTTCCGGAAGAAAAAATTATTATTGTTACCCATGTAGACCAGGCCGGTGAAATCAGGCGCCGCCTTGACCGCTCCGGCCTGCACGGGGTGCGCCTGCTCGAAGAGCCCCAGGCCCGCAACACCGCTCCAGCGATCGGCCTGGCCGCCCGCTACCTGCTTCATGAAGCGGGGCCTGAAGAAGTAATGGCCGTGCTGCCTTCCGATCACCTGATCCCCGACAAGGAACAGTTTGCAGAACTGCTCCGCCAGGGAGAGGAAGCCGCCCGGCTCTACGGGCTGGTAACCTTCGGCGTTAAACCGACCTATCCCGAAACGGGCTACGGTTACATCTGCTGCGGGGAAGAGCTCGATCACCCGGCTTCCCGCGTGGAAAAATTTGTTGAAAAACCGGACCTGGAAACAGCGGAGCTCTATCTTCTTGATTCCCGTTACCTCTGGAACAGCGGGATGTTCGTTTTCGGTGTGGGCTCGCTGCTGGAACAATATAAGAAACTACTTCCCGCCATGCATTCCGCCCTGGAAGAGATCGATTACGAAAATCTCTCCAACCTGGAAGATGTTTACGGCAGGCTGGAGAAAATATCCATCGACTACGGTATTCTCGAGCATGCCGAAGGGGTCACCGTCGTTCCTGCCGCTATCACCTGGAACGATCTCGGCAGCTGGGAAGCCTACTACCAGGTATCTCCCAAGGACAACCGGGGTAATTACCTGCAGGGCAGGGTATTGTCCATCAATACCGAAAATACCCTGGTCATATC
>SLSE01000024.1 GCA_007130585.1 Syntrophomonadaceae bacterium | reverse complement strand
GTAACCGGGGCTGGGTGAACGAAAATGTCCTGCAAGTCTTAACAAAACGGGGAAAGAACCCGTGTAGCGGCAGGACTGCTTAAATTTCGGGGTAAGAGGGCTCGCAGTACTGCAAATCAAATACGTTCCGCAGGAGCAGTATCACCGGCCAAAAAAATATTTAAGGAAACGGTAAAAAAGGGTTTACATACTATATATTGTGTTCTATAATGTTAGAAATGCAATATATAGTTGGGAGAGCAAGCCTATGAAATGCCCTTACTGCGGGGAAATAGACACCCGGGTTCTTGATTCCCGCTCGACCCAGGACTCCTCCGCAATCAGGCGCCGGCGTCAGTGCTCCATCTGCACCAGCCGCTTTACAACCATGGAAAAGCTGGAAGAGGAACCAATTGTTGTTGTCAAGCGAGACGGACGCAGGGAAATGTTCGACCCGGGCAAAATCTTAAAAGGGCTAATCCTGGCCGGCCGCAAAAGAAATATCCCGCTCTCCCGCTGGGAAGAAGTTGTTGAAAACCTGGAACAGGAACTGCGCAACAATTATCCCAGGGAAGTGCCGGCTGACAGGATCGGCGATATCGTCCTCAAGAGATTGCGCACCATAGATGAGGTGGCATACGTCCGGTTTGCTTCCGTTTTCCGTAAATTCCCGGACGTGGAAACATTCAAAGCCGAACTTGAAGAGATGCTGGCTGAAAAGAAAAAAACAGTGCAATAGAAATCAGGATTTGGGATTCAGGGTTCAGGATAAGCCAGGGATCAAACAACCGCAAAAAATTGAATTACAACAGCGTGAAAAACAGTCTATAATCCAAACAGATAACTGCAGACCAGTGTATATTTTTTAAACAGGCTATTATTTATTGAAAACACCATGCCTATCACTTCTGAATCCTGAATTCCGAATCCTGAAAATTTATATCGGGGAGGTTTTACAGTTGAGCGAAACTGGAGCAGCGGCTAAATCCGTGAACAGACCGTCGGTAACCAGCAAATTTCCGGAAATTCGTAAACGTGACGGCCGCGTGGTTTCATTTGATCCTGAAAAGATTACAGATGCGATCTTTAAAGCGGCCAAAGCGGTCGGCGGCAGCGACCGCGGCATTGCCGAAAGTCTGACCGGAGAGGTAATAAAAAGCCTTGAAGAGTCCGCCTACAACGGGGTAATCCCCTCGGTGGAAGAAGTTCAGGATGCGGTTGAAGTGGCCCTGATTGAAAACGGCCATGCCAGGACCGCCAAGGCGTATATTCTCTACCGCGACCGCCGCACCCGGATCCGCGACGGTAAATCCGAACTGATGGATGTGGTTAAGGACATATTAATTGAAACCAGCCGGGAAAATGCCAATGTCAGCAATTCCCCCTCTGCAAAAATGCTGCAAATTGCCACTGCTGCCAGCAAGCAATATTACCTGAGCAACCTGCTTCCCGAAGAGTATGCCCGCGCCCATGATGAAGGCAGCATGCATATCCATGACCTTGATTACTACAGCAAAACCTTAAACTGCCTGCAGATTGACCTGTCCAGGATGCTGAAAGAGGGTTTTAATACCGGTTACGGTTATATCCGCCCTCCGAAAAGGATAGCTTCGGCGGTTGCCCAGGCGGCGATAATCCTGCAGAGCAACCAGAACGACATGTTCGGCGGGCAGAGCTTCCCTCACTTCGATCGCAGCATGGGAGAGGTGATCCGCAGCCTGAAAGTGAAACCGGATTACGAAGAGATTTACCAGGCCATGGAAGGGCTTATATATAACCTTAACACTATGCACTCGCTAAGCGGTTCCGAACGGATCTGGATTTACGACAAGGTTACCGGGGATTTTACCACTATCGCCATGGCTGAATTCCATAATATTTACGAACCCGGCCGCTACAAGGCTTTAAGCGTAAATAATGAGAGCGGTAAAACAGAATTGAAAAATATCACCGCTTCTTTTAAACATAAAAATGTGCATAAAATTGTTACGGTGAAGCTAAAAACCGGACAGAAAGTTACGGTTACCGACAATCACTCCATGATCACCATCAGCGAGCGGGGAGGTATTACTACAGCCCCACCGGCCTGGCTTAAGCGGGCCCTGGTTCCGCGAGAAATGGTTTTGGAAAAAGAAAACATTAGTTTCGATCTGGGCAATTATCCCCAATCCCGCAAATATTCGTTTGGGCAGCTGGAATTAACTCCTGCCCTGGCCAAGCTGATGGGCTTTTACGCAGCCGAAGGCTCTGTGGATGGTTCATCCCTGCGACTGGCCCTTTTTGACCGGAAACTGGAAACAGAGGCGGAAGATATGCTAAAGCAGGTTCACCCCGGTTTTTCCGTAAGACTGCGAACGGCGGGAGGCAAAAGCAGGGATCTGGCCTGTAATGTGGGAAGGCAGTTTGCCGCTTTCCTGGCAGATAAATGCGGCCGGCGGGCCATAAATAAACGGGTCCCCGCGGAGTTGTTCTTCGCATCCCGGGAAGTAGTGCAGGCCTTCCTGGATGGTTACCTGTCGGGAGATGCCACGGTCGGTTCCAATCGTATTGTTGCCGGGACCGTGTCGCCAAGGCTGCGGGAAGGACTGCAGCTGCTTTTCTATAAACTGGGCATACCGGTTTCAATACGCGATGAGGTACCGCAAACACAGTATGCCACTGCGAATGAGCGCTGCTTGATATCAGCGGGGGCTTATTATGGTGATAATCTTGCCCTCAGTTCATATAAAGGTGAAAAACTGACCGGTTTATCGGGTATGAGGAAGGAGCAGACCGGTTATGATTATGAATACCTGCGGCCCCTGATCAAGGATGTCTACGGCTTACACTGCAGTAATTTTGATAATTATCGCATTAAACCCCGCTACATAGAAAAACTGATCCTGGACCTCGGCCAAAGGGTGCTTACCGAAGCGGAAACCACAAAAATTGAAAGACTGACCTCGAGAGACTTCTGGTTAAAATGCCTTCAAGATGCCCTGCCGGGTATTCAATCTACAGAAAGATTCCATCTGAACAGAATGGTGCAGGCAAAAAAACTGCCCCGCTTCAGCAGGTATCTGCCCGCATTTTACCCGTACAGAAATATGCTGAGGCGGTTTTACCTTTCCGATACAGTTTCCAGGCAAAGCGGAAGCCGGATCAGGAATCAGTGTAAAAGCCCGGCGCTGGTTATGGCCTGGGCGCAAAATGTCCTGGAGCAAAACAGAAAAATGGTTGCCCTGCTCGAAATTCTGCGCCGTTCATCACGCCTCTGGCCGATCCGGGTGCGGGATTTGGTGGAAGAACCTCATCAACCTGAAGTTTATGATATTGCGGTAGCCGACAATGAAAATTTCCTGACCGCGGCAGGAATTTTTGTTCATAACTCCCGCGCGGGAGCCCAGGTGCCTTTCAGCTCGCTTAACTTCGGCACCGATACCACTGCTGAAGGCAAAATGGTTACGCAGGCCGTCCTGGAGGCTTTTAAACGCGGCCTGGGCCGGGGAGAAAGCCCGATCTTTCCCAACCTGGTTTTCCGGGTCAAGGAAGGCATTAACTTTAATGAAGGAGATCCCAACTACGACCTATTCAGTCTGGCTGTTGAGGTGGCATCGCGCAGGATGAACCCCACCTTCAGCTTTATGGACAGCACATATAACCGCGAGTACGGGGATGAAGTATCGTACATGGGCTGTCGAACCCGGGTAATTGCCAACCGTCACGGCGCAGAAATATCTGCCGGGCGGGGCAATGTCGCCCCGGTTACTTTAAACCTGCCCCGGTTAGCCCTTGAAAACCGCGGCCAGCAGGACCTGTTTTTTATCCAGCTGGACCGCCTGATGCGTAGCGCTGCCCACCAGCTGCTGCACCGCTTTGAAGTGTTATCCAGGCTGCGGGTCAGGGACCTGCCTTTCCTGATGGGCCAGAAACTTTACATGGGCGCTGATAAACTGGGACCTGATGATTCTATCGGGGAGGTTATTAAACACGGGACCCTGGCCATCGGTTTTATCGGCCTGGCCGAAACACTGTACGCCCTGATCGGCAAGCATCATGGCGAGGATGCCGAAGCCCTGGAGCTGGGTGTTAAAATAGTTGAACACATGAGGCGGAGGACCGACAGCTATGCGGAAGAGTACGACCTTAATTTTGCTCTTGTTGCTACTCCCGCCGAAGGCCTGGCCGGGCGCTTCGTTGCCATGGACCGTAAGCGCTACGGGACCATACCGGGTGTGACCGAAAAGGATTATTACAGCAACTCTTTCCATGTTCCTGTTTATTACACCATGTCAATTTTTGACAAAATAGCCGCTGAAGGCCGTTTCCACAGGCTTTGCAACGCCGGGCATATCAGCTATACCGAGCTGGAAGCTCCTCCGGTGCACAACACTGAAGCGGTGGAGCGGATTGTCCGCAGTATGGCAGCTGCAGATGTGGGCTACGGGGGAATCAACTATCCCCTTGACGAATGCCGCAGCTGCTCTTACAGCGGTGTTTTCAGCCGGAACTGCCCCGAGTGCGAAAGTCCGGACATCAGGAGGATCCGCCGGATCACAGGTTACCTTTCCACCGATGAACGCTTTAATGAAGCCAAGTACAGGGAACTGACCGACAGGCGGGTGCATTTAGTGCCCGGGGATAGCAATTGAAATTGAAAGTAGCAGGAATTCAAAAAGACAGTATAGTAGACGGACCCGGCGTGCGCCTTTCAGTTTATGTCCAGGGCTGCTCTCACCGCTGCCCGGGGTGTCACAACCCTGAGACGCATGATCCCGGGGGAGGGTTTTATATTAACGCAGGAGATATTGCGGAGATGATTGACAGCTGCCGTAATATCGACGGCGTTACCATATCGGGCGGCGAACCTTTCGAACAGCCTGCCGCTTCCG
The DNA here is from genome assembly GCA_007130585.1 of Syntrophomonadaceae bacterium. GTDB lineage: Bacteria > Bacillota > Dethiobacteria > DTU022 > DTU022 > T3SED10-7. Next base: position 5,057 of record SLSE01000024.1, on the reverse strand, counting down.
CTGAACTTGCCCGCGCAGTGACTGCCCGCGGCCTTGACCTCGTTATCTACAGCGGTTATTATTTTGAAGAACTCCTGGCAAAAAGCGCCTCGGATCCCGGAACAAAAACCCTGCTCTGTTCGGGATCGCTTTTGGTTGACGGGCCGTTTGTCCTGGCCGAGCAGGATTATAACCTGGCCTACCGCGGTTCCCGCAACCAGCGCTTGATCGCTCTGCCCCGTTCCGTTGAAGCAGGCAAGCCGGTGGAGTGGACCAGCCGGCAAAACTGCATTAATTATTGAAAAACTGTTTAACAGGGAAACATTTCAGAAAGAAGCTTTCGCCGTCACGGCAAAATGCAGAGGAGAGGTTAAGTTCAAAGTAATCAGGGCAGGCGATACTGCATACCTGCAGGCTCCGCTGTTTACACAAAGCGGTCTTGTAGATCATGCTTTTTCCACCCGCCTGGGTGGTTGCAGTGACGGGCCGCTTAGCTCGCTTAACACTGCCTATCATACGGGTGACAGGGAAGAGAATGTAATCCGGAACAGGCGCCGTTTCTTTAACCTTTTTAACTATGATTACCGGGATCTTGTTTCAGCTGTGCAGGTCCACGGAACCGACCTCGATGTGGTCAAACTTTCCCGGCGGGGTGAAGGGGCTTTGCCCGGCACTGCCCGCCGGGAATGTGATGCCCTGGTTACCACGGAACCGGGATTACCCCTGGGCGCCTACTCTGCGGATTGCCAGCTGATATATTTTATTTCAAAACAAAGGCCCCTGGCAGCCCTGGCCCATGCCGGCTGGAAGGGAACCCTGGGCGGTATAGGGCCTAAAGTAGTTTCCTTTTTGCAGGATCAGTACAGGGTAAGTCCGGATCAGATCCTGGCGGCGCTGAGCCCGGCAATTTGCCCTGACTGTTACAAGGTAGATGAAAAAACTGCCGGGCTGTTTCAATCAGCAGGCTGGAACAGGACTCCTTACCTTGAACCGGCGGCAGCGGGAAGTTATAAGCTCGATATCGGAGCAATAAACTTCGCTCAGCTTCTCGCCGGCGGTATTAAACCGGAAAACATCAACCGGAGCCGCCTGTGCACATCATGCCGCAGCGACCTGTTTTATTCTTACCGCAGGGATCGGGGCAATACCGGGAGAATGATCGGCTTTATAGCTTTAAAGGATCAAACCGGAGGCCGGGTGCTTTGAAAAAGAAAAATACCAAAAAAAACAGGCGCGGTTTTGAAGTATTAAAAGGGCGGGGCAGGCGGTTTAGTTTCCGCAGCGTAATGCAGGCCCTGGTTTTTTATGCCCTTTTACTTTTAGCCCTTGTAGTTATTGTCCAACTGGGCTACCACTGGCTGGGAGATCAATTTCTGGCCTGGCGACTTCAGGTTGTTGATGCCGAACCGGGCTTGATGCAGCAGGAAACTACAGTTACAGGGATGGTTACCCGCAGTGAAGAGGTGATCAGGGCGCCTGCTGCCGGAATGGTCCTCAGCCTGGCCCCTTCCGGCGAAAGGCTTCCGGCGGGCAGTGAACTGGCCACCCTGGGTGTTCTTTCCCGGGAAAAGATGGAGGCCATGCAGGGTTCAGAAGAGGTGGAGGCGGACGAAAGCCTGAAAGAGCAGCTTCTTGAATACTGGCAGGATACATTTTCTGCTGAAAACCAAAACGGCGGTCAAACCGGGGAAGATGAAAACGGGGATCTGCCGGATCAGGAAATTCCCGGACCGGAAACAGAAAATGACGGCCCCGGGGAGGAACGGATAGAGCTTCCCGGTGATGACGTTTTTGAAGAGCTGATTGTGATCCGCAGCGAGCAGGCGGGCTTTGTTTCCCACTATTTTGACGGCCTGGAAACCTATGAAGGGCCTTTCTACCTTTCCGATCAGGGCTCTGAAGCAGTCAGCCCGCATGGTTTTTTCATTGACGCAGGTGACCTCGTTTCTGCCGGGGAACCGGTCATAAAGATGGTGGATAACTGGCAGTGGCACTTCAGCATTGTCTTGCCCCTGCATCCGGGAAAAGTAATTGCCGGCCTGGAAAGGATAGACATTGAATTTCAGTTTGCTCCCAGCCAGCCGGTTTCTGCCCGGCGCTACAGTTATGAAATCGATGAAGCTGCAGAGGAAGTGCGTATTTCTTACCTGATCGACAGGCAGCTTGCCGGTTTTGACCAGGCCCGTCAGGCGCAGGCTTCTTTGCTGTACAGCCGGCTGCAGGGTATAATAGTTCCTGAAGAGGCCCTGTTTGAGAAAGATAACGAGCCGGGGGTATACCTTAACCAGGGCGGCCGGGTGGTTTTTCAGCCGGTTACCGTTATCGGAAGACAGGAAGAAAAAGTCCTTGTTGAGGGCCTGGCGCCTTACAGCCGGGTAATATCCCGGCCCGACCTGGTGGAAGAAGGGCAGCGGTTAAATTAAGCCTTGAAACGAACCATCCTTGTCGGACAACCGCGGTTTTTTCTTAAGGGGGATTATGGTGCCCGCACTGGAAGAAAACTATAAGCGTATTCTGGACAATGTAAGCAAAGCGGCTCTCCGTTCAGGCCGGGATCCGGGTGCGGTGCGCCTTATCGCGGTTACCAAGACTGTCGGGATCGATCGGGTCAGGGAAGCTGCCGCCCTGGGCATTACCGATTTTGGCGAAAACAGGGTCCGGGAGGCGGCGTCGAAAGTGGAGCAGATGCCGGAGTTAAGGTGGCATTTTGTCGGCCACCTGCAGTCAAACAAGGCCAAAGATGTCCTGCCCTTTTACACCCTGATTCACACCCTGGACCGTCCTTCGCTGGCGGAAGCATTGCAGCGCTCTGCAGAAAAACTGGACCGGCTTGTAGATGCGCTGGTGCAGGTTAATACATCGGGGGAAGAAAGCAAGTTCGGGCTGGCGCCCGGGGAATTGTCCCTGTTCCTGGAAAAAATTAGCGCTTACGAACGGATCAGGGTCAGGGGTTTGATGACCATGGCTCCTTTCGTGAAAGATCCGGAAGAAACCCGTCCTGTTTTTGAATCCCTGCGCCGCCTGAGAGATGAGAATACCCGCCCGGGGCTGGAGCTGACCGAACTCTCAATGGGCATGACCAATGATTACGAGGTGGCCATTGAAGAAGGAGCCACCATGATCCGCATCGGCACTGCGCTGTTCAGTTAAACTATACAAGGCAGGTGATTGTTATTACTATATTAGCGGAAGGACTGCTTATTTTTTTACAGATTTACTACTTTATCATATTGGCCAGGATTATAATGTCCTGGTTTATGATGGGCGGAGGTACTAACCCGACCCTGACCATGATTTACCAGTTTGTTTACGGGGTAACTGAACCCCTGCTGGCGCCGATCCGCTCTGTAGTGCCCCAGATAAAGATGGGCATGGGCTACCTGGATCTGTCTCCGATTATCCTCCTGATCCTGGTCCGGATAGTAAGAGAGATAATGTACCGCAATATTTACCTTTAAAAGGGGCGTGAGATGTGAATAAAGGAGTTCCTCTTTCCGAGAACGAGAAGCAGTGGCAGCAGAATTTCGAGCGCAGGCTGGAAGCGGTTCACGAAAACAGAACAGTTACCACCTCTTTTCTGGATCCGCGCCAGCTGGAGCTGGCCGAAGCTGCCTTAAAGAACAGGAGCGATCTTTCCTACACTGTTTACGGCGGTTTTCCCCGGGCGGAAAGAAACGCGCTCTATATATTCCCTGCCCAGCACCAGCCCGACCTCCCGCCGGTAACGGCAGTAAAGGTAAGCTGGCCCGGTGCAGGAGATCAGCTTAGCCACCGGGACCTGCTGGGAGCGGTTCTTGCCCTCGGGCTGAAGCGGGATCAGGTTGGAGATATTGTAATGAGTGAAGAGGGCGGAGCGCTGATTATGGTAGAAACTGACAAAGCGGACTACATCTGTTCCAACCTGCTGCAGGTCGGATCTTTAAATGTTAAGTGTTCCCCCGCTGAAACAGACCAGCTGCCCCTGGCCAAAGATGACGGCAGGGAAATCAAGGGAACAGTGGCCAGCATGCGCCTTGACGCCGTTTTATCCCTCGGTTTCGGCATATCCAGGTCAAGGGTGGTTCTCCTGGTCAGGGGCGGAACGGTCAGGGTAAACTGGAGGTCCGTCAGCTCTTCGTCCCTGCAGTTAAGCGAAGGGGACCAGGTTTCATTAAAAGGCAGGGGCCGTCTCATAATTTCTTCTGTTGAAGGAGAAACCCGTAAAGGTAGAATACGTCTAAAATTGAAAAAATACAGCTAACATGCAGGAATGGTCAGCCCATTGTCGAATATTTCCTTGATATACATATCTGCTCAGGTTGCCCGGGGCCTTTTATTAACTATCACTGCAGGTGCCTGTAACCCAAAGGCAAGCTGAGCAGGCAATATATTCTTTATGCCGACAGGGAGGGCTAAAAATTGAGCATTACACCGATGGATATACAGAACAAAGAGTTTGAACGCGCATTTCGCGGCTACGACATTGAAGATGTTGATGATTTCCTGGACCGGATCGCCAAGGACCTGGAAGAATTGATCCGGGAGAATACAGAACTGAAGGAGCAGGTTACCCAGCTGCAGGATAAAAATAAAAACTACCATAAGCTGGAAGAAACCATGCACAATGCCATTGTGGTTGCCCAGGAAACTGCTGAAGAGGTTAAACAAAATGCCAAGCGGGAAGCCGATTTAATCAGGCGTGAAGCAGAGAGAGAAGCCCGGCAAATTGTTGAGGATGCCCGTTATCGTTCCGGCAGGATCCTGTCAGAACAGGAGGAACTTTTCAAGCAGGCCCAGTTATTTAAAATGCGATTCCGTTCATTTATCGAGGCCCAGCTGGCCAACCTGGAAAGTGAAGACTGGATGGACGAGCAGAAGCAGGAAACACCGGCCAATGAGATGACGCGGGAATTTGAACCGGCAGTGAACTATGATTTTCAAACTGAACCTGCTGAAAAAAGCGAAGAACACTTAAAAGCTGATTTTGAACCGGAACCTGAGCCGGAACCCCAACCGGAACCCGAACCGGAACCGGAAGTAGATCCGGATGCCGACCGGGACTTTGAATTCAAGCTCGGCCCCGAAGATGATTATGACAG
>SLSE01000043.1 GCA_007130585.1 Syntrophomonadaceae bacterium | reverse complement strand
GCCCGCCCGACAAATGGCCTGCCCAGGCGGTCTTCATCACTCCCGGGTCCTTCACCGACCAGCATCAGGCGCGCCCGCGGGTTGCCTTCGCCAAAAACTACCCGGCTGCAGCCGGATCGGAGGACACAATGCGAGCATTGAAGGGTAGTATCCCTTAATGCCTCCAGGCGGACTTCCGCATCGTCCTGTCCGGGCCCGGCCGGCACACCGCTGCCAGGTGTATCGAATAAAGACTGCTGTTCTCCGGTAATTTTTCTCACCTCGCGGAAACCGTTATTCCGGCGGCGTAAACAGCAGGGCCTGGCGACGGTTGTGACGGCTGAAGGCGATATCAATCAGCCTGCCGACCAGCTCCCTGTAGCCAACCCCGCTAGCTTCCCACATTTTCGGGTACATGCTGATGCTGGTAAAGCCGGGCATAGTGTTAATCTCGTTTATAATAACTGTATCTTTATCCGGGTTAACAAAGAAATCAACCCTGGCCAGTCCGCTTGCCTCGACCGCCCTGAAAGCCCGGATAGAATAATCTTTTATGCTTTCTTCCAGCGCTGCGCCAAGGTCGACCGGCACAACCAGGTTGGAACGATCGTCAATGTACTTGGCCCGGTAATCATAGAATTCATTGCAGGGAATAACCTCGCCGGGACGGGATGCAGACGCTTCAATGTCGCCCAGTACGGCGCACTCTATTTCCCGGCCTGCAACAAATTCTTCGACAAGCACTTTTTCGTCGTAGAGCAGCGCCTCTTCCACGGCCGCGGGCAGTTCAGCAGGGGCAAAAACCTTGGTGATTCCAACGCTTGAGCCCAGGTTGGCGGGCTTGACAAAACAGGGGAACCCCAACTCCGTAGCGACCCGTTCCTGCCAGGAGGCTTCCAGGCCATGCCACTGGTAGCGGTAAAAGAAAAGGTAGGGAGCTACGGGCAGGCCGCACTGCTGAAAGATTGCTTTCATAAACACTTTATCCATACCGGTAGCCGAAGCGAGCACACCGGAACCGACATACGGTATTCCGGCCAGTTCAAAAAGGCCCTGGATCGTCCCGTCTTCGCCGTAAGTGCCGTGCAGAACGGGAAAGGCAACATCGACAGGTTGGTGCCGCCATTCCCCCGGGTGCTGGTCGGACTGGATCAGCAGGCCCGGGTGACCGGGATCTGTCAGCAGGACTGCCCGGCCGGCTTCCCGCGGCAGGCGCTGCTCCCAGAGGGAAAGCCAGGCATCGGGACCCGCCAGCCAGGCCCCATCCCTGGTTATTCCTACCGGCATTATTTCATAGCTTTCCAGGTCGACGGCTTCCATAATCGAGGCTGCCGAGCGCAGCGAAACCACGTGCTCGCCGGATCTGCCTCCGAAAATGAGGGCAAGTTTTTTTCTTTCCAACACTATCATCTCCACCCGGCCGTACTGCGCGGTTCAGATATCTTGTATTTCCAAATACTGCTCTATGATGTAAATTCTTATTTGATTATATCATAACTGCCAACCCGGAAAAGAGGTATGAATTCCTTGCAAAACCAGGCCATACCATGTAAAGTTATTGTATAGTTTAGCGGGCCTTTAATCCCGCCAGCGCAGAGGTTTTCAATCATGCCGCCACCTGTAGTAATGTTGGGAGCAAACTTTTATACGGCCCTGGGAGCGATCCGCACCCTGGGCCGCAGGGGCGTTCCGGTATATGCCCTCGATTACCATTTCCCGACCGCATATGCCCTGTCATCCCGCTATGTAACCCGCAAAATTCTCTGTCCCGATATCAATAAAGACGAGGAAGGGCTGGCCGGTTTCCTGGTTGAACTGGGCCGGAGCCTTGAGCAAAAGCCTGTGCTGATGGCAACAGCCGACAGTTATGCCCTGCTGATATCCCGCTATGCCGACCGTTTGGCCCCTTATTATATTTTCCCCGAAAACAGGTCCGGCCTTCTTGAGGAGGTAATCGACAAAAAAGGGCTGGCCCTGCTGGCAGGTGAACACAGCCTGCCCTTCCCGCAAACCTTTGTCGTCGATCAGAACAGCGATATTGACTCCATTGCCGACCGGATCCCTTACCCCTGCATTATCAAGCCGGCTCTCTCACACAAGTTTGTGCGGGTTTTCCGCCAGAAATGCCTTTATGTAAACAGCAGGGAAGAGCTTTTAGCCAACCTGGAAACCGCCCTCGACAGCAGGCTGGAAGTTATGGTCCAGGAAATTATACCCGGGTTTGATGACAGGATGTATGTCTTTGATTTCTATATCAACCGGCAGGGCCGCGTCACGCATACTTTTACCGCCCAAAAGCTGCGCCAGTTTCCTATTAACTTCGGATCGTCGACCCTGACCCGCCAGGCTTACGACCGGGACCTGGTGGAAACGGGCCTGGAGTGCATCCGGAAGATCGGTTACCGCGGTTACGGTGAAATTGAGTTTAAGCAGCATCCCCACAGCGGCAAATTCTACCTGATTGAAATCAATGCTCGCCTGAGCACGCTCAATATACTCTTTGACAAATGCGGTGTTGAGTTTGCCTATATTATGTACAGGGATTTGCTCGGAGACCCGCTTCCGGACTTCCACCTTGCCGAAAACAGACCCTGGGCGTTCTGGCATGCTTACGAGGACCTGATCAGCAGCGCTGCTTACCTGAAGCAGGGGCAGTTAACAGCGGGGGAGATAGTCAGGCCCTGGCTGGCCCACCGAAAGGCGCACGCCATCTGGGCGGGCGACGATATTAAACCGCTTTTTTCTTTCGGCCGCCTGATCGCCGGCAAAATTGCCGGCAGATTGCGCCGCGCTGTTACACGCCGGTAAGAAGAGTGTTTTGCCGGTTTACAGGGTTACCTGCGGCCGGGTCAGTCGGAAACTGCCGGCGCCTGGAGAACATTGCGCCAAAAAGGGCGGCCGTAAAGGCCGCCCCCGCTATTTACTGTTAAATCCCTGCTATCAGGATTCGTCTTCCTGCTCAGCTTTCGCAGCGGCAACAACCTGCTCGGCAACCTGGTGAGGGACTTCCTCGTAATGTGAGAAATTCATGGTAAAAAAGCCCCTTCCCTGGGTCATAGACCGCAGATCGATGGAATACCTGAACATTTCGGCCATCGGGACCTGGGCACGGATTTTTTGCAGGCCGTTTTCAGGCTCCATTCCCTGGATACGGCCTCTTTTGCTGTTCAGGTCGCCCATGATATCGCCCATGTATGCTTCGGGCACAACCACTTCAATATTCATGATCGGCTCCAGTAAAACTGCGCCCGCCTGCTCCATGCCTTTCTTAAAGGCCTGGGAGGCGGCAATCTTGAAGGCCATCTCGGAAGAGTCCACGGTATGATAGGACCCGTCAACCAGCCTCACCACAACATCCTGGACAGGATAACCGGCGACAACGCCTTCTTCCATCGCTTCAATAACGCCCTTTTCCACCGCCGGGACATACTGCCGGGGAACAGAACCGCCGAATATCTTGTTTTCGAAAATCAGCCCCTGCCCGGTTTCGGCAGGCTCCATTTCTACGTAGACATGACCGAACTGACCGCGGCCGCCGGACTGTTTCTTGTGTTTGCCTTCCACTCTGGCCTGCCCTTTTATTGTTTCCTTGTAAGGCACCTTCGGTGTGGAAAGTTCTACATCAACACCAAACTTTTCTGCCAGGCGGTTAACAATAATTTCGAGATGCAGCTCGCCGAGGCCCGAGATAATGGTCTGCTTGGTTTCAGCCCTTCTTTCCAGCTGGAAAGTCGGATCCTCTTCCAGGAAACGGGCCAGGCCTGTTCCCACTTTTTCCTCGTCGCCCTTGGTCTTCGGCTCAACGGCATAAGAGATGACCGGTTCGGGAAAATCAAGAGGCGGGAGTACAATCGGTACGCTGTTGTCGCACAGGGTATCGCCGGTGGCTGTTTCCTGCAGCTTGGCAACACAGGCGATATCCCCGGCCACCACTTCATCCAGGCTGACCTGGTTTTTGCCTCGCATGGTAAATACCTGGCCAAATCTTTCGGTTACATCTTTGGTTGAATTGTAAACCTGGCTGTCGGGCTGCACGCTGCCGGAGTAAACCCGGAAAAAGTTGATCCGGCCCACGTAGGGGTCGGCAAGGGTTTTGTAAACAAAAGCGGCCAGCGGCTCGTCGGAGCCGGCTTTGCGGGTCACTTCCTCATCGCTGTCGGGCAGGTACCCTTTCAGTTCTCCCTGGTCGAGCGGAGAAGGCAGGTAATTTTTGACCAGGTCCAGCAGAGGCTGTGAGCCGAAGTTTTTGGTAGCGGCACAGCAGATAACCGGGACTATTTTGCCCTCCAGCACGCCCCGGCGCAGGCCCTGCCTGATTTCGTCGTCACTCAGGGTCTCGCCTTCCAGGTATTTTTCGAGCAGGCCGTCATCTGCTTCGGCAACTGATTCAACCAGCTTTTCTCTCAGGTCTTCAGCCTGCGCCTTTAGTTCTTCGGGGATCTGCTCTTCGCTAACCTGCATGCCGTCACTTGAAAACAGCAGCGCTTTCTGGCTGACCAGGTCGACCACGCCTTTAAAGTCGGCCTCTTTGCCGATCGGCATTTGCAGTGGAGCAACGCTCAGGCCGAAATGGGATCTTAAATCTTCAAGGGTGCCTTCATAATCGGCATTTTCACGATCAAGCTTATTAATTGCCACGATGCGGGGGAGATTAAAGTTATCGGCGTAACCCCACACTTTTTCGGTGCCGACTTCTACTTTCGATACGGCACAAACAACAACCACCGCGCTGTCTGCAACCCGCAGGGCCCCTAAAACATCGCCGATAAAATCAAAATACCCGGGCGTGTCAAGCAGGTTTATTTTGTGCCCGTCCCACTCAATAGGGGCAAGGCCGACATTGATGGTCACCTGCTTTTTTACTTCATCGGGATCGAAGTCAGTGGTGGTATTACCCGACTCGATTTTTCCAAGTCGGTTAATGGCTCCCGAAGTAAAAAGCAGCGCTTCGGTAAGAGAAGTCTTACCGGCACCGCCGTGGGAGATTAATGCTACGTTGCGAATATTTTCGCTGTTGTACTTTTTCATTCATGTGCCTCCTCAAAATCAACTCTCCGCAGCACCGGAAGAGAAGAAGTATTATATCCGAATGATCTTCATAATGAGATCAGTACCAGACCGCCGATTGCACCATACTATTATCACATATAAACTGCAAAAAATAAATAACATATATTATTGCTTATTCAGACGGGCCTGGACATATCCGACCAGCCCCCCGCGGCTGATTATTTCCCGCATGAAAGGCGGAAAAGGAGATGCGCGGTATTCTCTCCCACTCTGGAGGTGAGTGATAGCGCCCCGCTCGAGGTCGATCCTCAGGTGATCTTCCCCGGAGGCAAGACCCGTGAGGTCTTCTTCGCACTCAAGGATAGGCAGGCCGATATTGATGGCATTACGGTAAAAAATCCTGGCAAAGCTGCGGGCAACCACACAGGCAATGCCCGCCCCCTTGATGGCCAGGGGGGCGTGTTCGCGTGAACTGCCGCAGCCAAAGTTGCTGCCGGCAACCAGGATGTCTCCCCTGCCAACCAGCTTCGGAAAATCCGGCCTTATATCTTCCATCAGGTGAGCGGCTAATTCCTCCGGGTCCGTGGTGCTTAAATAGCGGGCAGCGATAATCGCGTCTGTATCGATATTGTCTCCAAAAATCCAAACTTTTCCTTCCAGGATCATCAGATAACCTCCTCGGGGTGCACTATCGTCCCGGCTACGGCTGAAGCGGCGGCAACGGCGGGACTGGACAGGTAAACTTCGCTTTCGGGGTGCCCCATCCGGCCGATAAAGTTGCGATTGGTTGTCGCGAGCGCTTTCTCGCCCCCGGCCAGGATTCCCATGTGACCGCCGAGGCAGGGCCCGCAGGTAGGAGTGCTGACTGCCGCTTCGGCTTCGACGAAGACAGAGAGCAGGCCTTCTTCGAGAGCCTGACTGTAGATCTGCTGTGTGGCGGGAATAACCAGCAGCCTGACCCGGGGGTGGACTTTTTGGCCTTTGAGGATCTTCGCGGCAACGCGCAGATCTTCGATCCTGCCGTTTGTGCAGGAACCGATCACTACCTGGTCAAGTTTTATCCCGGCCGCTTCCGAGACAGAACGAACGTTGTCGGGAGAGGGAGGAAAGGCTATTTGCGGTTCCATCATGCTTACATCAAAACTGATTACCTCTTCGTAAACGGCATCGTCATCGCTGTAAACGGCGGTGTAAGGTTCGGTTACCCGCCCTTCCAGGTAAGCAAAGGTAATTTGATCGGGCTGAACATAACCGCACTTGCCGCCTGCTTCGATTGCCATATTGCACATCGTCAGGCGGCCGTCCATCGACAGCTTTTCAATGACCGGCCCGGCAAACTCCATGGCGCGGTAACGGGCCCCGTCAACGCCAATCCGGCCGATCGTGGCCAGGATTAAATCTTTGCCGCTTACCCAGTCCGGCAGCGTCCCGTCATACTCAAACCTTATCGTAACAGGAACTTTAAACCAGGCTTCGCCGATCGCCATGGCTGCCGCCAGATCCGTGCTCCCGACCCCGGTGGCAAATGCGCCCAGGGCCCCGTAGGTGCAGGTGTGTGAATCAGCGCCGATGATAACCGTTCCCGGCCTGACCAGCCCCTGCTCCGGCAGCAGGGCATGCTCGATACCCATTCTGCCCACTTCGTAGTAGTGCCTGATGCCATATTTTTCAGCAAAACGGCGCAGGACCATGGCCTGTTCGGCCGCGGCAATATCCTTGTTGGGCGTAAAATGATCGGGGACCAGGACAATTTTTTCCGGATCAAAAACCCTGTCCAAACCAAACCTCTGAAATTCTTTTATTGCCACCGGGGCGGTTATATCATTACCCAGGGCCAGGTCTACCTGTACATTAACCAGGTCTCCGGGCACTGCCTTTTTCACTCCGGCCCCGGAGGCCAGGATTTTTTCCACCATGGTCGAACCATTACCGTTGCTCATCATCCACCATCTTTCTTTGTATTAAGCCTTTCCCCGGATCGAAGACGGGAGGGAAAGCAAAGCGGCTACGCTTAATAATCTCTCAGCACTTTCGACCCGCGCAGCAGGGCAATTTTACCGGTGCGGACAATTTCCATGATCCCGTAATGCTGTAAAAGCAGCTTTATTGCTTCCATTTTCTCCTCGTTGCCCGTTACTTCAATAACCATGGAATTGGGGGAGACATCGACTACCTTACCGCGGAATGTTTCCACGATCTGCTGTATATCGCTGCGGTTGCCAATTTCGGCGCGGACCTTGATCAGCATCAGTTCCCTCATTACCGCCGGCTCCGCTGACAGGTTGCTGACCCTGATCACGTTAATCAGCTTGTGGAGCTGCTTGGCAACCTGCTCGATCAGGGCTTCGCTGCCTTCCACCGTAATTGTCATCCTCGCTATACCCGGAGTAACCGTTTCGCCCACGGCTATGTTTTCAATATTAAAACCGCGGCGGCTGAACAGGCCCGAGACCCTGGTCAGGGCACCGGGTTTGTTTTCCACCAGGATCGCTAAAACATGCTTCATTACTGTTCCCCCCCGATAATAATATCATTAATGGGATGGTTCGGCGCCACCATGGGGTAAACGTTTTCTTCCGGATCAACAACGAAGTCAATCAGGACGGGCCCTTTTAACTGCATGGCCTGCTCTATCGCCGCCGTCGCCTCTTCGCTGGTTGAAGCCCGCAGACCCTTTGCTCCGTAAGCTTCAGCAACCCTGACAAAATCGGGACTGCCCTTCATCGAAGTATACGAGTAGCGCTTGTCAAAAAAGATGTCCTGCCACTGGCGAACCATCCCCAGGTACTGGTTGTTGATCAGGGCGATGGTCAGGTCCAGGTCATTATGAACCGCCGTGGCCAGTTCCTGGATATTCATCTGGAAACTGCCGTCACCGCTGATGCAGATTACTCTTTTATCAGGAGCAGCCAGTTTGGCGCCGATAGCCGCCGGAAAACCGTAACCCATGGTTCCCAGTCCTCCGGAGGTCAGGAAAGTACCCGGCTCGCGCACAATAAAATGCTGGGCCGACCACATTTGATGCTGGCCCACGTCCGTGGATACAATTGTGTTTTCTCCACTCAGCCTGCTCAGTTCCCTGATCACAAACTGTGGCTTCAGCCCCCCGTTCGCCGAGAGCGAGCCCGTAGGCATCGGGAACTGCTGCTGCCAGGCAGAAATCTGCTTCAGCCAGGCTGCCGTTTCGCCCGGCCGCAGTTTCCTGTTGATCTCTTCCAGAACCATCCTGACATCGCCGACAATGGGAATGTCGATGGCAACATTTTTCCCGATTTCAGCCGGATCAATGTCGATATGTATGATTTTGGCATTTTGGGCAAACGACTCGAGTTTGCCGGTAACGCGATCGTCAAAACGGACCCCGGAGGCAATAATAAGGTCGGCTTCTGTCAGGGCATAGTTGGCGGTAACGCTGCCGTGCATCCCGGGCATGCCGAGGAACAGTTCGCTGTCGCCGGGGTACGCGCCCAGCCCCATCAGGGAAAGAACAACCGGGATCCTGGCTGTATCAGCCAGTTCCCGCAGCGCCCCCGAAGCCTCCGACCTGATCAGGCCCCCGCCTCCGAAAATAACCGGCTTTTTGGAGGAACGGATTGCTTTGACCGCCCGGCTGACCTGGCCGGCATGCCCTTCATAGGTTGGTTTGTAGCCGGGGATTTCACAGTGCACATCATATTCAAAGGGAGCTTCCTGGTCGAAAACATCTTTTGGCACGTCAATCAGGACCGGCCCCCGCCTTCCGGAGGAAGCAATGTAAAAAGCCTCGCTCAGGACGCCCGGCAGCTCTGCGGCATCTTTTATCAGGTAATTATGCTTGGTGACAGGAATAGTGATCCCGGTGATATCGGCTTCCTGGAAGGCGTCCGTGCCGATAAAGCTTTTTGCGACCTGCCCCGTGATCAGGACCAATGGGACTGAGTCCATGTAGGCGTTGGCTATCCCTGTAACCAGGTTGGTGGCGCCCGGTCCGGAAGTGGCGAAAACAACACCGGGCTTTCCCGTAACGCGGGCGTAACCGTCAGCAGCGTGTACTGCGGCCTGTTCATGCCTGACCAGCAGGTGCCTGATCGGATCGTCGTACAGCGCGTCATAGAGGGGAAGAACCGCACCGCCCGGAAAACCGAATATTATCTCTACACCCTCTTTGTGCAGGGCCGACAGGATCATCGAAGATCCCCTGGTTAGTTTTTTCTTCATAAATATCACCCGCTTCTGCTAGTTGCTGTTAATCCTTCAGATCATCCAAAACAGCGCCTCTTCCGGCAGAGGATACCTGCCGGGCGTAGCGCTTCAGGTAACCGTGATTTATTTTAGGCTCCGGTGGTTGCCAGGATGCTTTGCGTCTGCTTAGTTCTTCTTCGGAGACCATTAATTCCAGCTTGTGCTCCGGCAGATCTATGATAATTTGATCGCCGTCCCGGACCAGGCCGATCAATCCGCCGGAAGCTGCTTCGGGGGAAACATGCCCGATCGAGGCGCCTTTGGTCGCCCCGGAAAAACGCCCGTCGGTTATCAGGGCCACTTTTTCATCGAGGCCCATCCCGGCCAGGACCGAGGTCGGGGCCAGCATTTCGCGCATACCGGGGCCGCCGCGCGGCCCTTCATACCTGATCACAACGACATCACCCGCAGCAACAGTACCGTTATGAATCGCTTCCACGGCCGTTTCCTCGCTGTCAAAAACTCTCGCCGACCCGGTATATTTCTGCATGGATTCCGCTACTGCGCCCCGTTTTACCACGGCTCCTTCGGGAGCCAGGTTGCCGAAAAGAACCGCCAGGCCGCCCTGTGGACGGTAAGGCTCTTTCACGCTGCGGATAACCGTCCGATCGGTTACTGCCGCCCCCGAGGCGGTTTCACCGATGGTTTTTCCGGTAACCGTCAGCAATTCGGGGTTGAGCAGCCCGGCGGTAAGCAGTTCGCCGATCACTGCGGCAACCCCGCCGGCCCGGCCCAGATCTTCAATCCGGTCGGTTCCCGCCGGGCTGAGCAGGCACAGCTGGGGAGTGCGTTCGCTGATTTCATTTACCCTGTTCAGGTCAAGCCTGAAGCCGCATTCATTGGCCAGGGCGGTCAGGTGGAGCAGGGTGTTGGTCGAGCAGCCCAGGGCCATATCGACAGCAAGGGCATTATCGAAAGCTTCCGGGACCAGGATCCTGTCTGTTCCGAGGCCGGACCTCAGCAGGTCCATGATCCGGATACCGGCTTCCTTGGCCAGGTGCAGCCGGTCTGCGCTTACCGCGGGAATAGTGCCGTTCCCGGGCAGGGCCAGGCCCAGAGCCTCGGCCATGCAGTTCATCGAGTTTGCTGTAAACATCCCCGCGCATGAGCCACAGCCCGGGCAGGCTTTATTCTCAATTTCCTGCAGCTCCTGTTCTGATATGCGGCCGGAGCGGGCCGCGCCCACGCCTTCAAATACGCTGCTTAAATCTATTTTCGCCCCTTTGTGAATACCGGCCAGCATCGGCCCGCCGCTGACCATGATGGCCGGCAGTTTAAGCCTTGCCGCCGCCATCATCATCCCAGGGGTTATCTTGTCGCAATTGGTTATCAGCACCAGGGCGTCGAAACAGTGCGCTTCGACCATCAGTTCAATGCTGTCGGCAACGACTTCCCGGCTGGGCAGGGAATAGTGCATTCCCGCGTGATTCATGGCAATGCCGTCACAAATGGCAATGGCCGGGAATTCTATCGGGGTGCCCCCGCTGATTCTTACCCCTGTTTTTACTGCTTCTGTAATGCTGTCCAGGTGCACATGGCCCGGCACTATTTCATTGGCCGAGTTAACGATGCCCACCAGGGGGCGTTTAAGTTCCTCGGGATGGAAACCGGACGCCCTGAACAGCGAACGGTGCGGGGCACGGTCTGTGCCCCTGGTCACTTTATGGCTGCGCATATTTTAAAACCTCCTGTAGAGAGAGGACTCAATCATCCCGGGCAGCGGGATTTCCGGCTGCCGGTTTCCGGGTATCACGTTATTGCCGTTTCCGGCCGCCTGTCCCGGAATCCTGCTAGAGCGGCGTTCCCTCGGTTTGGGTCAGTTCACGGAATTTTTCCATCAGCCTGCGGGTAACCGGTCCCGGTTTACCGGTCCCGATCGTCCGCATATCGGCCTCGATAACGGGAATCACTTCCGCTGCCGTTCCGGTCAGGAAGCACTCGTCGGAAACATAAACATCATGGCGGTTAAAAGGTTCTTCCGCCAGCGGGATTCCTTCCTGTTTCGCCAGCTCCATGACCGCTTCCCTGGTAATGCCTTCCAGGATTCCCAGGTAGTGCGGGGGCGTGATCAGGCGCCCCTTGCGGTAGATAAATATATTGTCGCCCGTTCCTTCGCAAATATAGCCCTGGCTGGTTGTCATCAGGGCCTCCAGCACTCCGGCCCGGTTGGCTTCAATCTTGGCATGTATGTTATTCAGGTAGTTCAGAGACTTCAACTTGGGGTCTAAGGCATCGGCAATATTCCGGCGGGTGGCAACCGTAATCACGGTTAGCCCTTTTTCGTAAAGTTCTTCCGGGTAGAGAACAATTTTATCGGCTATGATGACCACCTGGGACTCTTTGCATTTCCGCGGATCCAGGCCCAGGTCCCCCACCCCGCGGGAAACAACCAGCCTGATGTAGGCATCCCGCAGCTTGTTGGCGTTTACTGTATCTACAACGGCCTGAATCATTTCCTGCTTGCTGTATGGGATAGGGAGCATTATGGAATGAGCGGACTCGTATAGCCTCTGCACGTGCTCCTCCAGCTTGAAAACCCGACCGTTGTAAGCCCTGATCCCCTCAAATACTCCGTCACCGTAAAGGTAGCCGTGGTCAAAAACAGAAATCACTGCTTCGTTTTCCGGAACCAGCCTGCCATTCATAAAAATTACCCGGGTCATCTGGATCGCCCCTTTGCTTATAAAGAATATAAAAATACCCCTCGCCCAAAGGGGCGAAGGGACTTCCTCCGCGGTACCACCCTTTTAAATGCTGTCCCCTGAAAATCAAAGGTCATGCCTCTATGTGATAGTGGTAACGGTATCAACCCGGCCCGGCCTACTTTGGGTTTCAGCCGGACGGCTCCGGACCGACATTCGGCAGTATCCTTTACCGGTTCCCAGCTGCCCCGGCTCTCTTGGAAAAGGACTGCTGCTTACTCCTGCCCTTCTTTGCCTTTACAGTTAAAGATTGCCTATAATTATAGCTTCCAGGGTAGCGGGTGTCAATAACCAGGGGCCTTTTTTTATTGCAGTACTAATTTTTCACGGCGCGGGCATCTTTTTTCTGCACCACCCGCCTGGCAGGTTTAGTTTGGAAAAAATACCGGGATACTTAAATTTGCCGCCAGCTTCTTTAAGCGTTCTTCTTATTGCAAATATTTACTACTTCCAGGGGCGGAAGCAGCCCCTTGCGCCTTTTGAAAAAATCAACGGCCACGTTGGGAAAAATTATATAGGAAAGAACATCTTCTTCCTGTTCAATGTATTCTTCAATTTCCTTCCTTGCCTCGGCCAGCTGAGGCTTGAGCAAATCGGCCGGCCGGCCGGTAATCGGCTCTTCATCCTTTAAAACCTGCTTCATAAGTTCGGGGTTAATTTCACCGGGCGGTTTGCCGTATTGCCCGCGCAGGTAGTTCTTGACTTCTTTAGATACCATTTTGTATCTTTCCCCGGTGAGCACATTTACCGCAGCCTGGCTGCCCACAATCTGGCTGCTCGGCGTTACCAGGGGCGGGTAGCCCAGGTCGGCGCGGACACGCGGCACTTCGGCCAGCACTTCTTTTGTGCGGTCTGCGGCATTCAAATCGGCCAGTTGAGAAGCCAGGTTTGAGATCATCCCTCCCGGGATCTGGTATTTTAGCACGTTCGTGTCAACGCCCCTGACACTATCCGGTATGACGTAACCGCATTTAATTTCTTCGAAGTGAGCGCTTACCTTTGTCAGCAGATCCAGGTCCAGGCCGGTATCATAGGGGGTTCCCTTTAAGGCGGCAACCATGGTATCGGTCGCGGGCTGGCTGCTGCCCATGGCCAGGGCGGCATTGGCAGTATCAATTACGTCCACACCGGCTTCCACTGCTTTCAGGTAGGCCATGGAAGCCATCCCGCTGGTATAGTGGCAGTGCAGCTGCACCGGCAGCCCCACCTCTTTTTTCAGTCTGCCAACCAGTTCATATGCATCGTAAGGGGTAATCAGCCCGGCCATATCCTTTATGCAGATTGAATCGACACCCAGGTTCTTCAGGTCCAGCCCTACCTGCACAAAATAATCAATGCTATGAAAAGGACTGGTCGTATAGCTGATTGTCCCCTGGGCATGGGCCTTTTCCGCTTTTGTGCGGTAGATTGCCTGTTCCATATTGCGCAGATCGTTTAATGCATCAAATATACGGATTATGTCGATACCGTTTTCAACAGCTTTTTTAATAAATTCGTTTAGCACGTCGTCAGGATAATGGCGGTAACCCACCAGGTTCTGGCCGCGCAGCAGCATTTGCAGCCTGGTGTTCTTCAGCCCCCTGCGCAGCTGGCGCAGGCGTTCCCAGGGATCTTCATCGAGGTAGCGCATGCAGGTATCGAAGGTGGCGCCGCCCCACACTTCAAGGGAATGGTAGCCAACCTGATCCATGATTTCAAGGGCCGGCAGCATCTCTTCGAGCCGCATCCTGGTGGCCAGGAGCGACTGGTGAGCGTCGCGCAGCGAAGTATCTGTTATGCCCGGTTTGCGTTTTTCAGCAACCATAGATTGACCACCCCCGTTTAACTGATTGTTATTACTATTTAACTGACTCTTATTACTGTAGCGTTCATGGACTCTAATCGAGGGCAATCAGGTTAACGACCCGGTCGCTCTCGTCCAGCCGGATCAGGGTTACACCGCGGGCATAACGACCCATCAGGGAAACCTGGTCGACCCGTTGGCGGTTAACCACACCGCGGGCGGTTATGATAATAAATTCTTCTTCCACGCCGCCAAGGACGACGAAAACAGCAAGCGGCCCGCTGCGTGATGTCGTTTTCATCCCGATCATGCCTTTTCCTCCGCGGCGGCGGGTGCTAAATTCGCTAACCATTACCCTTTTGCCAAAGCCCTTGGCCGAAGCGATCAGCAGTTGATGATCGCCGGTAACCAGGTCGGCGCCGATTACCCTGTCTTCAGGACCGATGGTTACAGCCTTAACGCCCCTGGCAGATCGGCCCATGGGACGAACCTGGTCCTCGGTGAAACGCACAAAGAGGCCGGCGCTGGTTCCCACGATTACTTCTTTTTTACCGTCGGTAAGCCTGACAGCGATCAGTTCGTCCTCATCGGTAAGACTGAGGGCTATAAGGCCGGTTTTCCGGGTATTCCTGTAATCCCTGAGGGAAGTTTTTTTCACCATACCCCGTGCCGTAACCATTAATAGGTAGCGATCATCGCTGAATTCGCTGATAGGCAGGGTGGCGGTTATAAACTCTTTTTCTTCCAGGGGCAGAAGGTTAACCAGGGCGGTTCCGCGCGACTGGCGGGCCGATTCCGGGACTTCATGGATTTGCAGCAGGTACACTTTGCCCCGGTTGCTAAAGCACAGCAGTTTGTCATGGGTCGAAGCTACATGGCACTGCTCCACCCGATCATTTTCGCGGGTCTGTATGCCAATTACTCCACGTCCTCCGCGATGCTGGCTGCGGTAGGTGGTTAGCGGCAGGCGCTTGATGTAGCCGCGGTCGGTCAGGGTCACAACCACATCTTCCTGGAAAATAAGATCGGTCATAACTACATCACCTTCATCGGCAACAATCTGGGTCCGGCGCTCATCCCCGTGTTTATCCAGGATCAGGGAAAGTTCATCCCTGATAATGCTTAAGACCAGCGATTCATCCTCCAGGACCCGCCGCAGGTAGGCAATTGTTTTATGCAGTTCTTTTTGTTCTTCAACAAGCTTGGAAATTTCGAGCTGGGTCAGGCGCTGCAGACGCATATCAAGGATCGCCTGGGCCTGTTTCTCGGATAAGCCCAGCAGGTCCATCAGGCCTTCCCGGGCGGTATGGACATCTTTAGAACCCCTGATCAGGGCAATTACCTCGTCCAGCCGGTCGAGAGCTACTAACAAACCTTCTACTATATGCAGCCTTTCTTCGGCTTTTTTCAGATCAAACTCGCTGCGGCGCCTGATTACTTCCTTTTGATGCTCCAGGTAATATGCAAGCATCTGTTTAAGGGTCAGGACCTGGGGCTGCCCGTCAACCAGGGCCAGCATGATAATGCCGAACGTCTGCTGCAGGGATGTGTACTTGTAGAGCTGGTTGATAATTACCTGCGGTTCATAATCACGTTTTATTTCTATTACTATGCGCACACCGGAGCGGTCAGATTCGTCCCGCAAATCGGTGATTCCCTCCATTTTGCGTTCCTTGACGATTTCCGCAATTTTCTCGACCAGCTTGGACTTGTTCTGCTGGTAGGGCAGCTCGGAAATAATTACCTGGTTGCGGCCCTTATCCTTCATTTCTATCCGGGCAACGCCCCGCACCTTGATAATGCCCCGCCCGGTTGTATAGGCGGAATGGATCCCGTCCTGGCCGACAATAATCCCGCCGGTGGGGAAATCGGGCCCTTTAATATGGCGCATCAGGTCGGCAATCGATGCTTCGGGATAGTCGATCAGGTGCTTGATCGCCTCAATCAGCTCGGTGAGATTGTGAGGGGGAATATTTGTGGCCATGCCGACGGCGATACCGGAAGATCCGTTGGCCAAAAGGTTGGGAAAACGCGAGGGGAGGACAACCGGCTCCTGGAGGCTTTCGTCAAAGTTTGGCCTGTAGTCTACCGTATCTTTTTTCAGGTCGGTCAGCAGTTCCCCGGCAATAGACGAAAGGCGGGCTTCTGTGTAACGCATAGCCGCAGCCGAGTCCCCGTCCTGGGAACCGAAGTTACCGTGGCCGTCAACCAGCGGGTAACGGGTGGAAAAATCCTGGGCCATCCGTACCAGGGTATCGTAGAGGGCAACATCGCCATGGGGGTGATACTTACCGAGAACCTCGCCTACGATACGGGCTGATTTACGGTACGGCTTATCCGGGGTTGAGCCCATTTCCGACATGGCGAAAAGTATCCGCCGGTGTACCGGTTTCAACCCATCCCGCACATCGGGCAGGGCCCTGCTGACTATAACGCTCATGGCGTAGTCAAGGAAGGATACCTTAACTTCATCGTAAATATTTACAGGTACTACATTTGCTCGATCGGCCATTATATCTCCTTACTGTGAAGTGGTCACCGGGAGGGGGTACATATGCTAAAGTTTATCATATATTGGCCCTGCAGAAAAGAACATTTTCAGCTATGCTCCCGGCAGTGTAGATTGCGGGTTTAGTTATCACCCGGAATTTTCACTGCCCGGTCCGACCCGGCAGCCCGTCAAGGACCGGCCCGGGCTGACGGCAGGACAGCGTTCCCGCTTTTACCTGGTCTTTTTCTGGCTGCGCTTTGAGCGTTTGGGCACCTTTTGCTTGAGCAGCGCTTCGAGCTCTTTTTTGTCCCCGGCGTCAACCTGCCACACTTCTGCCCGCTTTTTCTTGCCCCGGTTAATATTCAGGGTAATGGTACTTTTTGACCAGCTGTATGAAGAAACCTCTTCCCATTTCCAGAAACCGCGGGGAGTGGAAACGCCCATTTCACGCAGGGCCGGCCTTTCAAATTCACGGGCTGCCACGGTCAGGATCAGGGCCCCGTAGAAATATATAAACGTATAGGGTCCCAGGCCCGAAGCGGCGGCAGTCTCCTGGACATTTTGCAGTTCAAAACGGCTTAAAAAATAAGACGCCGCCGTGATCACTGCGATCAGTAAAAATGAATCGGTATTATAACGGCTGAATAAAACACGATTGACCCTGAGCAGCACGGTACCCAACTGACGGTGGCGCATGTAAAGGTAGCCTGCAACGATCAGGGCCAGTAACAGGTAAGGAAACAAAAGCCTGACAATCAAAACTAATCACTCCCGGCCGGCAGTATGACAGGTGGTAATAACCTGTATGCTTTATTAAAGCATGAAATTTACCCGGGGTAAATAGAAAACTATACCGGTGGGGATGAGGAAGACAATTCACATTAAATCTCAAGTGCTTCTTTCTAATGTAGCGATGTTAAAAAATCTTAATATTGCAAAATAGCAAAAAGAAGGAAACTTTATGCTAAAGAGAGAATATTTAAATCTAAAACTGTTGCATCTTTTATTTAATAAAAAAGGGGGTGGCGAAACAGACAACATGATAAGGATTTCCGATATGCTGCATTGGAGTATCCACTATTTTAAGGAGGGTCAAAAATGATAAACGGGCGTAAATTTTTTATTCTGATGCTTGTAATCCTTTTTTTGACAGGATTGGTGACCGTATCGGGGTGCGCTCCCGAGGAAGTCGTACCGGAAGAACCTGAAGTGCCGGATGTTGACGAGCCGGACGAAGAGGAACCTGCACCGCCTGATGAGGTAACCCGGGTTAATATGGGAGCGGGATGGGTCACCGGTGTTTACTATCCGCTGGCCGGAGCGATGTCCCGCATTGCCCATACCAGCATTGACAACATCTCCCTTACCGTTGAATCTTCGGGTGCTTCAGCCGTAAACTCGAGAATGATCGGCAGCGGAGACCTGGACATGGCCATCGTTCAGAATGATGTCGCTTATTATGCTTTCCACGGAGAAGGGGAAGCTTTTGCAGGCAACCCCATAGAAAACATGCGCGGCCTGTTTGTATTATATCCCGAACCGGTTCAGCTGGTGGCTGCTGCCGGATCGGGCATTGAATCACCGGCGGACCTGGCCGGCATGAGTGTAGCCCTGGGGCCCCTGGGCAGTGGCGCCGAGGTTAACGCCCTGCAGGTGCTGGAAGCAGCGGGCTTAAGTGAAGGAGACCTTGCTTCTGCTGAGCGCCTGGAAGCCGGTGAAGCAGCCGATTTCTTAAGGGACGGCCGTGTTGATGCCGCCTTCTTCACTGTTGGCATCGGCGCTTCAGTTATCGATGAACTGTCGGTAATGACCGATATTTACCTGGTCAACATAGTGGGCGATATTGCTCAGACCCTGATTGACACTTATCCTTTCTATGCCAGTGTCACCATACCCGGTGACGCATATACAGATGTTCCCGAAGCCGAAACTATTGCCGTGTTGTCCATGATCGTCTGCCGGGAAGACCTGAACGCAGACCTGGTATACGATTTCATGAGAGGCATTTTTGACAACATCGACACGATCCACGGCGCTCATGATGTCGGGCCCCTGGTCACCCTTGACACTGCCCTGGACGGCATGTCTGTTCCCCTGCATCCCGGGGCGGAAAGGTTCTTTGAAGAGGAAGGAATGCAATAACTATAAGTCCGGCTGATCGCTGAGTACCCGGTACAGGGCGTTTCAGACGCCCTGTACCCTTTAAATATTAGCGGCTCGAGGTGATACAATTTGAGCTTGGAAGAAGCTATAAAACAAAGCAAAGACGTCGATCTCGCCGACATAGTTGACGAAGGCAAAGTCCGCACACCCGGTGGGTACATAGGCCTTATCATATTTGTGATTGCCGTTTTATGGTCATTTTTTCACCTCTACACTGCCGGGACCGGCCTGCTTACTGCCATGCTGCAAAGATCTGCCCACCTGTCTATCGGGCTTGCCCTCTGCTTCCTTTACTTTCCTTTCAACAAAAAGGATGACGCCGCCTATGAACGTGTCCCCTGGTACGACCTGGCGCTGGCAGTGGTCGGGTTTAGTTCAATATTTTATATTTATTATTATTTTGATGAACTTGTCTGGAGAATCGGGGCCCCGACCACAACGGATTTAATTATGGGCGGAGCAGCCGTTGCCCTGATCCTGCTGGCTGCCCACCGCGCCTTTGGCCTGGTTTTGCCGCTGGTAACCATCTTTTTTTTAACCTACCCCTTCCTGGGGCAATATTATCCAACCATTATCGGCCACGGGGGCTACCGCCTGACAAGGGTAATCAACGACCTTTATATGACAAATACCGGTATTTTCGGAATACCTATCGGGGTCAGCGCTACCTTTGTTTTCATTTTTGTGCTCTTCGGTTCTTTCTTTCAGACCTCGGGGGCCGGTCTTTACATTGTCAGGCTGGCCTTTTCGACCATGGGCAGGTTCAGGGGCGGGCCGGCCAAAGCTGCCGTTATGGCCAGCGGTTTCATGGGCAGCATTATCGGCAGTTCTGTAGCCAATACCGTTGTTACCGGTTCAATCACAATTCCGGTAATGAAAAGAGCCGGCTTTACGCCGGAAGTAGCGGGGGGAGTGGAAACTGCCGCTTCCACTGACGGGCAGTTTCTGCCCCCGATCATGGGCGCAGCCGCTTTTGTAATGGCTGAGTTTACCGGCATACCCTACTGGCAGATTGCCATTGCCGCTGCGCTGCCTGCCGTGATCAGCTACTTTGCCCTGCTGGCTATTGTGCACCTGCAGGCCGCCAAGACGGGGATGCAGCCCATGGCGAAAGAAGAGATCCCGCCTTTTTTAAAAACTTTTATCCGCGGCATTTTTTACTGGTTTCCGATCTGCATCCTGGTTTACTATCTGCTCATAGCCCGCTTAACACCTATCCTGGCCGGCTACTACGCAATTCTGGCCGTTTTCCTGATTATGATAATTGTAAGGGGAGTAAAACTTGTTGAGGCGTTAAAAACAGAAAGCGCTCCCCTCCAGGAGAGTTTAATGACCCAGGCTAAAGGTTTATGGCAGGATTTTCTCTCAGGCCTGGAAAGCGCCGCAAAAAGTATGGCCGGCATAGCAGTCGCCTGTGCCTGCGCCGGGATCATCGTTGGCGTGGTTACTATTACCGGGCTGGGACAGAGCATGATCCTGCTGCTGACCTCGGTGGCTGGAGATAACCTGCTGGTTCTGCTGTTAATGTCCGCCGGAATATCAATTATTTTGGGCACGGGATTGCCGACGACGGCAAAGTATGTGGTCATGGCAACCCTGGTCGCCCCGGCTGTGACCACCATTGCACCCCAGGTTCCGGTTATTGCCGTTCACCTGTTTATCCTTTATTACGCAATCCTGGCTGACGATACGCCGCCGGTCGGCGTTGCCGCTTATGCGGCTGCGGCTGTGGCTCGATCTGAGCCGATTAGAACAGGGCTGCTGGGGTTTAAATTCGACCTGGGCGCATTCCTGCTTCCGTTCATGTTTGTTTACAATCCGGAGTTCCTTCTTATCGATACCACCTGGTACAATGCCCTGCTCGTTGCTGCAACTTCCCTTTTTGGCATATACTGCTTCTCTGCTGTCATCCAGCAGTGGCTTTTTACGAGAATGAAGATATGGGAGCAGGTAATTTTGCTCGGTGTCGCCCTGTCCATGATCTGGCCGACCTGGTATACCGATATTATCGGAGTAACCATTTTCCTGGTAGTCTACCTGCACCAGAAAGCAGTCAAGGCCCGTGAGGATAAAGCCGAAGCCGCGGGCCGGGCGGAGGCTTAACAGGTTGATAAAATACTTTGCCGCTTGCAGGGCCGATCTCTGCAGCTTAGTTATTTATACTGCTCTGTTTGCTATTCTTGCCGGAGCGCTTTTTACGGCCGTAGCCTGCAGGCAGGACAGCGGCGACGCATACATGCTGATCGATGATCCGCGCAGCGGCAGGGTTTACTACCGGGAGGCGATCGATCCCGGGATCGAGTTTACCCTGGCTTACCGTCATTCAGTGAGCAGGTCAAGGGTAGAAGGATCATTCCTGGTTACCGAAGAGGGAACAATCAAGCCCCTGACCACCTCTTATTCATCATTCGGACCGGGGCTTCCGCTGGACTACGTGGAAAATTACACTATAGAAGATGGCATGATCACCGTATATCATGAGGAGGAACCCCGGGAGACCATCAGGCTGTGGGTATCAACTGAAACCGGGGAAATAATTTATATACAAGACAGGGAGCTGCCCCTGGCTGCACTATCGGACGCTCCCCTGCTGCTTGAAATATCTATAACCAAAAACTTTAATTAAACCGGCCTGGAGAAGGGATCGCCCTGTAAAAGGGCTTATGCAATATAATCTGCCTTTTAACAGCTTAAATGTCCAGGTTCTGGACGGTCCGGGCGTTATCTTCAATAAACTTGCGGCGCGGCTCTACCTTGTCTCCCATTAAGACGCTGAAGATGTTATCGGCTTTCATGGCATCGACAAGTTCTACACGCTTAATAATCCTGCTTTCGGGATTCATGGTGGTTTCCCAGAGCTGGTCGGGGTTCATTTCACCAAGACCTTTATAGCGCTGCAGGCTAATTCCACCGTCGCGGGTCCACTCGTTTAAGAGCTTGTTTAACTCTTCCTCGCGGAAAAGATACTGCATCTTTTTGCCCTTTTTAACCTGGTAGAGCGGCGGTTGAGCAATGTAAATAAAACCGCTGTCGATCAGCTGGGGCATAAAGCGGTAGAAAAATGTGAGCAGAAGAACCCGGATATGAGAGCCGTCCACATCAGCATCGGTCATAATAATGATTTTTTGGTAACGGGTTTTGTGAATATCAAACTCACTCTCAATTCCCGTGCCCAGGGCCGTAATCAGGGCCCTGATTTCCTCGTTGGCCAGGATTTTGTCCAACCGGGCCTTTTCAACGTTAAGGATCTTTCCGCGCAGGGGGAGGATAGCCTGGAAGTGACGGTCACGACCCTGTTTGGCCGAGCCGCCCGCAGAATCTCCCTCAACAAGAAACAGTTCGCTTTCTCCCGGATCCTTGGAAGTACAGTCGGCAAGCTTACCGGGCAGGTTACTGATTTCGAGGGCATTTTTCCGCCTGGTAAGTTCCCGGGCTTTACGGGCTGCTTCCCTGGCCCGGGAAGCCCGGAGAGCTTTTTCTATGATTCTCCTGGTCACGGCCGGATTCTGTTCGAGGTAAGCTTCAACCCCTTCATAACAAACATTGTCCACAACACTGCGCACTTCACTGTTGCCCAGCTTGGTCTTGGTCTGGCCCTCAAACTGGGGATCCAGCAGTTTTACGCTTAGCACTGCCGTAAGGCCCTCCCTGATATCTTCCCCGGAAAGATTCCCCTGGTTGTCTTTTATAACACCGATCTTGCGGGCGAAATCATTAATCAGGCGGGTCATGGATACCTTGAAACCGTATTCATGAGTTCCCCCCTCCTGGGTGTGAATATTATTGGCATAGGAATAGAGAACTTCGGCATACCCGGCATGGTACTGCAGGGCCAGCTCAACATCAAAACCGTTAACTGATTTCTGAAAGTAAAGCGGTTTACTGGGCACCGTTTCCTTGCCCTGGTTCAGGTATTCAACGTATTCACTTAACCCGCCGTCATATTTAAATTTTTCTGAACGCCCGCTGCGCGTGTCTTTAAAAACAATTTTTGTGCCCTTGTTGAGAAAGGCCAGTTCCCTGAGTCGCTGAATAATTATTTCATTATCAAAAGTAGTATCTTCAAAGATTTCGCCGTCAGGAAGAAAGGTTATCCTGGTTCCGGTTTTATTAACACTGTCCGAGGCTTTAAGTTCGGATACTTTAGCGCCTTTCTCATAGCGCTGCTTGTAGATCCTGCCGTTCCGGTAAACTTCTACTTCCAGCCAGCTGGAGAGGGCATTGACAACGGAAACCCCGACTCCGTGCAGGCCGCCGGCTACCTTGTAACTGTCATTGCCAAACTTGCCGCCCGAATGCAGCGTGGTGAGTACTACCTCGACGGCAGGGCGCTTTTCCTGGGGGTGATCTTCAACGGGGATACCCCGCCCATCGTCAGTTACTGTAAGACTTTGATCTTCGTTAATTATTACCTTGATCTGTTTGCAGTACCCGGCTAGGACTTCATCTATGCTGTTGTCGACCACTTCAAAAACCAGGTGGTGAAGGCCTCGGCTGGATGTTGATCCGATGTACATACTGGGCCTGCGCCTTACAGCTTCGAGACCTTCCAGTACCTGAATATGTTCTGCGTCATAACCATGTTTATTGCTTTTTTTCTTAGCCATTGTTCACCTCTGAAACCATTTATGTCATTCCTGTATAACATACCCCTGCAGCGGTGGATCCGGGCAGATTCCGCCCGTTACCCAGTTAATTATAGCATGTTTTATTTAATTGGTACAATTATTCAGTCTAACGCGTTGTGTTGCGGCGCCTGGACAGGGTAAGGGGAGAAATCGGAGATATATAAACATTCTTGTCGGTTACGATAAAAGATTTGTGCCGGCCTGAACCGGAAAGTAAATCCAAATTTTTCACGGAAGCGCGCTCCAGAAAATGTTTATTATGCCCTCCTTCAGGCAGATCGAGGTTGAATATCCCAATCAATTCCCTGTTAAATACTATTTCAGATCCGCCAATATGCAGAAACATCCGGGCCCTCCTTTGCTTAAAACCGGCCGGCAGCCGATTCGCTGTTTGCTGTTACGGCAAATTTTACTTTTCCATTCTTATAAATTAAATATTTCTCTTATTTATCCTTCTTTTCAAAAGGCTCAATTTTAAAGAATATGTCCTTTACAATATTGCTGCCTGCATCTTTATTCAGCTTTCCGATCAGCTTCGGCTTGAGCATTGATAGGTGGTAAGCCCAGACTGAATCTTTTACCGCAACCCTGAGAACGCCTTTTGCCATGCTTTCAGCCCGGGTTACCTCTGATAACCTGGAGCCCACTACGCTGTCCCAGCTTTCCACAACCCGGAACTGCTGGTAACCCTGCCACAGGTTATAGCTGCGCAGTAAATTTTCAATTACCGGGCCCACTTTTTTCATCACAGACCCTCCCCTGCCAGATGGATATAATTTTATAATCCCTGTTCAGGCTTTCAATCAATTCGCCGGTATCACCGGCCGTTGATATAAAACACTGTCCCGAGCTTTTTTTGAGAAACTCGAGAAGGTGCATTTTGCGGCCCTGATCAAACTCGGAAAAAACATCGTCCAGCAAAATGATGGGATAATCTTCATGTTCTTTCTTAAACAGGCTTACCTCTGCCATTTTCAAAGCCAGGGCGGCAGTTCTTTTTTGTCCCTGGGATGAATATTTCCTGGTATCAAAGCCGTCAATAAAAATCCTCAGATCATCCAAATGAGGCCCAAGAACGGTTGATCCCCTCTTTATTTCGAGGTCCCTTTTTTCCTGCAGGGCCATGTAAAAAGCATCACCGGTTTCTTCCGGGCTTTCCCGGTAGTCGATACTGCTTTCATAAAACAGGGAAATATTTTCCGTGAAACTGGTCATGTGCTGGAAAAAAATTTTTGCTTCTTCGGCCAGGTCCATAATTAACTCCAGCCTGGAATGAATAATCCGGCTGCCCAGCATTACAAGCGACTTATCCCAGGGCTCCAAAAGTTCATCTGCCTGCCGGCGGTTCCGGTTATAGAGACTTTTTAAAAGATGGTTGCGCTGCTGCAAAACACGCTGGTATGATCTCAGTTCATCGAAATATATAGAGCTGAGTCGGGATGCTTCAAGATTTAAAAAGCGCCTGCGGATAGACGGACCTTCACTGATCAGCAGGAGATCGTCCGGACTAAAAACTACTACCGGAAATTTCTGCAGGTGGGCGTAACGGTTTACGGGATCGCTGTTTATCTTAACTTTAAGGGGGCTTTTGGGGATGTAGCTTACCTGCACTTCATGATTGAATCCATTTTTTATAAATTTTCCCTTTAAATAGAAGAAACCGTCTTCCCGGTTTGCCAGTTCCTGGTCGTTTTTGGTCCGGAAAGAGCGGGTCACAGACAGGTAATAGATTGCTTCAAGAAGATTTGTCTTCCCCTGGGCATTTTCACCACATATAACATTAAGCCGGGGGTTAAACTGCAGCTCCTGGTTACGGTAGTTGCGTAACCCTTTTAGCCGCAAATTTTCGATATAAAACAAAAAATGCAGCCCCCATTACTTTTAGTTAACTTTCTTGATCGGTAAAACAAGGTAAAGGTAACTTTGATTGCCAGGTTTCCTGAAAATAAGCGGTCCTCCTTCACCGTGGAAATCTACGCCCATTTTTTGATCATCAATTATTTTTAAGATCTCGAGAACAAAGCGGGTATTGGCGAATAGTTCAATATCTTCACCATCCTGCCCGACTGCTAAAACCTCTTCCATACTTCCTTCCTGCCCTGAAACCTTCACTTCAAGCTGGCTGTTTTTTATAATTAAGTTTACAGCCTGGTTCTTGCCTTCCGCCAGCAGTGAAGCCCGGCTTATTGCTTCCTCAAAAGGTTTGCGCTCTAAAGTGATCCTGGTTTTATAGTCTTTAGGTATTACGCCGCTTACATCGGGATATTTTTCCTCCAACAACCTGGAAGCAAAATAAACATTTTCCAGCTGAAAGGCCATAATATTTCCTTCATTATAGATGGATACATAGCTGTCCTGATCCCCCAAAACCCGCAATATTTCCCGCAGTGACCTGGCCGGAACAAGTGAAGATCTGGTATCAAGCGACCAGCTTTGATCTGTTATTTCATTTATGGCCAGCCTGTAAGTATCAGAAGCTGTAAGAGTTAAGGCGTTCTCTTTTACTGTAAAAAGGACCCCGTTGAAAGCGGGACGGGTTTCTTCATTTGATGCTGCGAAGACAACAGATCTGATCAGCTCTTTAAATTCTGATTCTCTTATTTTGATGGGCTGACCGGGATCCGGGGACAGCTCGAATGAAAGGGGATAATCCCCGGGGTCTGATCCGTAAAGATGGAATTCAGCGTTTCCTCCGCTAATATCAAGACGGTAATTATCCCAGTTAATATTAATATTTGCCTCTTCGCCTGGAAAATAGCGCATTATATCAACTATCTTGGGGGGGAGCAGTAATTTGCCGCTTTCCTTTCCCTCGTAGGGCATCTTTGTTTTGATAAACAACTCAAGGTTGGTTGCTGAAAAAGTAAGGCTGCTATCACTAATTTCAAATAAAATGCTGCCGATCACAGGCATGGTTGAACGGGCAGGAAGAGCTTTTTCAACAGTTTCCAGGCAGTTTTTGAAGCTGGCAGCGTTTACCGATATATGCAAATCCGGACACCCCTTTCATGATGCTGGTAATATGTTAATTTAAGCTATACACAATTCAATACTAAAGATCTTTATTTTATATAAGAAAGGTAGTGGTAATAAGTCCTGTTTATACTGTTAATAGAATGATTATTATGCTGCAGGGCTGCCTTTTTTGCCGGCGCACCCTGTGTGTAAAACTTTGAAAAGATGTTTGCAAAAAATCAGATCACTGGATAACATTTTGTGTTCCGGGATAAGCACAGCTTATTAACAGGTTACTCACGAACTGTTAAGGATGTTATTTTTTATCATCTCGACACGGTTTTTAAAATCACTATTTTGAGTGATCAGCAGGTCAATTTTCTTGAAGGCATGCAGCACTGTAGTATGATCGCGCCCGCCGAATTCTTCGCCTATTTTAGGCAGCGACAAATCTGTCAGCATCCGGCACAGGTACATGGCTACCTGCCTGGTCATGGCAATATCCTGGGTCCTTTTCTTGGAAAGAACATCTTCTGGCTTAATATTAAAATTCTCTGCGGTAATGCGGGTGATATTTTCAATTGTGATATTTTTTTGCCTGGTAAAAATTATATCCTTAAGGGCCGCTTCGGTCAGCTCAAGGGTCACCGGTGTTTCTGAAAGGGAAGCGTATGCTACTATCCGGATCAGCGCCCCTTCAAGTTCACGGATATTTGTGATCACCTTTCCGGCAATATACTGCAGAACCTCGTCCGGAATATCGATCCCATCGGAAAGAGCTTTCTTTTTAAGGATTGCGGTTCGCGTTTCCAGGTCCGGGGTCTGAAGGTCGGTAATCAATCCCCACTCAAAGCGGGAGCGCAGGCGATCTTCAAGGGTGGGGATTTCTTTGGGAGGGCGGTCACTGGAAATAATAATCTGTTTATTATTGTCGTGAAGCGCGTTAAAGGTGTGGAAAAACTCTTCCTGGGTCTGCTCCTTACCGGCTAAAAACTGGATGTCGTCGATCAGAAGGATGTCCATATTACGGTATTTATTCCTGAAATCAAGGGTTTTATTATCGCGGATGGCGTTAATAAATTCGTTTGTAAATTTTTCAGATGAAAAATAAAAAACCCTGGAGAAGTCATGATTGATCAGGGAATACTGGCCGATTGCATGAAGAAGATGGGTTTTACCCAGGCCCACTCCGCCGTAAATAAAAAGTGGATTATAGGCCCGGGCAGGACTTTCCGCGACTGCCAGTGAAGCGGCATGGGAGAGGCGGTTGCAGGCCCCGACGACAAATGTGTCAAAAGTATAGCGGGGGTTAAAGCTTGAAATATATTTGTTTTTAGCCCGGGTTTCTTCGTTTTTTTGGGAAGTAAAATCTGCTCTCTGGTTGAATTGTTCTCCCATTGATTCGGGTTCGGGGTTTTCCTGAAAATCAGAGGCAACGACAAAATTTACCCGGTGCTCTTCTGCGGTGATTTCTTTTAAAGCATCGATAATCTGGTTTTTATACCTTGTTTCAAACCATTCCTTGGTAAAATCATTGGGAACTTCGATTACCAGGCAGCAGTTCTCGAGGGAAACAGGTTTGGTCAGGTTAAACCAGGTTTCAAAGCTTGGCTTGTTCAGGCCCTTGCTTAATTCTTCAAGTGTAAGCTGCCATGTTTCATTAAGCTGGCTGTTCATAAAACAACCCCCGATTAGGTTAGATGCAGAGAGGTTATCAACACAGAAAACGAGTTATCAACAGAAGTTGTGGAAAACCTCGCAAAGAAGAACCCGGTGAGGCGTTCCGCTAAAAACATATTAACAGATCCGGACAACCGCTGCAAAGGAAAATTAAAGTTTATTAATAACAAATTTACGAACAGTGGCTCTCTTTCCGGGAAGGGTTGTCTTCAGAGCATTATCTTGACATATTTCCTTTGATTACTGTATACTTTCTGTAATTCGAATGTAACGAGAAGGGGAAAATGATGAAAAGAACATATCAACCAAAAAAACGTCAGCGCAAAAGGGTTCACGGGTTTTTAAAAAGAATGAGAACCCGGGCCGGCCAGCAGATTATTAAAAAAAGAAGGCAGAAGATGAGAAAGAAACTGAGTGCCTGAAGCAGCTGAAATGGCATTAAACAGGCTTAAGAAAAGCTGGGAATTCAAACGGGTTTACCGCTACGGCAGGACGGTTGTGTCCAGAAACATCGTCCTTTATTACTGCCCTAACGGACTGGCATATAACCGTATTGGTTTTTCAATCAGTAAAAAAGTTGGTAAAAGTGTTGTTCGGAATAGGATCAGGAGAATTTACAGAGAGGCTTTCATGGTGGTTGAAAAGCAGCTCAGCAAAGGCTATGATTTTATCTTAATTGCACGGAAACCGGCAGTGGATGTTTCTTTCCATGAAGCGTGTAAGGAGTTGTATAATCTTTGCCGGAAAGGTCAGTTACTGTTAAAACAAAAACAAAAATAAATGAAAGCATAGCGACAGGCATATGTTTACATTTAATTAGATTTTACATAACTTTTTTATCTCCACTGAAACCCCGGATCTGCCGTTTTTACCCATCCTGTTCGCAATATACCTGTGACGCACTGGAGAAATACGGTTTATTCAAGGGCCTGATGATGGGCGCCAGAAGGATGTTAAGCTGCCACCCGTTTAATCCCGGCGGCTACCACCCTGTTGACTAATTACGCATGTAGGAGGCGACTAAATGATAGATGCTATTGCTGAAGTATTCAGCATCATGATCAGCTTTATTTATGGATATGTCCCCAATTTTGGCGCTGCCATCATCATTATGACCCTGATGGTCAAACTGGTAACATTCCCCCTTAACAACAAACAGATTAAGTCGGCAAAAAAAATGCAGCTTTTGCAGCCGGAAATGAAAAAACTCCAGGCCAAGTACAAAGACGATAAAGAGAAACAAAACAGGGCCGTTCAGGAATTCATGAAAGAAAATGACATGAACCCCCTGGCAGGCTGCCTGCCCCTCCTGGTTCAATTTCCGGTCCTGATCGGTGTATTCAGGCTGTTAAGGGAACCGGACCTTTTCCTGGATATGGATATCATTAATCCCTATCTATTTCAATCTGCAGAGATGATCAACCTCCTGAACTTACCGATGTCGACCCTGAGCGTGGAAAGTTTTTTTAGCGAGATAAGTATTTATTACATTTTCCCGCTCATTGCCGGCGCGACAACCTTTGTCTATTCCAAGATGTCCATGCCTGCGGAAAGCAGCCAAAAAATGCTGATGTACATGATGCCCGTGATGATTACCGTATTCAGCTTTAATTTTCCAATAGGCCTGGTTATCTACTGGATTATGAATAACGTATTCTCGGTCGGACAGCACAAGTTAATTACCTCGATGGATAAAGCCAGGGAAGAAGTGAAAGAAGAAATTAAGGTAGAAAGCGAGCCGGCAAAAAAAGATAAACCGGAAAAGGCTCCTGTTAAAAAAAGCAAGGGTCCTGC
>SLSE01000173.1 GCA_007130585.1 Syntrophomonadaceae bacterium | reverse complement strand
GCAATAACGCCGGGTAATATTTACCCGGTTATTTACTACTTCTATTATACAGGATACGAAGCATCACAGGCGATTCTTCCACCGCCGGCAGGATTTTAAAAATAATTCCCGAAAGTAAAAGTAGAGGCAATTCACATAATTCCACTAACTGACGATCACACAACCTTCAAGTTCAGGATACAGCAACCTTTACTGGTAATGATAGCAGCTGTTTAATTAGATTTGATCGCACGGCCAGCGGGAAACATTACGGGGGTGGTAAATGAGCTGTATGTACTGAGATAAGCTGCACGGCAAGTTTTATAATCCTTGATCGGTTAAATCAATTCAGGTGAGGTGATCATAATGGCAGATACAGGTAAAAATAAGAGGTATGTTAAAGAGCATGCTTACGATCCTGACTATCCGGTCCAGCACGTTCCCCGGGAGGCCAGGAAATCACTTTTTTCTATAGCCATGGTCCTTTTAGGGTTCACCTTTTTTTCCGGCACCATGCTGGCCGGCGCGAGCCTGGGAGCAGCTTATCCTTTCAGCGATCTCCTGATGGTTCTGCTGG
Source organism: Syntrophomonadaceae bacterium (assembly GCA_007130585.1). Taxonomy (GTDB): domain Bacteria; phylum Bacillota; class Dethiobacteria; order DTU022; family DTU022; genus T3SED10-7. The sequence goes on along the minus strand of SLSE01000173.1, from coordinate 9,452 downwards.
CAGGCAACATCCTCCTTGGTATTTACGTGGCAACCCTGTCCGCCATAGCAGCCAAAACCGGCCTGACCACGGTTATGCTGGCCCGCTATACGCTGGGCAAGTATGGAGCCAAATGGGCCGACCTCCTGCTTGGCGGTACCCAGATAGGCTGGTTCGGGGTAACGGTAGCATTTATGGCGATACCTTTTGCTACCGCACTAAACCTGCCCGACGCATCGCTGCCCTATCTTATGATCCTGTGGGGCATCCTGCACGGAGGCACGGCTTATTTCGGTTATAAGGGCATGGAAAGACTGAGTATTGCCAGTGTTCCCCTCCTCCTAATCCTCGGCTTCTGGTCCGTGGGAATAGCTATCAGCGATGCCGGGGGTATGTCGGAGATAATTGCCATAGAGCCTGTTGAAACCATCACTTTTGCAGCTGCTTTAACTATTATTGTGGGAACATTTGCCAGCGGAGGAACCCAGGCCCCTAACTGGGCCCGGTTTGCCAAAACAACCAGGGCGGCTTTTGTGGCCGGTTTACTGGCTTTCTTCATAGCCAACGCGTTGATGCTGCTCTTCGGCGCCTTCGGGGGAGCTGTCTACGGGGAACCTGACCTGGCAGAAGTACTTGCCATCCAGGGCCTTGCTGTTTTTGGCGTAATATTCCTGGCTTTAAATTTATGGACCACCAATGATAATGCCGCTTACGCCTTCGGGGTGGCCGGGGCGGAAGCTTTTGATATCAATAACAAGAGGATATTTGTAATAATCGGCAGCGCTGTCGGCATTGTCCTGGCAATATCCGGCATATATGACTTTTTAATGCCCTGGCTGTCGGCTCTCGGAACCTATATCCCGCCGCTGGGCGGGGTGATTATTGCGGACTTCTGGTTAATCTGGAAAGGAAGGCTTCCCAGGCTGGAGCATATCAGTTTTGCCCGTGTCCGCTGGAGCGGCATTGTCTCCTACATCCTGGGCTGCCTGGCGGCCGTATTCATTCCGGGAATTCCGCCCATTAACGGCATAGTCGGCGCGGCTGTGGCAATGCTGATCCTGCAGCCCCTGTTTGCTAAAATTAAGGGGTTTGATCATGACATTGATGAAGATGCCGAGTATATCTAAACAGGGAAGTAAAATGATCAGAGTCTGCAAAGAGAGGTGTACGCAGTGAAAAACCCGGACCTGGTAATCAGAAAGGCCAAACTTCCCGGTCAGGCAAACCTGCAGGATATCGTCGTAAAAGACGGCAGGATCACGTCTGTTTCCGACAGGGCGGCAGAAAAGGGAAAAAATGAAATAGACGCCGGGGGCAGGTTGGTTTCCCCGCCTTTTGTCGATCCTCACGTGCATCTCGATGCCGTTTTGACCGTCGGTTCACCCCGTTATAACTTAAGCGGGACCCTGATTGAGGGGATCCGGATCTGGGGCGAGCGGAAGGACGAACTTACCACGGCTGATGTAAAGAAAAGGGCGGCCGAGGCAATCAGGTGGGAAGTGGTCCAGGGTACCCAGTATATCAGAACCCATGTAGACATATGCGATCCGGACCTGACTGCCCTGCATGCGCTGGTTGAGCTGAAAAAAGAAGTTAAGGATATTGTGGAACTGCAAATTGTTGCCTTTCCGCAGGATGGAATTATCAGGTACCCCGGCGGCGCCGTGCTGCTTGAAAAAGCGCTGGCTGCCGGAGCTGATGTTGTCGGAGGTATCCCTCACCACGAGCGGACGAGGGAAGACGGCCTGGAAAGCCTGGATATAGTCTTTAAGCTGGCCGGGGAATACAATAAGGATATCGATGTGCACACCGATGAAACGGATGACGATCACTCCAGGTTTGCCGAGTACCTGGCGGCAAAAACGATTAAAGAGGGCTTTAAGGGCAGTGTTGCGGCGAGCCACACCACGGCAATGCATTCCTACAATAATCCCTACGCCTTTAAGCTGATCGGGCTTTTGAAAGAAGCGGGGATCAATGTGATTACCAACCCGCTGGACAACATCGCCCTGCAGGGCCGCTTTGATACTTATCCAAAGCGGAGGGGATTGACCAGGGTTAAAGAACTATTGGCGGCCGGCGTCAACGTCGCAATCGGGCATGATTCGATCATGGATCCCTGGTATCCGCTGGGCCGGGGCAGTATGCTCGAAGCTGCTTTCATGTGCCTCAACGTGACTCACATGACCGGTTACGAGGAGATGGAACAGATCTTTGATGCCCTCACCTACAATCCGGCCCGCATCTTCCGGCTGGAAGGCTATGGCATTGAGGCAGGCAACCCGGCAAACATGATAATCTTAAATGCCGGCAGTAAAATTAATGCCCTGCGCCAGGGAGCGGAAGCCCTGTACGTAATAAAAGAAGGCAGGGTTGTGGCCCGGACCGAACCGGCCAGGCGATACTGCCGGGAAGAGGAAGTCAGACTGGAGGTTCCGGGTATTTATGAATAGCAGCAACTCAAAAAAATGATATTGAACTGAACAGGGCAATTTCGTTTTTTTTCGGGGGATGGGATTGCCCTGTTTTTTTCAGCTATGTTCAGGGGAAGGCTATTTAAACAGGAGTGGAGAAAGTATAAAGGTCAGCTTTTAAGGGAGTGATACTATGAACGACAGGCGTGAAGTTGTGATTGCAGCCGCTGCCCGCACACCGTTTGGCAAGTTTGGCGGGGCCATGAAAGATCTCAGCAGCCTGGAGCTGGGGGTCCGGGCGATAGGTGAAGTCCTGGACCTGCTGGGCCGGGGCAGGGAAATAGTTGAAGAGCTTTATTACGGTACCTGTGTGCTGGCCGAAAATTCCCTGGAAACCAATGTGCTGGGACGCCAGGCAGTTTTAAAAGCGGGGCTTTCCCCGGGCACCTTATCACTTACAATCGACCGGGCCTGCTGCTCTTCCATGACCGCCCTGCACCTCGGCTACCGTTCGATCAGGAGCGGGGAGGCGGATGTTGTAGTGGCGGTGGGTTCCGAGAACATGAGCCGCACACCTTACCTGGCCCCTAATCTGCGCTGGGGCCGGCGCATGGGAAATGACTCCCTGATTGATCCGCTCTATGCCCTGGGATATGCCGAGTGGAACCCGGTATCTGTAGATGCCGGTGAAGTTGCCCTGCAGTACGGGGTAAGCCGCGAAGAACAGGACCGCTGGACCCTGCGCAGCCAGCAGTTGTACAGCCGGGCCCTTGGGGAGGGGAAATTTGCCGAGGAGGTATTCCCTGTGGTGGTTCCCGGCAGAAAAGAGGATATAACAGTAGAGCAGGATGAGCAGCCCCGGCCCGATGTAACACTGGAACAGCTGGCCGCGCTGCCCACCATCTACGGAAGCCCTACAATTACAGCAGGAAATGCCCCGGGTATGAATACGGGGGCGGCAGCTTTAGTGCTGATGTCCCGTGAAAAAGCGCAGGAACTGGGAGTGGAGGCTCTGGCATCTGTGCGCAGTATTGCCAGTGTAGCCCTGGAACCGCACCTGATTGCCGCCGCCCCGGCCCCGGCCATTGAAAAGGCCCTGGGACGGGCCGGGGAAATTTCCCTGGACCGGGTTGATTTAATTGAAATAAACGAAGCTTTTGCGGCTATGCCCCTGGTCAGCAGTAAAATCCTGGCGGGGGATGATCCTGAAAAATTGCAGGTGCTGCGGGATAAAATCAATGTTAACGGGGGAGCAATTGCCATCGGCCATCCGGTGGGGGCAAGCGGAGCCCGTATCATTATGACCCTGATCTATGAACTGCGGCGCAGGAAAGGCGGGCTCGGCGCTGCTGCTATTTGCGGCGGCCTGGCCCAGGCCGATGCAGTACTTCTGGAAGTATAAGCTGGTTGTGAAAATGCATAAAAAAATAAAAGCAGCCGGGATTTAACCCCCGGCTGCCGGTGGAAAAAGGCTTATTACCGTTCCGTCTTTTAAAACTGTTTGCAAACCCCGCAGCTGCTTAATATTGTGACCGTCTGCCAGGACCAGAAGGCCGATCAGCTTGTCGCCTTCGATCAGGGTTATCTGCCAGCTGCCGGTCTCAAATATATCCGGCAGGCCGTAATCCCGGCGCAGGACCTGCAGCAGGCAGCGCACTGTTGACCCGTCCGGCAGATCAAGGGCGGCTTCCTTAAATCCCAGGGCCTGCTGCAAAAAAAGATAAGGTTTTACCACAACCTTCAAACAGGCCCACCTCCGCAGCCCGGAATTAACTGCCCCCGGCCATCTTTTGAATTTCTTCTTCGCGCAGCTGCTTCTTAAATATTTTCTCGGTGACTGTGAAAGGCAGGCTGTCCCGGAACTCGACATGGCGGGGCACGGCATATGAAGTGCACCTTTCACGACAAAACTCGATGATATCATCGGCAGTCACGCTGTCCCGGTATTCCTGCTTGAGCACGATGAAAGCCTTGATTCTCTCGCTGCCTTCTCTTTCGGGATCCGGGATGCCGATTGCCGCGGCCATGGCTACGGCAGGGTGCTGGTGCAGGATGTCATCAATGGTGCTGGTGTAAACCTTGTAGCCGGAAATGTTTGCCATATCTTTAATTCGGTCGACAATGTAGAAGTAACCGTCTTCATCCATACGGGCTATATCGCCTGTGGGAAGCCACCCGTCCACCAGGCCTGAACCCTCGTCAGGCCAGTACCCCTTCATTACCTGGGGGCCTTTAACATACATATGACCGGGCTCGCCCGCCGGACATTCCTTCCCGCTGTCTTCGTCCACCAGCCTGACATCTGTATCAGGGACAGGCAGGCCGATACTGTATTTTTGTTTGGCCGCGAAACCTGTAATCTTAGAAAAACCGGTCAGGTCGAGGTGGGTCAGGGGGCTGGTTTCCGTGAGGCCGTAACCCTCTGAAACGGGCATTTTAATCTTTTCCGATATGCTTTCCCTGACGTCGACGGGAAGATACGAAGCGCCTGAAACGATCTGGATCGGCATGCGGGGCAGGTCTTTTTCGCGCAGTTTCATCAGCTGGGTCGGAACCAGGGCCGTCATGAAGGGGCGGTTCTCAACCAGCATTTTTACGATGTAGTCCGTATCGCGCGGGTCCTGGACCAGTATAAGGCGCAGCCCCCAGTAAATGCCGAAGAGTGCGGTGGAGTCCCCGTAAGAGTGGAACAGGGGAACGGCAACGCACAGGGATGCTTTCCCGCGGATCGACTTTTCAAGGCTGGCCATGGCCCAGGGCATAGCCTGCATTACATTGGCATAGCGGTTAAAGTGTGTGAGCATAACCCCCTTGGGTACACCGGTTGCGCCGCCTGTAAAGGCCAGGTATGCCAGGTCTTCACGGGGGTTAATTACTATTTCAGGCGGATTAGCCTCGTGCCGGCTGATCAGTTCCTTAAAGCGGTAAGCCCCTTCGGGCGTCCCCTGCTGTTCCTGCTCGGCCGGGGTGTAGTCTGTGAGCGAGGTTATAATGATATGTTTCAGGCCGGTATTTTCCTTAACGGAAAGCAGCCTGTCCAGGTGTTCTTCAAGACAGATAACTGTTTCCGCGCCGGACTCTCCGATTTCATAGACCAGTTCACGTTCTTTGTGAAGGATGCTGCAGGGCACGTGGACGGCCCCTGTTTTCAGGATGCCGAAATTGGCAATAATATACTGGGGACAGGTTGGCAGGATGGTGGCCACCTTGTCGCCTTTTTTAACGCCCAGCTCCGCCAGTGCGCAGGCCAGCCGGTCGGCAAAATCTTTCAGCTCGCCGTAACTGGTGCGCAAACCGTAATAATCGATGGCCGTAGAGCGCGGGAATCTTTCCGCCGATTGATCCAGCATAGAAAACAACGCCACTTCCGGGTATGGTTCCAGGCTTTTTTCAAGTTTATATGGTCCCAGCTTGTAACTCTTAAGCCAGGGCCGCTTTTCTTCCGGGCTGGTCATGAAAAAATCCTCCTTAATTTAATCCCACAATTCGGCCGCAGCATCTTTCAGGCCCAGTTCCTGCAGCTTCTCAGCCGTTGGCCTGCCGGTTTCCTTATCCCAGCCGCGAAGCTGGTAATACCTGTCCAGGAGGACAGTCAGCTCGTTGACATGCCCTTCGGCAGGCCCCTCCGGCAGCGGTTCTTCCAGGAGCCGTGCGGGCAGGGTATCCTGGGAAGCGGTTAGCCCTTCCCGGTTGCTGAAGGCCCGGGCCAGGTTGTAGACCCGTTCACCGGCCTGCTTGTATTGTGCGGTGCTGTAATCCCAGCCGGTTACCAGGTTGACAAGCTCAACCCAGTCATCGGCGTTAAGGCAAAGGCCCATGAACTTGCAGGCTCCCACGCAGTCAAAGGTGGTCAGCATGTCTTCAAGGTCAACCGCTACTTTTACTTCATCCGGATCGGCTATGAAAGGATCCTTGATCTCGCTGTCTTCGACGATCAGGAAAGGAGCGTCGGTAAAGGTTGGGCCCTGGACCCAGGCGGTCATGTGGTCCCCTCCGCGGTTGGCTGTGGCATAGGTTAAACCCGTCAGCTGGACGGCGCGGCTATCGTAGGCCGGCAGCTCCAACCCCTTAACCTGCATGGCAAATTTTTCGCTGCCCTGTCCCAGTTTTTCAGACATCCGTTTTGTGCCCTGGGCCAGCAAATCGCCGATCCCTTCCCGGCGGGCGATCAGGTGAACGAGGTCGACTATAATATCAGGATCGCCAAAATTAATGGCCAGGCCGCCGGTATCTGCATCAGTCAAAATACCTTTTTCGTAACATTCCATGGCAAAACCGATAGTGTTGCCTGCTGAAATGGTATCAATACCGTAATCGTTGCATAAATAGCCGGCCATAGTAATTGCTTCCAGGTCATTTACTGAGCACATCCCGCCGAAAGTTCCGACTGTCTCATATTCCGGGCCTTCGCCCCGGTGCCCTTTGTACTTGCCTTCCCTGATTTCCGTGCCCCGTCCGCATTCTATCGGGCAGGCAAAACAGGTTACATTTTTATTCAGTATTTTATCGGATATGGCCGGGCCGTTTATATCATCCGAGCCTTCGAAGATGCCTGTCTGCCAGTTCCTGGTCGGGAATCCGCCGCGCACGCTGACCAGGTCAAGCACCACGCTGGTTCCGAAAGCCTGCATGGCCATTTTCATCATGGCTTCATCAAGCAGTTCATACTGTTTCCTGGAATGAACTTTTAATTCATCTGGTTTACTGACTTCTGTTTTAATGCTGCCCCTGACGGCAATGGCTTTTAAGTTTTTCGAACCCATAACAGCTCCCAGGCCGCATCGTCCGGCTGCCCGGCCCAGGTCGTTCATAATCGCCGCATAGGTAACCAGTTTTTCGCCGGCCGGACCAATACAGGCAACGTTGTACTTGCTGCCCAGTTCCTCCTTCAGCAGGGCGGTGGTTTCGGGTACGTTCTTACCCCACAGGCCGGAAGCATCCTTTAATTCAGCTTTATTGTCTTCCACCACGAGGTAAACAGGGTTGGGTGAGGCCCCTTCAAAAATTATTCCGTCATAGCCGCATTTTTTAAAATCCACTCCCCATCGGCCTCCGGAATTGGCCTGCCCCCAGATGCCTGTCTGGGGAGACTTGGCAACCACACTGAAGCGGCCGGTGCTCGGCGCCACCACGCCGGTTAAGCTGCCGGCCATAAAAATCAGCCTGTTATCGGGCCCCAGCGGGTCGGCACCCACCGGGACTTCATCCCACAGGTACCTGGTGGCCAGGCCGGCGCCCCCGAGATAATCACGGTGCCGGCTTTCCGGGATATCCTCTTCAGTTACAGTGTGGTTGCTTAGATTCACTCTCAACAGTTTCCCATGACAACCGTACAATAATAACACCTCCAGTAGTAATGTGTTCTCCAGGATTGGCAGTCTGCACTTTCTTTCGGGCCCGGCGGGGCTTTCGTCTAAAGCTACGGGCAGAATCAGCGTGAATTGGTAAGAGTAAAGCCAGCTTTGCAAATATCGTCGCAATTTTATTTAAATATACAACGGTTGAAATAAAAATACAACTATTTTCAGTAAATAATCTGCAAGATAAAAGGCTAAAGCAGCATAATTATTTACTTTCACATTACTATAAAAAGAGTTATAATTAAGCCAATATGTTAACTTTTCGGAGGAAAGAATTGATTAAAGGGAGGAGATTTAGCACATAATTACTGTAGCGGTCAGAGATGGATTGAAAATCTATAAATAATCAACGGGAGGAATTTTACATGTCTTATGCTTACGGAACCGAAGAATGGGAAAAGGCTTACCGGGAAATGGTTGAAGATCGTCTGGCCAAAACTGAAGAACCCTACGTGATGGGATCTCCGGAATGGGTGGCCACCTTCGAGAAGCTGATCCAGGAAGATGAAAAGTACAAAGAAGTGGCTAAAACATGGGAAGGCACGGTTGTGATCCATATCCTGGCCAACCCTGATGCCGGGCTGGACAGCGATATCTACATGTTGATGGACCTCTGGCACGGCGACTGCCGGTCAGTAAGACTTGTGCCTGAAGATGTAGGGAAAAGCGCTGATTTTGTCCTGACCGGCGAACTGGAGCGCTGGCAGTCCGTTATGAAAAAAGAGCTTGACGTTGTTAAAGCGATGATGCAGGGTAAGATTAAGCTGAAAGGGTCCCTGCCTACCATTGTGCGTTATGTAAAGGCTTCTATCCGCCTGGTCGATCTTTCTGCCCAGATCGATACCGTTTTTCACACGGAAATGGATGAAGAAGAGCGGGCTAAATTTAATGAGCAGTTTAATGAACTGCGCTCAAAATTCGGCTTTTAAGATTTATCCGGAACGGGGAGGTGTTTGCAGTGTCTTATGATCGCGATCTTTCTTTTGAATATAACAATCCGACAAAACTTATTTTCGGTGAAGACAGCGTAAAGGAGATCGGCCTGGAAGTGGACAACCTGGGCTGTTCTAAAGCGCTGATCGTAACCGACGAGGGCATAGTTAACGCCGGCCTGGCAGAACGGGTTGAAAAAGCCCTGGGGCGCCGTTTCACAGGAGTTTTTGACCGCTGTGTCCAGGATTCGGGGTATGATCTTGTTAATGAAGGGGCCGCTTTTGCCCTGGAGAAAGGCGCCGATATCCTGGTCAGTGTAGGCGGCGGCAGTGTAATTGATACGGCCAAGGGGATGTCCATAGTCATGAAGGAAGGCGGAGAACTGCGCGATTACGAAGGCATTCAAATGCTTTCGAGGCCCCAAACCCCGCATATTGTAGTGCCCACGACGGCCGGCACAGGCAGTGAAGCAACCTGGGCAGCCGTGATCAAAGACCGCGAAAACAATGTCAAGGGACTGTTTTGTGATTATCATATAATTCCCGATGTAGGTGTTCTTGATCCGACGATGACTGCCGGCCTGCCCGCACAGCTGACTGCGAGTACCGGTATGGACGCCTTTACCCATGCCGTTGAGGCAATCCATGCCCTGCAGTGCCAGCCTATTGCCGATGCCCTGGCTCTGCATGCGATCAGGCTGGCCGTTGAATACTTGCCGCGCTGCGTGGAGCAGGGCGATGACCTGTTTGCCCGGGGGCAGATGCTT
>SLSE01000191.1 GCA_007130585.1 Syntrophomonadaceae bacterium | reverse complement strand
TTGTTGACCACCAGGGTGGCCAGCGCTTCGCCTTCGACATCTTCGGCAATCAGCATCAGCGATTTGCCCTGCTGGACAATTTTCTCCAGCAGCGGAAGCAGGTCGTGAATGTTGCTGACCTTGCGGTCGGTTAAAAGAAGGTAGGGCTCTTCAAGAACCGCTTCCATTTTCTCGGTATCGGTAACCATGTACGGGGAGATGTAGCCGCGGTCAAACTGCATACCTTCAACTACCTTTAAGTCGGTGGTAAAACCTTTCGATTCTTCAACGGTGATAACGCCGTCTTTGCCCACTTTTTCCATCGCATTGGCGATCAGTTCGCCGATCGAATCGTCGGCTGCGGAAATAGCGGCCACCTGGGAGATATCCTCCTTGGTCTCAACCGGCTTGCTCATGGCTTCCATCTCTTTTACTGCCTCTTCAACCGCCTTCTCGATGCCGCGCTTCATGATCATGGGGTTGGCTCCGGCGGCGATGTTCTTCAGCCCGTCCCGGATAATGGCCTGGGCCAGCAGGGTTGCCGTGGTGGTGCCGTCTCCGGCAACATCATTGGTTTTTGTGGCTACCTCTTTGAGCAGCTGGGCGCCCATGTTTTCAAAGGGATCTTCAAGGTCAATTTCGCGGGCGATGGTAACACCATCGTTGGTAATCTGCGGGGACCCGAATTTCTTGTCCAGTACAACGTTGCGGCCTTTGGGGCCGAGCGTCACTGTAACAGTCCTGGCCAGCTGGTTTACGCCTCTTTCCAGCGCGCGACGCGCTTCGTCATCAAAAATTATCTGTTTTGCCATATTAAATAACCTCCTTCTTACTATTCATACATGCTGATGGGAAAACTTCTGTCAACACCTTACATCAGGGCCAAAATATCATCCTGGCGCAAAATCAGGTATTCTTCTCCGTCGACTTTCACTTCAGTTCCGGCGTAGCGGGAAAAGATAACTTTATCCCCTACTTTTACTTCCATTTCCAGCCTGGTGCCGTTATCAAGGACCTTGCCTGTTCCGACAGCCTTAACTTCACCTTCCTGCGGTTTTTCTTTTGCCTTGTCCGGCAGCACGATACCGCTGGCTGTTTTTTCCTCTGCCTCCAAAACCTTGACAACAACCCTGTCTGATAGTGGTTTGAGGTTCATTCAACCTGCCTCCTTTTGTGTTGATGTTGGAAAATTTAGATTAGCAGCACTCTCATCAGTTGAGTGCTAATAATACCATAATTAATAATACTGTATCGCCATAGCGCGGGCAAACATAATGGCAGGCCGTTTTAGGCCTGCCATTATGTTTATTAAGGATATTTTAAGTTTATTACGTCATACTCTTTCATTTGCTTCGTTTATCTCTGTTTTTTACAGCCGTCTCTCCTGCGGATCTTTAAAAGCAGCCCAGCTGACAGCTGACAATTTTTATTCCCGTCTCGTTACAGGCTTTGCCTACTTCCGAGATCGGGCAGCCGACTTCCGAGGCTATGGCAAAAGCCTGCTTGCAGGGCAGTTTAAGCCCCTGCGCTTCAAACAGGATCCGCTCCTTGAGCTCGTTTGTCATTTCCTGGTTCATATTCTGACCTCCTCAGGTTCACTTAAGATAAATGATTTCCCCGCTGACCTGCCGGCCGTTTACATGCAGCAGCCCGCAGGACGGGCTGGCAGTCCGGCGCGGGTCAATCAGCGATCCGGGATTAAAATAGAGGGTGCCGTTACGCTCCTCCCGGACCGGTTCGTGGAGGTGGCCGAAAACAACTACCTGCGGCGTTTCCGGCTGGAAAAGTTCCCGGAACAGGTCATAGTTTATCCTCCGGCCGCCCATGTCGCCGTGCAGCATACCGATCCCGATCTCCCCCACCCTGACCAGTTTCAACCGCCCCAGGCGGCTGTGCAGGGGAGGCGGATCCATGTTCCCGGCCACCGCCTCCACCGGGGCCAGGGCCTTTAACTCATCAAGCACCTTTTCTTCAACCAGGTCCCCGGCATGAAGGATCAGCTGCACATTTTTTAAGCGCTCGTAAAATTCCCCCGGAATGGACTTTCCCCTGGCCGGAATATGGGTATCGGAGACCACCCCGATCTCTTTTACTTCGCTGCCGTAACTGACCGTCTTGTATTGAATGGCCATGACTGATCACCCTCAGTACCATAATATCACTTTTAGGCGGCCGTTAATAACAATTCGCCCTTAAAACAGAAAAGAAATATTTGCCGCCCTGCGGTTGATAATGTTTTCTGCAGAAAAGGTAAATTTGCCCCGGGTGACGAAGATAGCACAGTCCCCCGAGATGGCGGGATGGCAAAAACAGGTTTTTATAAAGATGAATTCCGCAGCGGGGGGAAATACGGTGATCCTGAAAATTCTGCAGGGAGCATTTATCGGAGTGGCCCTGATCCTGCCCGGGCTGAGCGCCGGGACGGTGATCGTTATCCTGGGTTTTTACAGGCAGTTCCTGGATGACCTGTCCGCCCTGCGTTTTAAGCCCTACCTGCCCATGGTGGCCGGCGCCGCCGGCGGC
>SLSE01000026.1 GCA_007130585.1 Syntrophomonadaceae bacterium | reverse complement strand
TGACGTCAATTAAAATATTGCTGCCCGATATTATGCTGGACCTGGGCATAAGCCTTAACTGGCTGACCTGGGTTGTCAACGCCTACACCCTGCCCCTGGCCGCGCTGATCCCGATTGCCGGGAAAATTGGCGACAACTACGGCCCGCGGCGGTTTTTCCTGGCCGGGCTTTTTACCTTGGGGCTGGGCTCCATACTCTGCGGCATGGCTTTCTCCCTGCCCTGGCTGATAACCGGCCGCGTTGTGCAGGCCCTGGGCGCCGCCATGCTGGTGCCGAACTCGCTTTCGATCCTGCTTGCAAAAACCGATGAAGACAAGCGGGGGCGGGTACTGGGGATCTGGGGCAGTATCGGCGCTGCCGGAGCCGTAATCGGACCGGTTATCTCCGGAGGGCTGGCCGATATTTTTTCCTGGAGAGGCTCGTTTATGATTATCGGTATCCTCTGCGTGGTTGTCGTGGTGCTGGCGGCACGGAGAATGATTGCCAACAATGAACTGGGCACCCTGGCAGGGAAAGTGAAAAAAGGGTTCGACGCTTTAGGGGCGATGACCTTAATGGCCGCGACAACCGGGCTTTTGCTCGGGCTGACCCTGCTTCCCGACCTGGGCTGGAGCAACGGCTGGATCCGGTCCAGCATGGTTGCCTTTATACTTTTAATATACGCTTTTTACCTGGTTGAAAAAACGGCAAGAGATCCCCTGCTGAATCCGCTGCTGCTGCGCGACCCCCGCTTTAACCTGGGCCTGATGACCGGTTTCCTGGAGCAGTTTGTCGTGGCGGGAACAATGTTCGTAATGCCGATCTTTTTTAACACCGTGCAGGGGCACGGCGCGGGTACCACTGCCCTGCTTTTGACCCCTGCCGCCATCGCCGTGGTTATTTTTGCCCCGGTCGGCGGGAGGCTGGCCGACCGTTTCGGCCCGGGGTTCCCGATTATTATCGGAATGACCCTGCGTTCCTTTTCATTCCTGATGTTGTCTCAGATTACTGTGAATACTGCTTACCCGTTTATCGGGGCTGGCCTGGCTTTAAACGGCGTCGGTTTCGCCCTTACTTCAGCTCCCGCCCTGCAGTCGGTCCTTTCAACAGTGAAACCAGGCGAACACGGTATTGCTTCCGGGGTCCACAACATGGTGCGCTTTACCGCGGTGGCGGCGGGAACGACTATCGGGGGGATCATCCTTTACGCCCTGATCCCTGCTTCATTTGAAGGCCTGGCCGGCCCGATTCCAGGCTTCCGGGAAACTTACCTGCTGGGCGCAATCGCCTGCCTGCCCGGCATAGCGGCAGGACTTTACCTGTCCTGGCTGCGCGCCTACAGGCCTGCAAAGCCGCTGGAAGAAGCTGCCGTGGAGGCTGAGCAGGTTTAATCCAGGCTGCCTTTTACCGCTTTAAAACCAGAGATAATATCGAGCAGCTCTTCAGTAATTGCCGCCTGCCTTTCATGCTGGTAGGAAGTTTTCAGCTCGTCCAGGCGTTCGGCAATATTTTTTTCGGCAGCCTGCATTGCCGCCAGGCGGCTGGTGTTTTCGGCGGCAAGAGAAAGGGCGCAGGCCCGGTAAAGAGAAACAAAAAAATACTGGCGCAGCAGGGCCGAAAGCAGGTTTTCAGTTGGCATGGTGAAAACAGGCAGGGAACGGGACTCCCACTCGAGCCTGGTTTCTTTGAGCCGGGCCAGGTCAACCGGGAGTAGGGTTTCAGCCCGGGGACTGAAGCTGGCTGTCAGGGGCCGGTTGTAGAAAAGCATCACCTTTTCCACCCCTTCACGGTTTCTCCAGCTTTCAATTTCCTCTAAAAGCTGCTGGATAAAAGGTGTAATAGCGCTGATGGAACTGGGCATATTAAAACTGGCGGCCAGTTTAATGCCGGTTGGTTCAATCCGGCTGATTGCCTGTTCTCCGACTGCCGCCACGTAACTGTTGGAAGGCAGCGCTCCGGGAGTGCCTTCATATTCAGACCAGTATTCTTCCAGGGCATAGTTAACAATCTGTTCGTTAAAACGCCCCGCCAGGCCGTGATCGGAGCCGATTACGAAAATCAGCAGCGGCTTATTCTCATCCAATGCGAGATTTGAGAAGTTTTCGGTCTGCGATCCGAGAACCACCGAAAGGCCAAGCTCGACGGTATGGTAATAATCGTCCAGCGATTCGGCAGCTTTCTCGTACTGGCGGACACTGGTGGCGGCCAGCGCTTTCATCGTCCGCACGATGGACGAAAGGTCTTCACCGCTGGCGATTTGCTTTTGGAGGGCTTCTAAAGTGCTCAAGGTTCTACCTCCGGATTATATGATCGGAACCGGGGCATTTGAGACGGCAGCATGTTTTATGCCCGGGGCGCTGCCGGTCCGCTGCAGGCAGTCTTTAACTCTCTGCAGGCGGTTCTTCCTCTTCCGCCTCTTCCTGCTCCGTATCTTCTTTTTCCTTTTCCGCTTCTTCCTGCTCCGTGTCCTCTTTTTCCTCTTCCGCTTCCCCTTCTTCCTGTTCCCCTGCTGTTTCCAGGGCGCTGCGGGCGGCTTCTATAATCTGTTCCCGGTCTTCATCGCTGATTTCTTCCCCGCTTTCTATCTTATCGCATATCCCGGGGAGATTTTCGGTTACGGCCTCTTTGATCTTTTTCTCCGCTTCGGGGATAGCTTCCACTTCCAGTTCATCAAATAGCCCCTCCGTTACTGCCAAAAGCACGGCGATTTGCTCCGGGATGGTCAGGGGCTGCAGTTCGGGCTGGTTGAGCACCTTGCGCACCCTGCGCCCCCGCTCTATTGTAGCGCGGGTCTTCTCGTCCAGGCGGGTGCCGAAGCGGGCAAACATTTCGAGCTCTTCAAACTGGGAATATGAAAGGCGCAGATCTCCGGTTACGGAGCGGTAGGCGGGCAGCTGGGTTTTACCCCCGACACGGGAAACAGACTTACCCACATCAATGGCCGGCAGGTGGTTGCGCTGAAACAGGTCGGGAGAAAGGTAGATCTGGCCGTCGGTGATCGAGATCAGGTTGGTCGGGATGTAGGCCGAGATGTTCTGGGCCTGGGTTTCGATAATCGGCATGGCGGTCAGCGAACCGCCCCCGTATTCTTCACGCAGGTGGGTGGACCGCTCCAGCAGGCGGGAATGCAGGTAGAAAATATCCCCCGGGTAGGCTTCCCGTCCCGGCGGCCGTTCCAGCAAAAGGGACAGTTCGCGGTAAGCCCGGGCATGCAGGGTCAGGTCGTCGTAAACGATCAGCACGTCGCTGCCCTGCTCCATGAAGTATTCGGCTATGGTCGTGGCGGCGTAGGGGGCGATAAAGCGCAGGCCGGGCGGCCCGTCGCCCGACGCCACGACAATGGTTGAATATTCCATGGCTCCGTGGTTGCGGAGCTTGGCAATAAACTTGGCCACATCGGCGCCCTGCTGGCCGATTGAACAGTACACGCAGATAACGTTCTTGTCGGATTGATTTACTATCGTGTCCAGGGCAATCGCGGTTTTCCCTATCTGGCGGTCGCCCAGGATCAGTTCGCGCTGGCCGCGCCCGACGGGAATCAGGGCGTCGACCACTTTCAGGCCGGTTTGCAGCGGTTCGGTTACCGGCGAGCGGGCCATAATCGGCGGCGCTTCTTTTTCAACCGGCCGCCTCTCGGCAAAACTGACCGGGCCGTAATTGTCGAGCGGTTTGGCGGAAGCGTCAATAACCCGCCCCAGCAGGCCATCTCCGACGGGAACATCAACCACCCTTCCGGTCCGGCGCACCCGGCTGCCGGAGGTGACCTGGTCCGAGCTGCCGAGCATGATCACGCCCACCTCGTCGGCGTCCAGGTTAAAGGCTATCCCCGTTACTCCCCCGGGGAACTCAACCAGTTCATCGGATTGTACGCCGGCCAGGCCCAGAACCCGGGCAATTCCGTTGCCGATCGAACTTACCGTTCCGCTCTCTTCAACTTTCGGTTCCCTGCTTACCCCTTCCAGCGCTTTCTCAACTGCCTGGTCGGTGCTGTCAAAAGCGTCAAACAGGGTATCTAACAACGAGCTGCCGCTGTCTTTATTCTTCTTCACCACCCGGCACCTCCTCGCTGCTCTCCACAGGTGCGCTCTGGTCGAGTTCATCTAAAATCTGTTCTTCTACATCCTCCAGGTAACTGTCGATATTCCAGGCTACCCGGTATCCGCCGGCATCCAGCTCCAAGCCGCAGACCAGGTTTTGATCAACCTCGGCCGAAACGGATATTTTGCCCTCTGAAGCGGGCACTGCTTTCTGCAGGCTTTCGGAAAGCCGGTCAAGTTTTTCATCGGGCGCATCAAAGGCGCTGTGCAGGACCACTTTATAGTCATCCGAGGCGAGCGCTTCCTGCAGGGCGGAGCTTTCTTCTTCAGGCAGATCTGCTATTTTCTCCAGGAACAGGTCCCAGATCAGCTCTTCCAGGCGGGAATCGGCCAGGTCTTCCAGGCAGTGCCTGGCCACCTGGCAGGCCTGCTGCCCGATTCGCCTGCGCAGTTCGTTAATAAAAGTTTCCTTCTCCCGTTCGAAGGCTTCTTCCCAGCGGCGCTTTGTTTCGCCCACTTCTTCGCGGGCCTTGTTAACAAGCTCGTTCTTTTCTTCTGCTGCTTTCTCGCGGGCTTTTTCCCTGATTTCCTCTTCCTGCTCCTCCAGCTCTTCTTTCTGCCGGCGGTAGTCTTCTTCCGCTTTTTCGGCTTCGGCTTTCTTTTCAGCGGCGGCCTCTTCGCGCTCCACGATTTTCTTTTCGCGGTCATCCATGGCCCGGATAATGGGGCCGTAGAGGTAGCGCCTCAGCAAAAAAACCAGGATCAGGAAATTCAGGATCTGAAATATTATCGTATACCAATCTATGAGCATAATCCTTCTCCTCTGGTTTAACTTTCTTTGTTAACCTGCCGCCTCTCCTAAAGGAAGTGATTCCAGAAGGGATTGGCAAATATTAAGATCATGGAGACCACAAAACAGTAAATCGCCGTAGATTCAATCATGGCCAGACCGACAAAAAGGGTCCGCGTAATGGTATTCGCTTCGTCGGGCTGCTGGGCAATTGAACTGAGGGCCTGGGCAACCGCCCGCCCCTGTCCGAGAGCGGGTCCCAGCGAACCGAAGGCGATGGTCAGCCCGCCGGTGGCAATCGAGATAATGCCGATCATACCTAAGCTTTCCATAATTATTTCTCTCCTTTTTTCACTATTTCCTGTTGGGCCTGGTTGGCTGAAGCAATGTAAACCATGGCCAGAATGGCAAAGATGTAGGCCTGTATTAAACCGGTTAACAGGCCCAGGGCCTGCATGACTATCGGAAAGACAAGCGGTGTGATGGTCAGTAAAATTCCAACGATAATTGTTCCGCTCATGATATTACCGTAAAGACGCACTGCCAGGGCCAGGGTGCGGCTTAGTTCGCCAATGATATTAAAGGGCAGCATAAAAATAGTCGGCTGGAGGTACTGCCTGAGGTAGTTGACCAGACCCTGGTTGGCTATACCGAAAACAGGCACCGCAATAAATACGCAGATGGCCAGGGCCGCCGTTGTCGACAGCGAACTGGTAGGCGGCGTGTAACCCGGGACAATGGCCAGGATATTCGAAGTGGCGATAAAAATAAAAAGGGTGCCGACGAAGGGCAGGTACGGACCCGGGTCCCGGCGGCTCACTTCGCGGATCTGACTATTGATGCCCTGGACGATAACTTCAAGCAGGTTTTGCCAGCGCGACAATTCTCCCTCGCTGGTCAGCTTCCTGGTTACCAGCCAGGAACCGAAGGTAAGCAGAAACATTACCAGCCAGGTAAAGAAGATTGTGGAATTGATCGTAAACCAGCCCCACTGCAAAAGGATGATTTCATCAGGGTTAATAGTCATTGTGTTCCTCCCTCAAAAAACTTACTCTGCTCTCAGGTTCCCCGGAGGGTTCCTTTTCAGCGGGAGTAATATTCAGGATCCTGAGTCGCTCTTTTCCGGAAAAGGCTTTAAACGGTACATTAAATAAATCCGGGCTACTATAAAACCGAGCATAGCCGCCAGCAGGTTGGGCCATCCCGTCTGCACCAGCAGGTAAAAGGCGCCCAACACAACCACAGTGCGGACGATAAAGCTCACCGCCATAAGCAGATGGGGGCTGCCGCTGCCGCTCATTTTTTGCACGGTCCACCACAGGCCTCCGAAAAACAAGGCCCCGAGCAGGATGCCCGCGAACAGTGATAATATCAGGTACAGCACGAACATGGCTCCGGGTCCCTTCCCCTAATTTCCTCAGTCATTTTCTTCTTCCTCTGCATACTCTTCATCGAGGCGGCTTTCCCTGCTGACCCAGTACCAGGCATTGAGGCAGCCGACAATCAGGCCGATAAAGAGCATGGTTAAAGTCCATGAGATCGGACCGGGCCAGGTGCGGTCTATCCAGAGGCCGATAACCACCCCGATAACGGTGGTGGCGGCAACAGTCCAACCGACCATGCCGAACATACCCAGTCCAAACCAGACACTTTTATCGCGGGTCCGGCGGGCCCTGATCCGGCGTGATGCTTTCCGGCCTACCTTTTCCGGCAGGCCCTTACCTTTACTGCCTTTATCATTATTACTGCCTGCCATTAGCGCTCCCCTCCCAGGCGGGAAAAACGGCGCAGGGTATCGACTTCCAGTCGCGACATAACCGCGCGTGATTTTTTCTCGCTTTCATCCAGCACCTTCAATTCATTTTCAACCGCGTCCTCCAGTTCTTCCAGGCTTTCCCCCGTAACGGCGCGCGCGGCTGAAACATAGACCCGGTCGCCCTGTTTAACCAGGATGCCGTCGTCGAGGGCCAGGAACCGCTCTTCCCCTTCGGAGTCAACATAGGAAAAAATCCCGGGTACCAGGGCCGATACAAAATCTATGTGGCGCGGCAGGATCGAGAAAAACCCGTTCTCAGCTTCCGCCGTAACCTGGTTCACCGGTTCTTCAAGCAGCACTTCGGACGGCAGCAGTATTTTAAGTTTCACCCTGAACACTCCCTGTAAAGATAAAGCAGGATCTGCTCACCATGCGTCCTTCTCCTCTTATTCTGCCCGGCCTTCTTAATTCCGTTCTTTTTCACCGGGTTTATTTTCTTCGGATCGAACTTCTTCAGGCCGGTTTTCTTCGGGTTGGCCTTCACTGTTTTCTTCTTCGGCCCCTTCTTCAGTCTCTTCTTCCGGCTTTTCTTTAGTCCCTTCTTCAGCCTTTTCTTTCGCGCCGGCCTTCGACTTTATTTCGTCTATTCTGCCGAGCATGTAAAGATCTGATTCGGACCGCTCGTAGAATTCATCGTTTAAGATCCGCTCGCAGCCATCCAGGGCATCTTCCAGGTCTGTAACTTTACCGCTGATCCCGGTAAACTGCTCGGTGGTCACAAACGGCTGGGTCAGAAACCGCTCCAGGCGCCGGGCCCGGTTCACAACCTGCCGGTCGTCCTGGGAAAGCTCTTCCAGTCCGAGCATGGCGATAATATCCTTCAGTTCTTCGTACTCGGCCAGGTTGCGCCGCACTTCCTGGGCCACCCTGTAATGGCGTTCTCCGACAACCAGCGGGGTGAGCATTTTTGACCAGGAGCGCAGCGGATCAACCGCCGGGTACAGTCCTTCGCTGGCCCGCTTGCGGGACAGGATAATCGAGGCTGAAAGGTGGGCGAAAGTATGGGTGGCCGAGGGGTCGGTAAAGTCATCGGCCGGCACGTAAACGGCCTGGATCGAGGTAATCGCCCCTGTGGCAGTATTGGAAATTCTCTCCTGCAGGGCGGCGATTTCTGTGGCCAGGGTGGGCTGGTAACCAACTCTTGAGGGCATCTTGCCGAGAAGACCGGATACCTCGGAGCCGGCCTGGACAAAACGGAATATATTATCAATCAGGAGCAGAACGTCCTGTTTTGCCTCATCCCTGAAATACTCGGCCATGGTAAGCGCCGAGTGTCCGACCAGGTAACGCGCCCCGGGAGGTTCGTTCATCTGGCCGAAAACCATAACCGTATTGTCGAGCACCCCCGCCTCCTGGATATCGCGGTAAAGTTCCTCCGCCTCGCGGGACCGTTCGCCAATACCGCAGAAGATGCTTACTCCTTCGTGCTTGCCCACGGTATTATTGATCAGCTCGGTGATCAGGACAGTTTTTCCCACCCCGGCCCCGCCGAAAAGGCCCGCTTTTCCTCCCCGCTCCAGGGGGGTAAGCAGGTCGATTGCTTTTATGCCGGTCTCAAAAATTTCCGTCGAGGTAACCCTGCGCGATATGGAAGCGGAAGCCTGGTGGATGCCCCGCTTTTCCGCGTCGGTGATCTCTTCTTTTTCATCGATCGTTTCACCGAAAACGTTGAACATCCGGCCCAGGGTCTGATTACCGACAGGAACCCGGATCATGTCCCCGCTGTCGGTTA
Organism: Syntrophomonadaceae bacterium; assembly: GCA_007130585.1. Lineage (GTDB taxonomy): Bacteria > Bacillota > Dethiobacteria > DTU022 > DTU022 > T3SED10-7. The sequence continues at coordinate 1,750 of SLSE01000026.1, read as the reverse complement.
CCGGGTCACCGCGGCGCAGGCCGGCCGTCGGGGTAATTGCTATTCCCCGGGCCACCTTACCTTTTTGGTGCGAGACAACCTCGATGATCACGCTTTTTTCCGGACCAGCCTCGAGCTTTGTGTGCAGCGGGGGAACCCGCCCCGGGAATAGCGCATCCACCACACTGCCGCGCACCGATATTATTTTGCCTTCAGGTTCGGAGCCGGCCTGCTGTTCCGAAATTTTCATTTCAGCCATAATTATATACTCCCGTTGAATGATTTATCCTGTATATATATTCATCTTAATTCACAGTCATTCCTGCCACGGGCCCATATTTGACTAAATCGCCTGAGTAAACAACAGGTAACGGTAAAATGGAGGCAGGAGCAAAACTCCTTTTTATAGCTGTGGAGGCAAATAAATCCAATAATTTTTTTAAAAAAAATATTGAAAAAACTATTGACATGCTGACAGGTCCCGTGCTATTATACATCTACCAGGTTCCGAGAGACACGAAAGTGAACCGGGTTCAGTTCGAAGGGAGAAACCGGCAAAAAAGGAAGCGCCAGCTTTACTTGGAAACCGGAAGTATCCAGAAGAACTGGACAGTTGCAAGGAACGGTAGCGGAAAGGCTAAGGAAAGGGTAAAACTGGAACAAAAGCCGGGAAGCGCCGGAAACCGCAACTCAGAATCTTAGAAAACCGGACGGAGGTCATATGAAGTTGTCTGTAGGGGCAACGGAAATGACTGGAGATGTTCGGGGAGTAAGAATCTGAAGGTGAAGCTGAAGGTCTGTTGGAACCTGGTTTATTTATGTACTTTTAGCCGTCTTGCTTATTTGTTAATTGGGGCGTAATACCTTATAATGTTATGGAAGATATTTCAACTTTAATATAGAAAGGCATAACTCCATGACTGGAAAAATTGAAGAACTGAAAAATATTGCCGAAGATAATAACATTATCTTAATCTACCTGTTCGGTTCTATGGTTGATAAAGGTATAAAACGCCTGGAAAATAAACCTGTCACCGCTGATGACCAGCTCGAGGATTTAGATATTGGCATTATTTTAAAAGAAAACCTGCCCGAGCCTGAAGCCTTACCAGCACTGTATAGCAGGCTTTACTACCAGATCAGTTCCCTCTTTGAACCACTTAAAGTGGATCTTGTTTTACTGCAGGAGCAGCATTCCGTTTTCCAGGCGGAAGCGGTTTATGGCAAATGTATTTATGCGCAAAGCAAGGATCTGCAGGAAGATTACGAAGAAAACGTGCTTAGAAAAGCCGCCGACTTTAGGCCGGTAATTGAAAAGTTTTACGAAGAACGACTGGAGGATATTCTCTGATGATCAATCATCTGCTTATAAAACAAAGGTTAAGCATGATTAATGATTATTGCAAAGAGCTGGACCAGTTAAAAAGACTGCCTAAAGAACAATTCATAGAAAACCTGAACAGCGCTGCTGCAGAAAGTTTCCTCAGGCGTTCTCTTGAAGCAGTCTTTGACATAGGCCGCCACATACTGGCTAAATCTGGTCAGGTTGAGCTAGCCGGCGAATATAAAAGTATTGCCTCAGGTTTGGTAAAAGTTGGCGCTGTCTCCAAAGAGCTGGGAGATACCTTGATCGAAATGGCAGGATATCGTAACCGCCTTGTTCATCTTTACCATATGGTTGAAGCAGAAGAGCTTTATTACATAGTCCAGAATAATACCTCTGATTTGATTGAATTTGTCCGGCAGATCAACAAATTCATTGATCATAAGA
>SLSE01000221.1 GCA_007130585.1 Syntrophomonadaceae bacterium | reverse complement strand
TTGGCCTTACCATCGCTTTCCAATTCCAACATTTCCGTTCCCGGCGATCACCGTACGATCCAGGAAGCAATTGACGCCGCTGAAGACGGCGCTGTTATTATTGTGGAGCCGGGTGTCTATTACGAGCAGATAGATTTTTCAGGAAAGAATATAACACTCAGAAGCAGCGATCCTGAAGATCCGGAAGTAGTCGCCGGAACGGTAATTGACGGCCGCAAAAGAGGTACGGTTGTATCCTTCCGGAATGGCGAAGGCGAAGGCGCCGTTTTGCAGGGTTTTACAATAACCAACGGGGCTGGCACCAGGGATCAGGTTGTTTATGAAGAAGATGAAGAAGAAGTTGTCAGCGAGGGCTATTTCGGCGGGGGTATTTTTATCTCGGGAGGAAGTTCCCCGACAATTACCGGCAATATAATTACCGGCAATAACGTGGAGCTTGACGGAGGCGGAATTGCCGTTCTGGGCAATTCGAACCCCGTTATCCGCGACAACATCCTGGACGGCAATAGTTCGTACAGCGGTGCGGGGATCATGGTTTGGGAATCAAGCCCCATCATTGAAGAAAATACTTTCCGGCACAACCGCTCCAGGTATCTTGGAGGAGCAATCTCGGTAGATTTTGGCTCCTCTCCCTCGATCAGCGCTAACGAAATGCACAATAACTCTGCCACCGGCGGAGGAGCAATCGCAGTATGGTTGGCTGATCCGGTTATTACAGACAATACTATACGCAACAATTCATCAATCTGGACCGGCGGCGGAATTTCGGTAATCGATTCATCCCCCACCATTGACGGCAATGATATAACCAGAAATACGGCCAGGAACCTCGGCGGGGGCATTTCGGTTTCCGGAAGCGCTGCAGCTCCCACGATCAGCAACAACCAGATCAACAGGAACTATACCGACGATAACGGCGGGGGCATAGCGCTGACGGACGGTTCAGAGGCAACCATAATCGATAACACCATTTCAGAGAATACAGTGCTGCTGGGAGGCGGCGGCATATATGCCCGGGATTCATCGCCAACCATCAACAGCAACACCATACAGAAAAACATTGTTCAGCAGGACGGGGCCGGCATAGCGCTTTTAAATAGCTCCGCGCCTGAGATTGTCGGCAATATCATTGATGAAAATACCGCCGGAAGGGCCGGGGGTGGACTGGTTGTCGCCGAGGAGTCAACTGCCTACCTGGAGGACAATACGATTACCGGTAACCAGGCGGCAACAGGCGGCGGCTTGATTATTCAAAGGTCTTCCCTGACGATGATTAACAATATGGTTACTGATAATGCAGCCATGGAAGGTTCCGGCGGAGGGTTGATCCTGGTAAATAACGCTGTTGCTGAAATAAGGGGCAACTCATTTACCGGCAACAGCGCTTCTGATGTCGGGGGCGCCCTGGTAGCTTATGAAGAATCGATGGTCACGCTCAGGGAAAATGATTTTACCGGCAACAGCGCTGAACTGGGCGGAGCTTTTATTGGCTTCGGCGACGCCAGCATCGACCTGAGTGACCCTGACGATAATACCTACAGCGGCAATATCCCCGAGGATATTGAAGATGAAGAGCAGGATGAAGTGGAAGATGAGGAAGAGGATGAAAACGGCGAAGATTAACCGGCAGGAAAGCCTGCCTGCCGCCGGCCGTTAACAACCCCGCTCCCGGATTTTGGTAGTGCCTTTCCTGCTAATCCGGGGCGTGGTTATAGCATCATGCCGGCCCGTTTTCCAAAAACTGCGGTTCGTGAATTTCAAAAGAGCAGATTCCGAAAAAACAACCTGCCCCCGGGGGCAGGTTGTTTTTTTTAGGAAACCTGCAGCTGTACAGCCGGGTGCTAATAGAATACCCCTGATTTTATCAGGACAAATCCTGTTGCTGCCATTGCAAAACTTTCCCGCTTACATTATAATAATTGTGTGATTGTTTGAATGAAGTCTGGGGAGGAGGCAGGCATGGCTGCGGAAGTAAACGACAGGGACCGCTGTGAAGTGTTTTGCAGTGACAGGGAAAAGGTTGACCGGGTCAGAGAGCGCCTTGACGGCCTGGATGTAATGGTTGACATATTTAAAGCCCTCGGTGACCATACCAGGTTTAAAATAATTTATGCGCTCTGGCAGGAAGAGCTCTGTGTTTGTGACCTGGCGCTTGCTGTTGATATGCCGGTTGCCGCTGTATCGTATCACCTTCGCTACCTGCGCAGCCTGAGGCTGGCAAAGTCGGAAAAAAGAGGCAAGATGGTTTTTTACAGCCTTGACGACGATCATATCGCCCGGCTGATCTGCCTGGCCCTGGAGCACACTCGCGAAACAGGCGGTTCTTAAAGGAGTTTTTTAAGTGACGGTATTTTGGGAAACTGTCAGTTCAGACATATTAACCGGCATCGTCCTGTATGCCGGCGAGTTGATCTTAAGAGTAGTTCCCCTTCTCGTGGCAGCAATTTTCCTGGCCGAGTCGGCCAGGCTCTGGATGGGCGAGGAGAGGCTGCGGCGGCTCCTGGCCGGGAAGCGCCCCCTGGGCGGGAGGTTGAGGGCGGCAGCCCTCGGCGCGGTACTCCCATTTTGTGAATGCGGGGCTTTCCCGATGATGCTGGGATTGATCCGGGCCGGGATTCCCGCCGGGGCGGTACTTACATTTTTCCTGGTCAGTCCTGTTGTCAGCATGCCGGCATTCCTGATCCTGCTCGGGATCTTCGGACTGCCCTTTGCCCTTTTCTACCTGTTTATTACCTCTGCATCGGCTGTCGCAGCGGGTTATTTGCTGCAGCCTTTCGGCGATCGCCATGGTATGTTTAAAGAAGGGATTGCCGTTAATTCAACTGCAGCAGTGGAATCCGGTGTTACCTCCTGTGGCTCAACTTCAGGAACTCCGGGAATTGCATGCTGCGAAACCGCCAGCGGGCCTGATTCCGGTTCCGGCCCGGTAAAATTCAGAGACGCCCTGCTGCCGGCCTGGGAGCATACCAAAAGATTGCTAAAAAAAATACTGCCTTACATGGCAGTCGTTATCCTGGTCTCAGCGCTCCTGCGCAACCTTGTCCCGCAGGATATGATCGGGCAACTAATTGCAGGTTATGCGCCTTACGATATCATAGTCGGCGCCCTGGTCGGGATTCCCGTCTACAGCGGCGATTGTGCCATGATTGCCCTGGCGGCACCGCTGATCGGCGCGACAGGCGCCCTGGGAGCCGGGATAGCCTTTATTATTTCCGGCTCGGGGACCAGCATTAGCGGAATTATTTTTATGAGCTCAATTTTTAAAAGAAAATTTCTCTTCCTGTATGTATTCACTGTTTTTTGTATTGCCCTGCTTGTGGGTTACCTGGTCTCTGTCCTGCCGGTTCTTGGGATAATCTAACATCCACCCGGGTAAGGAAAGCCTGTCTTTGATATTTTGCCCCGGTAATAATGGATCTTTTCTGTCACCCCTGCTGCATTTCCTGCTCCAGGGCCCGGAAAGTCCGGAAGCCTCCGTTTATGTTGCGGGGCATGGCAAAACCGTGCTGGGTCAGGATCCTGCAGGCCAGGTAAGAGCGAAGGCCCTGGCTGCAGTAGGTGACAGTTTCTTTGCCCCGATCAAGTTCATCAAACCGGTTGCGCAGTTCGCCAAGGGGGATATTAATTGCCCCCTCAATGTGCCCTTCCTCGTATTCACTGTTTTCCCTTACATCCAGGACCTGCAGTTGTTCGGTTTTATCCATTTTTAGCAGCTCAGCGCTTTCAATGGTTTTATAATCTCCCTGCAGGATGTTGCCGGCTACAAATCCGGCAATGTTTACAGGATCTTTGGCGGATGAATAAGGAGGGGCATAAGCCAGTTCGAGTTCCTGCAGATCAGGAACAGAGATACCGGAGCGCAGGGCGGTGGCCAGAACATCGATGCGTTTTTCAGCGCCCCTGAAGCCTGCTGCCTGGGCGCCCAGGATTGCTCCAGCGGGGCTGAACAATAACTTGAGAGCCAGCGGTTGTGAGCCGGGGAAATAGCCGGCATGATCATCTGGGTGGATTATAACGCTTGAGTACGGTATGCCTGCCCCGGCCAGCATCCTCTCGTTAGCTCCCGTGGTTGCCACGGTCAGGTCAAATATTCTGAGGACCGAGGACCCCTGGCTGCCCCTGTAGCGCTCTTTCCGTCCGGCAATATTGTTGGCAACGATACGGCCCTGTTTATTGGCCGGTCCGCCCAACGGGATAACGGCAGGATTTCCTGTTACCAGGTGAGTAACCTCAACAGCGTCGCCCAGGGCATAAATTGCGGGATCGCTTGTCTGCATGTAATCATTAACCTTTATGCCCCTTCCGACCTCCAGGCCCGCTTCGGATGCGAGCCCTGTCTCCGGTTTAATGCCGATGGAAAGAAGGACCATATCGGTATCAATAATGCCGCCGCCGTTTAACTCAACCTTCAGGTTGCCTTTTTCTGTCCTGTTGAACTTTTTGACCCCGTCACCGAGATGCATTTTCAGGCCTTTTGAGCGCAGGTACTGCTGAACAAGCGCGGCCATATCTGCATCAACTGGTGCGAGAACCTGGGGAGAAAGCTCAACAACAGTTACTTCCAGGCCGCGCTGATGCAGGTTTTCTGCCATCTCCAGGCCGATGTAACCGGCACCGACAATTACTGCTTTTTTGGGCCTGTTATTATTGATAAAGCTATATATTTTGTCCGTATCAGGAATGGTCCGCAGGCTGAATATACCGGGACTGTCTATATTGGGCAGCGGAGGGCGAAGCGGCTCGGCTCCCGGCGACAGGACCAGGTAATCGTAACTTTCCCGGTACTCTTCGCCTGTTGAATGATTTAAAATTTTTACTTCCCTGTCTTCGCGGTTGATGCTTAAAGCTTCATTTTCCACCCGGACTTCCACATTGAACCTCTGGCTGAAATCCCCGGGTGTGGTAACGAAAAGGCTGTCCCGTTCTTCTATAACGCCCCCGATATAGTAAGGCAGCCCGCAGTTTGCATAAGAAATATATTCTCCGCGTTCCAGGAGAATAATTTCTGCTTCCTCGTCCAGGCGGCGCAATCTTGCAGCCGTGGAAGCTCCGCCTGCCACGCCCCCGATGATTAATACTTTGTCTGCCACCATGATCATCTCCTTTACAGCCGGTTATTTTTATTATAACATGACATTAAGATATACCGCTATATGTTGCGTGCTGCCAGGTTCACCCTGCCCCGTTCATTTGACAATACGGGTCCGTTAATTTACGATAAGTCAGCAAAAGACATTAAGTTTAAGGCCTATTTTAGAGCAGGGAGGATGTGGAAACATTGATAATTGAGAATATCAGTCCCTATATATTTGAAATCGGGCCGTTTGCAGTACGCTGGTACGGCCTGATGTTTGCAATTTCCGTTTTGACGGGATTCTACTACATGCGCAGGCATGGTATAAAAAAAGGGTTTAATGAAGATGTAATTTTTACCCTGTTTATGGTGGTCCTGGTTTCCCTGATAGTTGGCGCAAGATTGGTTTACGTTATTGTCAACTGGCCCCACTATGCTGCCAATCCGGAGCTGATTATCCGTATCGATCACGGCGGGCTGGCCTTTCACGGCGGGCTGCTGGGCGGGATTCTGAGCAGCTGGATCTACTGTCATTTGAAAAAACTTAGCTGGCACAGCCTGGCTGACCTTGCTGTTCCCGGCGTTGCCACAGGTATTGCCCTTGTGCGCATTGCAAATATATTTAACCAGGAGATTATCGGACGGGAAGCGGCAATGTTTTTTTTCGAACGTCACCCCACCCAGGTTTACGGTTCGCTGATCGGGATTGTCCTGCTGCTGTTTCATAATTACCTGGCCCGCAGGGGAGAAACCAAACCCGGTTACCTGTTCTGGAATTTTGTCCTGGGTTATACCTTGCTGCGCGGGCTGATCGAAGAAACCTTTCGGGAAAACCCGCTGATTGCCTGGGGGTATGTCAGTGAAACCTGGGGAGCCGGTTTTTTCACGACCGTCCACCTCTTTACTCCTGCTATTCTTGCCCTCTGCGCGGTAATGTTATGGAGAATCAGGCATAGCTGAGGGCCGGCCAAACCGGTTGACACGGGTGGCAGTGAAGGGTATACTTATTGCATAGTAGTAATATTAAAATATTAGATTAAAGTCATAACAAGAACAATAAACCGGCCGGAAACGGGTCAGGGAGGTTGTTACGGTTGAAGGACAGATTACGCATCCGGCTATATTTTATCCTGTTTGTTGCGGTATCATTCTTGCTGCTGCTGGTTAGCGGTTGCGGCCGGCAGGAGTTTGAAGCCTGTTCTGCAGGTACGGCAGCAGATGAAGGAACCGGGGAGGGTGAAGAAATGGATGAACTGAGAGAAACACTGACAGAGCTGCAGTACAGGGTTACGCAGGAGGATGGAACGGAGCCCGCGTTTAACAATGAATACTGGGACAATAAAGAAGAAGGTATTTATGTCGATATAGTATCCGGTGAACCACTTTTTAGTTCGGTTGACAAGTACGATTCCGGTACGGGATGGCCCAGCTTTACCAGGCCGCTCGAAGCGGAAAATGTTTTAGAAGTTGAGGATACCAGCCACGGGATGGTTCGCACCGAGGTTAGAAGCAGGAAAGCGGATTCTCACCTGGGACACCTTTTTGAAGATGGCCCGGCGCCGACGGGGCTCAGGTATTGCATTAATTCGGCCGCCCTGCGCTTCATACCGAAAGAACAATTAGAAACTGAAGGTTACGGGCTGTATCTCGATCAGTTCGAACAATAATTGTGGTGGTTGCGAACAGGTTTATCATAGAAATACAGGGGAACAGGAAAGAGGTTGTAAGCTAAAAACAGCCCGCCTGTTCTTTTTTTACTGCCGGTTCGGGTCAGGAAGTTTCAGCGCTTAATGCCCTTCCCGCCCAGGTGCTGAGCAGGGCGATGGCGGCCGCCGTATAGAAAGGGAAAATGGCAGGAAGGTTTTGCCAGATCAGGCCGCTCAGGGGAGGAACGATGGCCACTCCAAGAGAGTATACCGCAAAAAACAGCCCGATCGCCCGGCCTCTCCAGGCCGGCTGCGATCCTTCAATTACCAGGCCCAGCATGCCCTGGAAAGATAAGCCGAACCCCAGGCCGTAAATGGCCAGGGCAAAAAACATCCCTGCCCGGCTGTGCAGGAAAGCCGCCAGGACCAGGGCCAGGCTGAGCAGCAGCAGTCCGATAACACAGGCCCGGCAGTTTTCTCTAAGCAGAGGTTTTAATTTTAACGGCCAGGCGATCTGAATTATTACTGCTGTGATGGCAAAAGTAGCGAAAAGCATGCCGGTTTGTGCGGGGTTAAAACCTATTTCTTCCGCCCGGGAGGGAAGGAAAGAAGCCAGCGTGCCCGTAGCGCCCATTGTGCCCAAAGCAAATAGAAATGCTCCCAGCAGGGCAGGGTGGCCGGATATTTGCCTGAAGCTTATGCGGGGCGAGCCCGGAAGATTGCGGCAAGGTTTATGGCTCTTTAACAGGGGAAAGGCAGCGATCGTTGCCGTCAGCATCATTGCCGCCAGAACCAGGTAAACAGCCTGGTAGCTGATCCGGCTGGCAATTATTCCGGCAACCAGGGGCCCGGTTAGCGCCGCCAGGCCGATCGCCGCCCCGAAGCCGGCCAGGCGCCGGCCGCGCAGCCCGCTGCCGCCTTCCCCTATTGTGAGGCAGGCCAGGGCTGCCGGGACCAGGATCCCGCCCATAAAGCCGTGGGCGCCCCTGATCAGGATCAGATCATAAGCGCTGCCCGCCCGGGTGTATAGAAATAAAATCAGGGAGACGCCTATCAAACCACCCAGCAGCGGCATTTTCCAGCCTTTCCGGTCAATGGCCAGTCCCCCGGCAAAGTTTCCTGCTATATTAAAAAGGGAATATGTTCCGATTACAGAACCTATTAAAAAGGGAGTCGCGCCCAGTGCCGCGGCATAAGGCGCCAGCACAGGCATTTGGGCATGCGTATCGAAAAAGGCGCTAAAAACTACCAGGTATACAGGCAGCAGTAGAAGGGGCAGCTGTTTTAATTGGTCCGGAGTTTGATAAAACCGGGAATTCCCGTTTCTTAAATCAGGCAAAAAAGAGAACTCCTCCTGCCGATCATTTATTATTCTAGATTATACATCTTTTTCAGGATAAAATCTTTCCGGGCAAACTTTTTGCTGAAAAGTTGACAGTCGGCGGCGGCGGTGATATATTGCCTGCCAGGAAGGGCTAACAGGCCTGTACCTAACCTAACCCGGTATGCCGTAAGTTCCCGGTCTATTTATTTTTAAGGAAGTGAATGCCATGGTTAAGTCGATTCCGGTTACTTCTTCCCTCCAGGACTACCTGGAGGTTATCCTTAAACTGGTGCAGGAAAAGAAGAAGGCCCGTGTTACAGACATTGCAGATCAGCTCGGGATTGCCAAGCCGAGCGTTATTCAGGCTCTCAGCCTGCTCAAGGAAAAGGGCTTAATTGTCCAGGACCGTTACGGACCCGTGGAACTTACTCCGGAAGGTGAGCGATACGCCTTGAAAATCCGGCACAGGCATAAAGTAATCTACGGGTTTTTGACCCAGGTGCTCGGTGTCTCCCCTCAGGCGGCGGAAGAAGACGCCTGCCTGCTGGAGCACGATTTGAGTGCGGAAACTTTCGAGAAGCTCCTGCAATTTTTAAGGGAACAGGATATTGACAGCGGACTGGAAAATGAAATCAGCTGGGATTATAAGTCTGAACAATAGCTGTGCAGTACCGCCTGTAATGGCAGTATTTCCCCTGAAATGCAGTTAACCGTTGGCAAGCTCTTTCTAACGCCAGGCTTTTCCTGTTATATCCGGTCTGGGAGTAATGGTTTTCCCGATTTCCCTCCGTTCCGCCCCGGTTTGCAGGGACAATCTTCACGAAGTGAGGCCTTTGTTAATTTGTGGTCCGGGCAGCCTTGACAAGTAATAATCCAGAGGGTATTATTGTTTTAATATATGATAGCATATAGATAGAAATTCTATGCAATGCTGGGAGAAGTGATCGCCATCTTAAGCAGCCCCCTGATTTTATCAATACTGCAATCAAAAGCGGACAACCAGTTGTGCGCTCTTCATCTGCCCCATTCTCCCCACCGGTTTACCGACCGGGGAGGGCTCTCATACATGTGTCCCTCTTTTTTTTAAGCTCGATAATTCACGGCTAAAAAAAAGGAGGATTTTACCATGAAACACGGATTTGACACCCTGTCCCTGCATGCCGGGTACCGGCCGGATACAGGTACCCGTTCCCGGGCGGTTCCCATTTACCAGACTACATCTTATACGTTTGACTCGGTTGAGCACGCTGCCAACCTCTTCGGGCTCAAAGAACCGGGTAATATTTATTCCCGGATCATGAACCCGACAGTGGATGTTTTAGAGCAGCGCCTGGCCAGCCTCGAAGGAGGCAGCGCAGCGCTGGCCCTGGCTTCCGGGCAGGCAGCAATTTCCATCGCCATTTTAAACCTGGCCCGGACCGGTCAGAATATAGTAAGCAGCAGCCACCTCTATGGAGGCACTTACAACCTGTTCAGCTATACCCTTCCCCGCATGGGGATTGATGTTCGCTTTGTCGACCCCGGCGATCCGGCGAATTTTGCGGGAGCTATTGATGAAAACACCCGCGCTGTTTTCGTAGAGTCGATTGGCAATCCGAAAAATCATGTTGCAAGGCTTGAGGCGCTCGGTGATACTGCCCGTGCCCATAATCTTCCCCTGGTTGTAGACAGTACCGTTACAACTCCCTACCTGCTCAGACCTTTCGACCATGGTGCCGACCTGGTTATTCATTCCCTGACGAAATACCTTGGCGGCCACGGCAATTCGATTGGCGGCGCGATCGTGGAGAAGGGTACATTTCTTTGGAACAACGGGAGATACCCGGAGTTTACCGAACCCGATTCTTCTTACGGCGGTATTAACTACTGGGATTCTTTCGGCCGGAGTGATGAAAGGGAAAGGGGCTCTGCTTTTACTGTCAAAGCGAGAGTCCAGCTGTTAAGAGACCTGGGCCCCTGCCTTTCGCCATTCAACGCTTTTTTAATTTTACAGGGTATAGAAACCCTCCCCCTTCGTATGGCCCGGCACTGCGAAAATGCGCTTGCCGTTGCCCGGTGGCTTGAAAAGCATCCTGCCGTTGAATGGGTTAATTATCCCGGCCTGGAAAGCCACCCCGATTTTCATTATGCCGCTGAAAGAATGCCTTCCGGGCAGGGAGCTATCGTCGGCTTCGGTATCCGGGGGGGCATGGATGCCGGGATCAGGCTGATTAATGCGGTCAAAATGATTTCGCACCTTGCCAACATCGGCGATGCCAGGACCCTGATTATACATCCCGCCTCGACAACCCACCGGCAGCTTTCCCCCGGAGACAGGCTCAGCAGCGGGGTAACCGAAGATTATATCCGTCTATCGGTAGGGCTGGAAAACAGGGAAGATATTATTGCCGATCTGGAACAGGCCCTTGCTGCCAGCCAGGGTGAAACCAATCCGGGCAGGGGGGATTCCCGGTGACAGATCCTCTTAACGCGAGCCTGGAAAAAAAGAACGGCTACGATTACCCCGGGTCGCCCCGCTCGGTAGGATGGACCAGGCCCGGGCGGGTGCTGCTGGCGGACAGAACAAATCCGCTGCCCCTTGACTGCGGCGACAGCTTTTATCCTGTTACCGTCGAGTATGAAACATACGGCAGGCTGTCGCCGGCAAAGGATAATGCCGTGTTTATAATACATGCCCTTTCAGGTGATGCCCATGCCGCCGGCTGGGATGCTGACTGGGAAAAAGATAACCGGCCCTGGAGGCGTGACCGTCCCGGCTGGTGGGATCATATGATCGGGCCCGGTAAAGCTTTCGATACGGACCGTTATTTCGTGATTTGCGCCAACATGCTGGGCAGCTGTTACGGGACAACCGGTCCCTGGGAGATAAATCCCGCCAGCGGCAAGCCGTACGCCCTGAGTTTTCCGGTTGTTACCGTAGAAGACTGGGTGCGCCTGCAGGTGCGTCTCCAGGACTACCTGGAAATAGACCGGCTCCTGGCGGTAGCCGGAGGTTCTCTCGGGGGGCAGCAGGCCCTGGCCTGGGCCATCAACTATCCCCACCGGATCCGTTCGGCCATAGTTCTTGCCGCTTCCGCCCGGCTCGGTGCCCAGGGGCTGGCCTTTAATGCCGTCGGCAGGCAGGCTATCATGAACGATCCCTTCTTCCGGGATGGAAATTACTATGAAGGCAAGCCGCCGGCCGGAGGTCTGGAGCTGGCCCGCAAACTGGGGCACATTACATACCTTTCAAACCGCTCCATGGAGGGTAAGTTCGGCAGGCGTTTTCAGAACGGTTCGAAGCCGTGCTACCGCCTGGATCAGGAGTTTTCCGTGGAAAGCTACCTCGAGCACCAGGGCCGGTCTTTTGTGCAGAGGTTCGACGCCAACAGTTATCTATACATGACCCGGGCGATGGATTATTATGATGCGGCCGGGGCCGCCGGCGGAGATCTTAATAAAGCCTGCGCCGGGATCGGGGGCGATCTTTTATTAATCGCCTACAGCTCCGACTGGCTCTACCCACCGCGGGAAACCAGGACGATTGCCCGGGCCATGCTGGCTAACAACAGGCCTGTTTCTTTTATAGAAATTCCTTCCGATTACGGGCATGATGCGTTTTTGCTGGAAACAGATCAGACAACCCCGCTGATAGAATCTTTTTTGAAGAGGTGCAATCGCTAGTGGCAGGGACAAATCGCTGGGACCATGAACTTATTTTCGAGCTTGTCGACCCCTGTTCGTCAGTCCTTGACCTGGGCTGCGGAGACGGGGAGCTGCTGGCCCGGTTGATTGCTGAAAAACAGGTCCGGGGCCAGGCGGTAGAGGCAGACCATAAGCAGGTTTCATCCGCTCTCCAGAAAGGGGTAGCAGTTTACGAGGGCGATCTCAATCGCGGACTTCCGGAATTCAACAGCAAATCTTTTGATTACGTGATCCTGGAAAAAACCCTGCAGGTACTGCGCAGGCCGATGCTGGTTCTTGAAGAGATGCTGCGTATCGGCAGCAAGTGCATGGTCAGCTTTCCAAACTTTAACTACAGGGGCGTGGTCGAGAAGCTGCTGAAGACGGGCAGGATGCCGGTTACGGACGGCCTGCCTTACCAGTGGCACGACACTCCCAACATTCACCTCTTTACCCTATACGATTTTATTGACTGGATCACTGATCACAGGGTTGAAATAATTGAAGGATTTGCTTCCCGTGCTTCCGGCCACAGGCCGCTTGTCCTTCCTGCAGACAGCACAGGGGCCGAAGAAGTATTATTTTTACTGAAAAGGTAGGGCGTTTTTAAGGTATTGCGCAGAGCGGTTTATTCCGGGGGAAGCTTTGCCTGCCTCGAAAGGCGCCTCCGGAGCCTGTTCAACCTGTGCTGCAGGGCCGGGACGCTGAGTTCACCTGCAGGGGGGGTGCCGCGGTCCGCTCCTGCGGCAAGAGCAGCTGCCTGCCCGGTTAATTTAATGGCGGCCCGGTAATCGCCCAGGCGGTGTTCATAATACTTGGCCAGTTCTATATAGGGAGCCGGGTTGGCCGGGTTGCTTTTTACCGCGTTCTGCCAGATCAGTTCGGCTTCAGCCCACTTTCCCTCACGCTTATAATGCAGGGCCAGTTCCAGGGCCGCTTCTTCAGCCAGCGGTGCCAGGCTGCAGCCCGCCGCTTCACGCAGGTAGGCCTCGCCCCGGCCGGTACGGCCGGATCTCAGGCAGAGCCGCCCCATGGCCAGTGCTTCGGCAGGGTGTTCTACCAACCTGCCTGCTGACAGGCTGGATACCCTTTCCAGCAGGGTGACCATTGATAATATATCCAATATATTATGGCGGAACACTTTCTTCAGCTGTTCGGTTTTGCCGCGGCGCAGGAAATCAAAATAAACAGCCGGGATTTCGGCGCCGGGGATATCGTCGCTGCGCTGCAAACCGAGCAGGGCTTCCTCCAGGGAGCGCAGGGACCGGGAAGCCAGGCGGTTTTTCCAGAGCAGGCGCGCACAGTGCAGCAGGTCCAGGTGCCGGGGGGGAATAGTCTGCCGGAACCCGGCCAGTGTCTGGCGGGTTTGAATCAGGGGCAGGTCGAACATTTTTCCGTTAAAAGTAACCAGGGTGGGAAACTCAGAGGCCATTGCCGCGAAATGGCTTAAGATTGCCCTTTCCTCGGCGGGGCGGCGCAGGAAATACTGGCGTGTCATGAAATGGTTGCCCTCCAGCCAGCCGAGGCCGATCAGGAAAGCCCAGGTGCCTGCTCCGCCGGAGAGGCCTGTTGTTTCCGTATCAAGAAACAGGGCCTGCCGCGGGTCAAAGCTGCGCAGGGCAGAGTCGCCGGCACAAAGGGTCAGGTCGCCTTCTCTGCAGGAAAGGACACCCGCCAGCGACATGCCGCCGTGCCTGTATCCGAGCGGGTACTTAATCTCGCGCATGTAACAGGGGCCGAAGGGTGTTTCACCCAAGCTGGCTTCACCCGGCAGGTCCGGGAAAAGATCGGTTCCCTGGTTGGCCTGCAGGCTGTCGGCCAGCTGCCGGCCTGTTTTAACCTCCCCGGTTCGCTGCATCTCACTTAATCGCGATCGCAGGGTCCGCTTCACTTCAGGATCACCCCGAGCAGGCGCAGGGCCGATTGCTTGCCATTTTCGCCGTTTCGGAAGGCCGGCCCGATACAGGAGGGGCAGCCTTGCGAACAGCGGCACTCGGTGATTACTTTACGTACGGATTTTAAAATTTCGCGGTAGTTGCGGAAAATTTCCCTGCTGTAACCGACTCCTCCCGGAAAGTTATCATACAGGTACAGAGTTGGCAGTTCGGTAAAAGGGGCCTTGACCTGGCTTACCGCGCGCAGGTCACGGGGGTCGCTCATTAAATAGAGGGCGGCCGCCTGGGGAATTACACTGGCCAGGCCGATTAAACCGGCCTGAATTTCCGACAGGGGCATCGCGCCCAGGGAACCCGGGGGAAATGATAGCCAGAAGGCGCTGGTATGCATTTCTGTTTCCGGCAGGTCGACCGGGCCGGCGCCTAAATTTTCATGGGTATTAAAACGGATTTTTTTAAACATTGAAACCAGGGCATTAATCCTCACCTCGCCCCAGGCCAGGTTTACCGGTCCGTTTTCTTCTTCAAAGGCATCCAGTATTTTCAGGTCTACAGAAAGATTGGCGTCGGTGTAATAGTTGACATCAACCCGGCGGACATAAGCTTTTTTCTCTGCGAAATCAAGCTTTTCCACCTGGTACTGTGTTCCGGCATGCATATATATTGCTTCCTCGTGTACCAGCATGGGGGCGCTGAAGCGGTCAACTTCCCCGATAACCTGCGGGGAGGGCCTGGAAATGTCAATTATAACTACATTCTCCCTGGTGGCGCTGCGCAGGCTGATTTCTTCAGCCGGGTAAGAATCTTCCATCCAGTGGTAACGGCCGTCGTTCTCATATAGTACATCCTGTTCCGCCAGGAACCCGAGTAGTTCCGATACTTCAGTCTGGCCAAACAGTTCTCCTTCTTCAAAAGGCAGTTCAAAAGCCGCACAGCGGAGGTGGTTGGTCAAAATGATCAGGTTATCGGGATCGGCCAGGGCCCGTTCGGGGCTCCGCCCGAAAAAGTAATCCGGGTTGGAAACAATATACTGGTTGAGCGGTTCGCTGTTCGCCACAAGCATGGCCAGGGAGCTGCCGCTGCGCCGGCCGGATCGTCCGGCCTGCTGCCAGGTGCTGGCAATACTACCCGGGTAACCGGTCATCACACAGGCGTCAAGAGCCCCGATATCAATACCCAGTTCCAGGGCGTTGGTGCTGACCACGCCTTTAATACTTCCTTCGCGCAGTCCTTGTTCAATGGCCCGCCGCTCGCGGGGCAGGTAACCCCCGCGGTAGCCCCTGATTCCGCTGTCTTCGCCGGTTTTTAATTTAAGCCCCTGGCGCAGGTAGGTTAATAGCACTTCCACTCCCAGGCGGCTCCGGGTAAAGATGATGGTCTGAATTCCTTTTTTAATTAAACCGGATGCAATCTGCTGCGCTTCGAGCAGCGAACTGCGCCTGAGTCCCAGTTCGGGATTAACCAGGGGCGGATTGTAAAGGATAAAGTGTTTTTCAGCCTGCGGGGCGCCGTTTTCGGTAATCACTTTAACCGGCTCCTGAATTAACATTTCAGCCAGTTCCCCTGGATTGGCAATCGTAGCCGAGCACATGATAAAGCGGGGATAGGAGCCGTAAAAAGCGCAGATCCGCTTCAGACGGCGGATGACGTTGGCAACGTGGCTGCCGAATACACCGCGGTACTGATGCATTTCGTCGACAACGATATACTGCAGGTTCTGAAACAGCTGGACCCACTTGGTGTGATGAGGCAAAATTGCCGAATGCAGCATATCGGGGTTGGTAACCACGATGTGACCGCTTCTGCGGATACCCTGGCGCAGGCCGGCTTCCGTATCTCCGTCATAAGTGTGGCAGTTCAGGGGTGTATCCAGGTCCGAGGTAAGTTCGCGCAGTTCGGCTACCTGGTCCTGGGAAAGCGCTTTTGTCGGAAAAAGGTACAGGGCACGGCTTGCCGGGTTTTTTATCACGGAGCTGACTACGGGTAGATTATAACACAGGGTTTTGCCGGAGGCAGTCGGAGTTACCACGACGGTATGGTTGTCCTGTTCCACCGCTTCTATTGCCGCTGCCTGGTGGCTGTAAAGTTTCCCGATACCGCGTTTCTGCAGGGCTGTTTTTAACCGGGGGTTAAGAGATTCGGGAAAATCAAGGTATTTTCCGTCTGCCCCGGGAACTACTTTCCAGCAGGTGACATTGCTTAAAAATGCGGGGTCTTCCTGCCAATGCTGCAGCACTTCCGTTAAGTTCGACATATATTGCACCCGCCTTAAACACAAGTTTGTTATACCGGTAGTATATTCGACATCGGAATTTATTATCCTACCTGTTCCGGAAAAGCGTTAAAAAAAGCAAGGGTTTTACAGCCCTTCCGGCGAATAAAATAACGATTGGTTCAGCTTCCCGAAAACATATTGATTTTAAGGGGGTTCAAGCTTGGGACATCTGGTTGGTGGCAAAGATGAAGCATACCGGGCGCTGGCCGAACGGCTCAGCCGGTTTCCGGTCGGGGTGGTAATTAATGATACTTTGATAAGCATTTTAAAACTTCTGTATGCAGGAAGCGAGGCGGTTGTAGGCAGTAAATTTCCGCTCAAACCGCGGCCCCTGTCCGAGATTGCCGACCTGGCCGGGATGAGCGAAGAAAAAACCGGGGAACTTTTAAACGGCATGGCCGAAAAAGGCCTGGTAGTAGATATTCCCCGCAAAGGGACAACTTATTACATGCTCTCACCCGTGGTGGTCGGGTTTTTTGAATACAGCCTGATGCGCGCCGACAGGGCTGACATCGCCGAGCTTTCAGCGCTCTATGAGCATTATTTCCAGGACAAAAAAGTAGCCGGGGAAATTTTCGGTTCGGATACTAAAATGTTCCGGGCCCTGGTTTATGAACACTATATTCCCGAGCTGGTGAGGACCGAAGTGCTCGATTATGAAAAAGCGGAAACCGTGATCCGGGAATCGGGCGGGGGCGGCCTGTCCCTGTGTGCCTGCCGCCATAAAAACTATCACCTCGGCAAAGCCTGTAAATACCCCATGGAAGATATCTGCACCTCCCTGGGCCGGCCGGCGGAATGGCTGCTCAGGCATGGCTTTGCCCGGAAAGCCTCGGTCGATGAGCTGCTGGGGAATCTTGAGAATAGCTACAGGCTGGGCCTGGTGCTGACCTGCGATAATGTTATCGACGAACCGGCCTACATCTGCCATTGCTGCGGGTGCTGCTGCGGTCCGCTGCAGTCTATTAAAAAACACGGGGTTGAGGCAGTTCAGCCCAGCAGTTTTTTGCCTCAGATTGACCCGGAAGCCTGCCTGGCCTGTGACGCCTGCGTTGATGCCTGTCACATTGATGCCCTGGAGGCATCACCGTCGGCGGAACCGGTATTGAACAGGGAACTGTGCATCGGCTGTGGCGTTTGCGCCTCTGCCTGCCCTTCCGGGGCTCTCCAAATGGTCAGGTTAAGTGATATTTACACCCCTCCCCGCAATAAAATGGACCAGTTAATCAACATAGCGGTAGAGCGGGGAAGATTTGGTTGACACGGCCAGGGAACGGTGAACCGGCAGCCACCCGGTCTGAAATACCGGGGCAAACAGTAAGTAACAGCAAAAGGAATCCGGGTGTAATTCAGGGCGCAGAAAAAAGTTGACACTTTCTCCCGTCTCCGCGTCAACCTGGGCTCTCATAAATACAGGAGGTTGAATAGCCGTGAACAAAGGAAACCCGTATGGAACTCACCGCGTACTTGAACCGGAGGGACTGCTGCCCCAGCCGGCATGGAAAATCGACAATACCATGGAAATTTACGACAACGAAATTTTAATAGATGTCGAGGTGTTAAATATCGATTCCGCCAGTTTCACCCAGATCGAGGAAGAAGCGGGCGGGGACGAAGACCGTATCGCCGGGATTATGACCGGGATTGTAAAAGAACGGGGCAAACATCACAATCCCACTACCGGGTCGGGTGGAATGCTGACCGGCAGGGTGGAAAAAATCGGAACGGCGCTCGAAGGCAAAAGAGACCTGCAGGTGGGGCAGAGGATAGCCAGCCTGGTTTCGCTGTCTCTCACCCCCCTGCGCATTGATAAGATAAAAAAGATTCATAAAGAAATTGACCAGGTTGAGATCGAAGGCAAGGCCGTTTTATTTGAAAGCGGTATTTACTCTGTCCTGCCCGACGACCTGCCGCAGACTCTTTCGCTGGCCGTGCTTGATGTGGCCGGGGCGGCAGCCCAGACAGCCAAGCTGGTCAAACCGGGGGACAGGGTTGTTATTATCGGGGCAGGAGGCAAATCAGGCCTGCTCTGCCTGCACGAGGCCAAAAAACGGGCCGGGATTACCGGCCAGGTTATCGGTATTGCTCCCCGGGAAGCCAGTAAAAAACGGGCCGAATCGACCGGGCTGTGCGATACTGTCCTTATGGCCGATGCCTCCGATGCCCTTGATGTAATGCAAAAGGTTGAGGAGGCTACCGGCGGGGCCCTGGCCGATGTAACGATAAACTGTGTCAATATACCGAATACCGAGCTTTCTTCCATCCTGGCCACCCGGGATGGCGGGCTTGTTTACTACTTCAGCATGGCGACGAGCTTTACTGCCGCCGCTCTCGGGGCCGAGGGAGTCGGAAAAGATGTAACCATGATCGTCGGTAACGGCTATACCCGCGACCATGCGGCAATATCGTTGAATATCATGCGGGAAAGCCCCGTCCTGCGTAAAATATTTGAAGAGCTGTATACCTGAGAGCTGGTCAGGAAGCTTTTTACGGGAGAGGTGGGTGCGTGATGGAGAGTGTAATGTTGAGGGTGCGGATCAGTGAAGAAGAAGTCCATTACGGGGGCGGCCTGGTAGACGGAGCTCATGTCGTCAAGTTATTCGGGGATGCCGCCACAGAACTGTTGATTCGCCACGACGGCGATGAAGGGCTTTTTGTCGCTTACGATTTAATTGAATTTAAGGGGCCGGTCTATGCCGGCGATTACCTGGAAGTCCGGGCCCGGATTGACAGGGTCGGGAAAACCTCCAGGCATATGCAGTTTGAAGCGTACAAGGTAATTACCGGCGCCGGGATTGAAGGTGTTCCTTCCGCCTGTAATGTATTGCCCGAACCGCTGCTGGTAACTAAAGCGTCCGGGACCTGCGTTGTGCCCCTGGACCTGCAGAGGGGCAGCGGGGGAAGCGCTTCCGGCGGGAAAGGAGCGGAATAATGGAGAAGCTGATCATTACCGCCGCCCTGACCGGGGCCGAAGTGACCAGGGAAGACAACCCCAACCTGCCGGTAACTCCTGCCGAAATTGCCGATGCCGCTTATGACTGCTACCGGGCCGGGGCTTCCATTGTCCATCTGCATGTCCGTAATGAAGACGGTTCTCCGACCCAGTCGGCTGAACTTTACAGGGAAACCATGGATTTGATCAGGGGCAGATGCAACCTGATTATCCAGACTTCTACCGGCGGGGCGGTGGGGATGAGCCCGGAAGAAAGGCTGCAGCCGGTCTACCTGAAGCCCGAGATGGCCACGCTTTCAACAGGTTCGGTCAACTTCGGCGATGATGTGTTTATGAATCCTCCCGCTTACCTGGAAAAATTTGCAAGGGTCATGCAGGAACAGGGTGTAAAACCTGAAATAGAGGCTTTCGATGTGGGCATGATCAACAACGCCCTGCGGCTGGTTAAAAAAGGACTCCTTTCCGAGCCGCTGCATTTCGATTTTGTAATGGGTGTCCCGGGCGGCATTCCGGGAACAGTAAAGAACCTGCTGCATATGGCTGAGAGTATCCCGCCGGGCAGCAGCTGGACCGTGGCCGGGATGGGCCGTACGGAACTGCCCCTGGGTACGGCAGCGATCATCACGGGAGGCCATGTCAGGGTTGGTTTTGAAGACAACATCTACTACACCCGGGGTGTCCTGGCCGAAAGCAATGCCCTGCTGGTCGAGCGTATTGCCAGGGTGGCGGAAATACACAGCCGCCCGGTAGCTTCGCCGGATGAAGCCCGGGCACTTCTCGGCCTGGCGGGCGGGAAGTTTTAATTAACGCCCTGCCAGGTGCCGCGCTCGCTTAACTCAGCCTTCACGGCGGAGGCGATCTGTCCCGCGCTTTCAGGCCAGTGCGGGGCAATTAAAAGTTCTTTTGAGGCGGCCGTGCTGGCCAGGCGGTGGATCACAATTTCAGGGGACAGCTTTTCTATGCAGTCGCAGAGGACCGGGATGTAATCCCCTGCCGTATTGTATACCTGGATCTGCCCTTTTTTATACTGCTCCGCAAAAAGGGTATTTTTAATGATCTGTAAATGGTGAAATTTTACGCCGTCTACCCGGACGCGGTTAAGATATTCAATTGTCTCAAGCATCATGGCTTTAGTTTCTCCGGGCAGCCCGAGAATAATATGGGCGCAGAGAAATATACCCCTATCCCGGCTCATTTTTACGGCCCCTGTAAAAGCGGCAGTATCGTGCCCGCGGTTAATTCTTTCCAGGGTGCGGTCGTGCGCCGACTGCAGCCCGAGTTCCAGCCAGACGTGGTAGAGGCGGGCATAACCTTCCAGCAGGGCAACGATATCCTCGGAAATACAATCAGGCCGGGTTGCAATACTTAAGCCGGCTACTCGCGGGTCGGACAGGGCTTCATTGTAAAGCGCCTTAAGCTCTTCCAGGGGGGCATACGTATTGGTGTAGGATTGAAAATAGGCCAGGTAGCGGGCCTCTTTCTTTTTTTTCCGGCCTCTCTCAATCTGCTCGGCAACTGAACTTTCCGGCTCACGGCCGCTGAAAGGCGAAAACGAGGGATTGTAGCAGTAAGCGCAGCCGTTTAAGCCAAGTGTTCCATCCCGGTTGGGGCAGGAAAAGCCGGCGTCGAGCGGGATTTTATAGACGGGTCCGCCAAATAATTCACGGAAGAAATCGCTCAGGCGGTAATACCAGCCCGGTTGATGCTGTGCTTCCCGTTTACTCATCACTGCTCCCCCTGCTGCTGTCGGTTTCTGGAAGACGCAGGGTTTCGGGCCTTTCCAGGTAGAGCATTAAAACCGATATGTCGGCGGGGCTTACTCCTTCCATGCGGCTGGCCTGGCCCACAGTTGCCGGCCGCACCTGCTCCAGTTTTTGGCGGGCTTCCCGGGACAGGTTTTTAGCTTTTTGGTAATCAAAATCGGGCGGGATGGGCTTATCGTGCATCCGGGCCGTTTTTTCAACCATGTGCTGCTGCTTGGCGATGTAACCGGCATACTTAACCTGGCTTTCGAGTTCATCAAGGGTCCCCCGGGGCAGGGGCGGCGCTTCTCTTCCTTCCCATTCCAGGTACGACCGGTAGCTGATTTCCGGGCGCCTGATCAGCTCCAGGGCGCTGACCGGGTGTTTTGGAGGAGAGGAGCCGTGCTTTTCCAATAAGTCTTCAATGGCGCTGCCCGGGTTATGCCTGGTCTGCTCCAGGCGTTCCAGTTCGCCTTCGATGTATTTTTTTTTGGCCAGGTACAGCCTGTAACGCTCTTCGTCTAGCAAACCGATAGCGCGGCTTTTCCCGGAAAGTCTCAGGTCGGCGTTATCCTGGCGCAGCAGCAGGCGGTACTCGGCGCGGGATGTGAATATGCGGTAGGGTTCGGCTGCTCCGCGGGTGACAAGATCATCGATCATTACCCCGGTATATGCCTCGTTCCGCTTCAGGATCAGCGGATCCCGGCCCTTGATGTAACTGGCGGCATTAATCCCTGCTATCAGCCCCTGGGCGGCGGCCTCTTCGTAACCGGTGGTCCCGTTGATCTGCCCGGCAAAATAGAGGTTCTTAACTGCCTTGGTTTCCAGGGAAAGCTTTAGCTGGACGGGCGGGGCATAATCATATTCGATAGCGTAGGCAGGCCTCATGATCCGGACATTTTCCAGCCCTTCAATAGTCTGCAGGAAGGCCTCCTGGATTCGGGGAGGAAGGCCCGTGGAAATGCCCTGCAGGTAAACTTCATCTATGTCGGGCCCTTCGGGTTCTATGAAAACGGGATGGCGATCGCGGTCTGCAAAGCGGACTATTTTATCCTCGATAGACGGGCAGTAGCGGGGGCCGCTGCCCTTGATCAAACCGCTGTAGATCGGGGCCAGCGAAAAATTATCCCGGATTATGTCGTGGGTGTTCCTGTTTGTATAGGTCATCCAGCAGGGAATCTGTTCATCCGGGGCCCCCGGGCCGGATAGCGAAAAGCCGGGTGCCTGCGGGTCGCCGTGGACCGGTTCCAGTTTGCTGAAATTAATACTGCTCCGGTAAACCCGGGGCGGGGTGCCCGTTTTGAAGCGATCGAAAATAAGCCCCTCTTTTTGCAGGCTTTTAACCAGGTTGTAGGAAGGGGTGATACTTCCCGGCGCAGCCGGGTAGTGGCGGTCGCCCAAAAATATTTCCGAACCGAGATAAACACCGCTGCAGATCAGGGCCGCCCCGGTCCTGTAAACGGCCCCGCTGCGCCCCACAATCTCCCTTACAGCGCCGCCCTCCACCATGAGTTCTTCGGCCATATCTTCCCTGATAGTCAGCTGCGGTTCTTTTTCCAGGGCGATGCGCATGGTTCGCTGGTAGCCCCACTTGTCGATTTGAGCCCGCAGGGCCTGGACGGCGGGCCCTTTGCCGGTATTTAGCAGCCTGACCTGCAGTAAATTCTGATCGGCTACCCGGGACATCTCACCGCCTAAAGCGTCGATTTCTTTAACCAGGTGGCCCTTGCCGGGGCCTCCCAGCGAAGGATTGCAGGCCATATAGGCAACCATGTCCAGGTTTAAAGTCAGCAGGAGCGTGCGGCAGCCCATCCGGGATGCCGCCAGCGCTGCTTCGCACCCGGCATGGCCGGCGCCGACTACCACCACATCGTAATAGTTATCATGGCCAACATTTTTATTAATTGCGTTCACCTTGCTCACAACCAGTCAGCTAAATTTATTATCCGCGGGCAATCGGCATACGCCAACCCGGGCCGAAAGCCCTGGGCGTTACCCGCAGCCCGGGAGCAGCCTGGTACCTCTTAAACTCAGACCGGGTAACCATGGCAATTACTTCTTCTACGGTCTCTTGTTCATAGCCTTTTTCGGCAATCTCCGCTGCAGTAAGATTCTTTTCCATATACATTTCCAGGATCGGGTCGAGGATCTCATAGGGGGGCAGCGAATCCTGGTCCTTTTGATCCGGCCGGAGCTCGGCCGAAGGAGCTTTTGTAATTGTGTTCCGGGGAATAACTTCCCGCCCATGGTAGCTGTTGAAATAGCCGGCCAGTTCATAAACTTTCGTTTTTGAAAGGTCGGCAATTACGGCCAGGCCGCCGGCCATGTCGCCGTAGAGAGTGCAGTAGCCAACTGCCAGTTCCGACTTGTTGCCGGCCACCAGGGGCAGAAATTTTTCCCGGTTGGCAATGTGCATGACAATATTTCCGCGTATCCGGGCCTGCAGGTTTTCTTCGGCTACGTCAACGTAGGGCTCCGTTCCTTCGTTCAGCAGATCCAGGAAAGAATTAAAGGGCTTATCAATTTCTATAATCCGGTATTCAATCCCCAGGTTTTTGGCCAGGGCCACGGCATCTTCTACGCTGTGCCCGGAAGAATACGGCGAGGGCATCATAAGTCCGAGAACGTTACGCGAGCCGAGGGCTTCTACGGCCAGGGCGGCGGTTACAGCCGAGTCGACGCCCCCGCTCAACCCCAGTACAGCCTTCTCAAAACCTGTTTTGGCGGCGTAGTCCTTCAGGCCGAGACGCAGGACTTTCATTATTGTGCCGGTATCATCTTCGTCGGGGGGAACAATATTTTTTACCGGCCTGTAGAGGTCTTCCGTATCGATGTAGAACAGCTCTTCTTTAAAGCCGGCTGCCCGGTAAAACAGCTCCCCGCGGTCGTTATAAACCAGGCTGGACCCGTCGAAGACCAGGTCGTCATTCCCCCCGACCTGGTTTAAGTAAATTACAGCGGTGTTATATTTCCTTGAGAGGAAAGGCAGCATATCTTCGCGCAGCGCGTGTTTTCCCAGGTGGTAGGGTGAAGCCGACAAATTGATCAGCAGGCGGGCCCCTCCGGCAAAGAGTCCTTCGAGGGGGTCTATGTCGTAAAGCGGGTCGGTAAAATATTCCATGTCGTTCCAGATATCCTCGCAAACAGTTACTGCGACGGGGAGATCGCCTATCATTTCGATCTGCCGGTCTGTGCAGCGCGTAAAATACCTTGATTCATCGAAGACATCAAAATAGGGGAGCAGGGTTTTCAGGTGGATGGATTTAATAAGGCCGTTATCCAGTAAGAATGCCCCGTTGTACAGCCGGCTTCCCCGGCGGTGGGCAGCCCCGATCAGGATTGCCGGTCCCGGCCCGACCGTCAGGGGCATCAGTTCTTCGACGATGATCTCCCTTTCCCGATCGAGAAACTTATTGTAGCCGAGCAGGTCCCTGGGCGGGTAACCGCTTAAGGCAAGCTCTGAGAATACAACGAGCTCTGCTCCTCCTTCCATGGCCCGGTCGCGGCATTTTTTAATTTTTTTTGCGTTATCATCAAGGGCCCCGATTGTGGGGTTAAGCTGGGCCAGGGCGATGCGCATTTTTTTGTAAACCTCCTTGAAATATAAAAACGCTTGCGGGAAAACTACTTTCCCGGTGAGCGTTTTTCCCGTTAAAGGCAAGGTCTATCCTGCCTGAATTATATTCCAGGGTCTGCAGCAAAGTCAAGGAGATCCGCTGTTGCTTGCCATCGGCGGAAGTAGTTTATATAATAATTACAGGTAGTAAATGAGATCAGAAGCAGGGAGCTGCCTGACTCGGCTCCCTGCCCGGCTTTTCGATCCGGGTTGCCGGTTCCGGCTACTGATCAAAAAAACAAGGAGGTGCTTCCATGCTCGAGTTATATGTCAAGGATGGCTGCCCGTACTGTGAACAACAGATCGAAGCCTTAAAAAAGCAGGGGGCCGAATATAAGCTGTATAATGTCAATACCGATTCGGAAGCAAAAAAGAAAGCGAAAGAAGAGTTCAATGCCGATAAGGTTCCCATCCTGGTTGAGAACGGAACGGTTAAAAACATCGGTTTTGGAGGGGGAGGTTGAAAGATCTAAAGCGCAGCCGCCGTGAGCGGTATCTTTCAAACTCTGTATTATTCGCAGGGATCCACATGAACGACAGCATTGCAGTGAAATTCCCGGCTGATACAATCTTCGACCCGGTGGGCAATTTCATGGGCCTCCTCCAGGTTTAACTGGCAGTTAATTACAATATGGATAGTAACTGCTTTCCAGGAGCCGTAATCGTGGATTTCCAGGTTGTGTGTATCTATAACCCCGTCAACTTCCCTGGCGCACCGGATCACTCCGTTGTAGAGCTCCTCCGAAGGAGCGCTTCCCAGCAGTGAGCTGCACGAACGCCGGGCCAGGGCTACCCCGGTGTAAATAATAAATAAGGCAACAGCAAAGCCTGTATAAGCATCCAGGGCCCGCAGCCCGAAGAAATTTCCGGCCAGCGCAATTAAGACCAGCCCGGAGGAAAGCGAATCGGTACGATGATGCCAGGCGTCGCCGGCCAGGGTTTCCGATTTGATCAGCATGCCCAGCCTGGCCGAAAAGTAGTAGAGGTATTCTTTAAGCAATATGGCGATGACTATGGCTATAATGGCCCCGATACTCGGCGTGGCAAAGACATCGCCGGCCAGCCTGCTGTAAGAAGTATACAAGAAAGCCGCCCCGGCCCCGATCAGCATTAAAGCAATTATCAGGCCGGCCAAATATTCGGTTCGTCCATGGCCGTGAGGGTGTTCGGGATCCGCTTTCTTTTTAGACATAATGAAGCCGATAAAAACCACCAGTGAAGAAAAAATATCAGAGGTGCTGTGAACGGCATCGGCAATAAGGGCTATACTGTTGGTCAGCAGTCCGAAAATAAGCTTTAACAATGCCAAAAAAAGGTTTCCGGCCATACTTGCCCAGCTTTCGATCAAACCAACCCGGTATCTCTCAGCAGGATCGAAAAGGTTCCTGCCGGAGGTCAGTTTTTCGGCCATACGGTTGGCAAAATATTTCATGGTTAACTCCCGGAAGCAGCAAACTGCCTGCTTAAATTATCACTAAATTATATCACAGCGCCCTGTATTGTCCAGCTTATCGGGCGGGCTTAATGACATTTAACAGCGGGAAAGAAGCTGCGTCAACCAGCAGAGAGCCTTAACAGGGCAGGTAAGTCTGCTTCATGAATATTATTCATTTGCTCATCATAAAGCCTGATACCTCCATTATACTATTTAGATTGCCTATTGATACAGAGAAGAAAATATGTCATAATTAAGTAT
Source organism: Syntrophomonadaceae bacterium (assembly GCA_007130585.1). Taxonomy (GTDB): domain Bacteria; phylum Bacillota; class Dethiobacteria; order DTU022; family DTU022; genus T3SED10-7. Next base: position 3,726 of record SLSE01000221.1, on the reverse strand, counting down.
CAGCACTTTAAATTTTTTAAGCAGTGAAGGGAGAAGTTTTCGGTAAAAGGGCCGGATAAGCTGCAGAGAATTTAGATATAAACTCCCGTACAATAATCAATATCAGGCCAACCTGAAAGATTAAATACGGGTTTTTTTATTTAATATACCTTAAGGAGGTGAACAGCCTGGGTAATTATACCAGGCTGAACGATTGAGCGAAAGAGGAATAGTAGTCCACAAACCGTATGCCCGGTTGAGCCGGGAGCAAATGGAGATGATCGATAAGACATCCCTGGGGCTCCTGGAAAATCCGGGCATATTGTGTTACCACGAAGAAAGTGTTTCCCTGCTGGAAAAAGCCGGCGCTAAGGCTACGGCTACCCGGGAAGGCGAACATGATGCCTGGTGGGTCAGCATACCGGAAAAAGTGGTCAGGCAGGCCCTGGAAACAGTTCCCGCCAAAATAACCCTTGGAGCCAGGAACCCTGAAAACAGAGTTATTTTGGAAGCCGAAGGGAACAGGGTTCACTTTGGGAGCGGCTCGGAAACCAACTACTGGCTGGAAGTTAAGCCCGAAACTTTTGTGTCCAGGGAAGATGGACATGAGCGGATCATACCGGTTATGAAAAGGAACCGGGGCAACCTCGATTACCTCTGCCGCTCCGCTCATTTATCCGAGCAGCTTGAAAATCTTGACTTTTTTATCCGCAATGTAAATGTTCAGGATGACGATATCACCACTGAAAACAAGGATGTCAACGTGTTTTTTGCCGCCCTGAACAATATTACAAAGCCTGTAATCAGCGGAGTGGCCGATTTTGATCAACTTGAAAAAGTTGTCAATATGGCCGAGATCATTGCAGGGGGAAGGGAAGAATTGATCAAAAACCCGGTGGTATCATTTATTACCAGCGTGGTAAAAAGCCCCCTGCAGATTGTGGCTGAAACTGCTGAAAAACTGATCGCCATAGCGAGGCTTGGCCTGCCCGTTGTTATCTCAACCTCGCCCCAGGGTGGATCGACCGCTCCCATCGACGAGATGGGCATGGTCGCGCAGGTTAATGCCGAAGCCCTGGCCGGCATTACTATCAACCAGCTGGCCAACCCGGGGGCGCCAGTAATCTACGGTGCAGTTCCCGTCAGGGCCCGCATGGACGACCTGCATGATATGTATGGCGTACCGGAGTTCTGCCACTACAATATGGACTGCGCCCAGATGGCCCGTTACTACAAAGTGCCCTGCTACTCAACGGCAGGGGTCGGAGACGCCAGGGTGCCCGGCATCCAGGCAGCGGTTGAAAAAATGTATACCTATACGGCAGTTCCTTTCGCCGCACCGGGACTTGTTCACTATGCCTTCGGGCTGCTGGACAAAACCCAGACTTTCAGTCCCGAACAGGCTGTCCTGGATAATCATAAGATTGGGATGGCCAAGTTCCTGCACCGGGAAAGCGGGGTTAACGAGGAAGCAGCGGAACGGACACTGAAAACCGTTCAGGAAGTGATGCACAGTCCCTACCGCATGTATGCCCGCCATGCCCGCGGCATGCTTAGGCGCGGCGAGATTTTTGGCGGATTTCCCTTCGAAGGCGATTCCGAAGACCAGGATCAGACCCTGCTCAATGTTCATGAGCACCTGAAAGAACTGGAAGCCCGGGATAAGCAGTATCTTCCGGAAGAAATCTGCAAAAAGATTTTTGACACTACCCCCGGCCTGCTTCCCAGGTTAAACCCGTATAAGTAAGAGTTAAACCAGGAAAGATCCAGGAGGTATCTTTTAAAGCTGCCTCCTGATACAGTTTGCGAGGAGGGCAAAATATGAGTAAAGAGTTGATTGGAAAAATCGTGGATAATGTTCTTCAGGGACGCCGCAACAAGGATGATGAGGGCATTGAGGAGGGCATGGCCGGTGAACCCGGCGTAGCTGAGCTTGTTCAGGATGCCATAGACAGCGGAATCGATACCGACGAGATCCTGCTTAACGGTTTGAGCAGGGGCATGGAGATGGTCGGGCAAAAATATGAAACCGGGGAATACTTTATACCGGATATGTTAACTGCAGCCGAAGCGGTTGAAGAAGGCATGAAAGTGATGGAACCCCACCTGGTGAAAGGTGAAGACGGATCCGGAAAAGGCAAGGTTATTATGGCTACGGTTGAAAAAGACCTGCATGATATCGGTAAAAACCTGGTCAGCATTATGCTTAAAGGAGCCGGTTTCACCGTTGTAGACCTCGGGATCGACGTGCCGGCAGCGAGAATAGCGGAAGCTGCGGAAGAAGAAAAGGCAAACCTTGTCGGTTTGTCGGCGCTGCTTAATACCACCATGTCCAACATGGGTGATGTTGTTAAAGAACTGGAAAAGAAAGGACTGCGCGATAAGGTCAAAGTCCTGATCGGCGGAGCCCCCACTTCTGAGGATTTCGCGCAGGAAATCGGCGCCGACAGTTATGGAAAAGATGCATTTGCCGCCATTCGGGAAGCCGAGAAATTGCTTAAATAAGTAAGTTAAAAACAAGAAGGAGATGTTGGAAATGGAAGCCGACAAAGCTTACCTCGAAGCGATACAACATGGACGGTACAGTGAAAAGGTAAATGACCTGCGCTGTAAATATGACCATGTTCGTATCCAGTTTGAAGATTTCATAACCGCTTATTATCTCAGGCCGTACCTGGAAGACCTGGTGGAAGAGAAAGAGAAGGCCGGTGACGGCGGTTTGCGGTTTTACGACCTGGGATGCGGAACCGGAGACGGTTACGAACTGCTGACAAAGATGTCCAAAAAAACGAAGCTGTCAGAATTTGACAATCGACTGATCCAGGAAGAAATGATGTCGCATTATAAAGGCATAGACCTGAACGTGGATCTTCTCAAAGAAGCTAATAACCTTTTTGGCAGTTATGATAACGTTGATTTTTGCAAGGGCAACTTTTCCAACGGACTGCCCCTGGAAAAAGGTGAAGAACCTTATGATCTCTACTTCACATCATTTGGAACGCTTTCTCACTGTAACGACGAAGAGCTGGAAAAACTATTTTACGATGTAGCCAGGCATGGCAACAGCGGAAGCCTGCTTTTGTGTGATTTTATCGGGCGTTACTCCTATGAGTGGCAGGACCTGTGGACGGATAAACCTGAAGAGCAGCCCTATATAGATTACAGGATTAACTACCTTTACTCGGAAGAAGACAGGGACAAGGTTGAGGTGTCTTCATTTCCACTGCGGCTTATGTCACCGCCCGAAGTCGATAAGGTGCTTGAGAATGCAGCCCGCAAAGCCGGAGTGGAGCTGAAGGTTTTAAGGTATTTTGATCGTTCCCTGTTTGTGGGCCGTCACATAGAAACCGGTACTTATAACGGTAACCCCCAGCCGTTGCGGTTGATGGTTTCTTCACTTTTCGAGCGCGGCCTGCGGACTTACTTCCCCGACTTAAAAGTCAGCTTCAGGCCCCGGAAAGGCTTTGACTGGCAAAATGAAGCCCTGCAAACCCTGGCCGACTCCTGGAATGCCCTGGTCGACTACACCATGTTCCTGATGAAGCACCACGACAGCGCTGAAGAATTGCTGCCCTACCCTCCCCAGACCAGGGTTAAGCCCCTGGAGAGAGCCTACCGGGTAATGCGGCAAACACTGGAAGGCAGCAGGGGCCTGTACGGTGATATCAGGGCAGACCTGATCGAAGCTCAGCTGGGCTATGCCCTGCGCAGCCTTGAAATGAACCTCCAAAACGGTCAGGGCCTGGC
>SLSE01000172.1 GCA_007130585.1 Syntrophomonadaceae bacterium | reverse complement strand
GCATCGCCGTGATAACCCTGCAACCGGACGCCGACGTCAATGCTGATTATATCGCCCTCTTCAAGCTTCCGCAACCCGGGGATACCATGCACCACCTCATTGTTTACGGAAGTGCAGATCGAAGCAGGAAAATTATGATATCCCAGGAATGCCGGCTCTGCCCTGTAGCTGCGGATCCGTTTTTCTGCGATTTTATCCAGCATTGCGGTGGTAATGCCGGCCTTAACCGAGTTTTCCATCTCCTGCAGCACTTCGGCAACAATTTTGCCCGCTTCCCGCATCAGTTGTATTTCACGCTTCGATTTTAACTTAATCATGTTCTCTGCCGCTACTTCATAAAGCCGCGATAACTGCGCATCAGCATGTGGCTTTCTATTTGCTTGAATGTTTCAAGAGTTACACCGACCACAATAATCAGCCCGGTGCCGCCAAATACGATGCTCATTCCTGTTATGCGCTCCAGGATTATGGGAAACACGGCAATAAAAGCGAGAGAAAAAGCGCCCGCCGTTGTAAGGCGTGACGTAACCCTGGCCAGGTAATCGGCCGTGGGGCGGCCCGGGCGCAGGCCGGGAATAAAGCCGCCGTATTTTTTAATGTTTCCGGCCACCTGGAACGGGTCAAACTGGACTGCCGTGTAAAAGAACGCAAACAGGATGATCAGGGTCATATATAATACCAGGTTAAGATTTGTTCCCCAGCTCAGGGCTTCGGCAATGCTCTGGGCGACAGGGTGCGGTATAAAGCTGACCAGCGTCTGCGGGAAGCTTAAAATAACCGAAGCAAAAATAACGGGAATAACCCCGGCCTGGTTTACTTTCATTGGTATATGCGTAGCCTGGCCGCCATACATTTTACGGCCTACTACCCGCTTGCTGTACTGCACGTTTACCCTTCGCTGCCCCTGGTCAAGCCCGATGATGCCGATTATCAGGGCAAGCAGCATGGCAACAACGATTAAAATAACCAGAAGACTGATCTGGCCGAAACGGTACTGCTCGGCCGCCATCGCAACGGCTATCGGGAAACCGGCAACAATACCGGCAAAGATGATCAGCGATATGCCGTTGCCAATCCCTTTTTCAGTAATCAACTCGCCCATCCACATCAGAAATGCGGTGCCGGCCGTAAGCGAAATAATGATCGTGGTATATGACAGGAAAGTCTGTTCGAGAACAGCTTCACCGGCGATGATGGTTGAGAGACCCAGGGCCTGGATCAGAGCGATCACGATTGTCCCGTAACGGGTAATCTGCGATATTTTCTTGCGGCCTTCGGGCCCTTCCGAACTCCATTCCTTGAGCTTGGGGATAACAATTGTCAACAGGTTCATAATAATGGAGGCGTTAATATAAGGCATGATGCCCAGAGCAAATATTGTAAAATTGCTCAGGTTTCCGCCGCCGATGATGTTGACAAATCCAAAAATTGTATCCTCCTGGAAGAATTCGGCAAGCAATGAGGCGTCCACGCCGGGCACAGGGATCGCTGATCCTGCCCTGAAAACCACAAACATGGCCAGGGTAAAGAGAATACGATCTCTGAGTTCTTTGATCCTCCACGCTGTACGGACTGTTTCCAGCAATTAAATCACCTCTGCCTTTCCGCCGGCTCCCTCAATCTTTTCCCGGGCCTGCTTGCTGAAGCGGTGGGCGCGAATCTCCAGCTTGCGATCCAGTTCGCCTTCACCCAGCACCTTCAGTGAATCCTGCAGGTTCCTGATCAACCCTGCTTCCAGTAAAAGTTCCGGAGTTACCACCGTTCCTTCTTCGAAAGAGTTCAGATCGCCCAGGTTGACAATGTTCCATTTCTTTTTGAATATGTTTGTAAAACCCCGTTTCGGCAAACGCTGGAAATATGGCATCTGGCCGCCTTCAAATCCGCGGCGCACACCTGAACCCGAACGGGATTTTTGTCCTTTTTGGCCGCGGCCGGACGTCTTGCCCAAACCTGAAGCAATGCCTCTTCCTTTACGTTTAGCCACTGTCCTGGCTCCCTCAGGAGGCCTTAATTCGTGTAAACGCATCGGCTACACCTCCCTCTAAACCGCAAATTGCTCATTTGCTTTCAATAACTTCAACTAAATAATCGACTGCTCCGGCCATACCCCTGATTACATCCGTATCGTCATGGATAACGGTATCGCCGATTTTCTTTAAACCCAGCGCCCGCACAGTGCGGCGGTGCTTCGGGTTCCTGGACAGCGCGCTGCGGACCAGGGTAATCTGTAATTTTTTTGCCATAGCTGATAACTCTCCTTAGCTGAGCAGCTTTTCCATTTCTATGCCGCGCAAAGCGCTGACGTCTTCAGCCCGCTTAAGCGACTGTAAGCCCTGCATCGTCGCATTGACGATGTTGATGGCATTGGCGGACCCAAGGGACTTGGTAAGGACATCCCTTACTCCGGCCAGTTCCAGGACCGCACGCACCGGTCCGCCGGCAATAACACCGGTCCCTTCGGAAGCGGGTTTAAGCATTACTTTGCCGCCGCCAAAACGTCCGGTAACCGGATGGGTTATTGTGGTCCCAACCATGGGAACTTCAATCATCTGCTTTTTGGCATTTTCTATACCTTTACGGATAGCCTCGGGCACTTCTCCGGCTTTGCCCATGCCTGCGCCGACCCTGCCGTTAAGGTCACCGACAACAACCAGGGCGCTGAAGCTGAAGCGACGTCCACCTTTAACCACCTTGGCAACCCGGTTAATCTTAACTACTTTTTCCTCAAATTCCTTTGCCTGTTCTTTCTTTGCCACTCCTGTCATTCCCCCCTTTCTAGAAGTTTAACCCGGCTTCACGGGCTCCATCGGCAAGCTCTTTGACCCTGCCGTGGTAGAGATAACCGCCCCGGTCGAAAACGACTTTCTTAATGCCTTTTTCCACTGCCCTGCTCGCAAGCAGCGAGCCTACCTTACGCGCCGCCTCACGGTTTCCTCCGTGAGATAACTCCGTACGCAGCTGGGGATCCAGGGTTGAGGCGGCAACCAGGGTCCTTCCAGATTGGTCATCGATCACCTGGGCATAAATATTATTGATGCTGCGGTATACATTTAACCGGGGACAATCCGGCGTTCCGCTTATTTTAGTCCGAACCCTGCGATGGCGCCGCTTACGACGGCCCAAACGCGTTTTTGCTTTAAGCACTCGATTACACCTCCAGGCGACTATTTGCCCGCTTTTCCGACTTTCTGGCGGACGATTTCATTTTCATAACGTATACCCTTGCCCTTGTATGGCTCGGGCGGATAGGTTCTGCGGATAACCGCAGCCAGGTTGCCTACTGCCTGCTTATCGATACCCCTGACCACAATTTTTGTTGGCGCGGGAACCTCGATTTCCATGTTTTCTCCCGGTTCAAATTCCACGGGATGCGACAACCCAACGTTCAGAACCAGCTTTTTACCCTGCAGGGCAGCCTTGTAACCGACACCGACCAGCTCCAGGTTGCGGCTGTAACCTTCAGTTACACCCTTAACCATATTGTCAATCAGGGTTCTGGTCAGGCCGTGTAAAGACCTGTGCCTGGGATTGTCTGATGGTCTTTTAACATGAACAAAACCTTCTTCGAATTCAATCACCATTTCCCCGGGCAATTCCTGGGAAAGCCGGCCTTTGGGGCCTTTAACAGTGATATTATTTCCGTCAAGCTGCACCTCGACATTGCCGGGCACAACGACAGGTTTTTTACCGGTTCGAGACATCGGTAAACCTCCTCGCTTCTGCTACCAGATATAGCATAATACTTCGCCGCCACTGTTGGTTTCACGGGCCTGGCGATCGCTCATCAACCCCTGAGAGGTCGATATGACTGCTATGCCCAGCCCTCCCAGGACTTTGGGCATTTCATCCTTTTTCGCGTGCACCCTCAAACCGGGTTTGCTGATCCTTTTCAAACCGCTGATTATTTTTTCCTGGTTAGGACCATATTTCAGGTGAACACGTAAAATGCCCTGCTTGTTATCCTTGATATACTCGAAATCTTTGATAAAGCCTTCCTGCTTCATAATGGCTGCAATTGAACGCTTTACATTCGAAGCAGGGATTTCCACTGATTTGTGCCGAACGTTATTGGCATTGCGAACACGGGTCAGCATATCGGCAATCGGATCTGTCATCATTAGCTATAACAACCTCCTCTCATTCTTTCATCATCTACCAGCTGGCTTTTTTAATTCCCGGTATTTTTCCCTCGTTGGCCAGATGACGAAAGCAAAGGCGGCACAGGCCGAACTTGCGCAAGTAAGCCCTCGGCCGGCCGCAAACATGGCAACGATTATAGCCGCGAACTGCGAACTTGGGTTCTCTCTTGGCCTTGGCAATTAATGATTTCTTGGCCATCCTTTTCCTCCTTAACTTACGCGGTTACTTTTGCTTCAGGCAGCCCTGAAGGGCATTCCCATTAAAGCTAAAAGTTCGCGTGCTTCTTCATCAGTTTCGGCCGTGGTCACTATCGTGATATCCATGCCGAGAACTTTTTCTACATTGCTGTATTCAATCTCGGGAAATATCAACTGTTCTTTGACTCCAATGGTAAAGTTACCGCGCCCGTCAAAAGAGTGCGGTGAAATACCCCTGAAATCCCTGACCCTGGGTAAAGCTATATTAAAAAACTTATCCAGGAAGTCGTACATCCGAATCCCGCGCAGGGTCAGCTTGGCGCCGATAGGCATACCTTCCCGGACCTTGAAGCTGGCCACCGAACGGCGGGCATGGGTGATAATGGGCCTCTGGCCGGTTATGATCGATAGATCATTTACCGCCGCATCGAGAATTTTAGGGTTTTCTTTACCTTCACCCAAACCCATGTTAATCACAACTTTCTCGATTCGAGGCGATTGCAGCACATTCTTGTATGCAAACTGCTTGACAAGGGCAGGTCTGACTTCTTCCAAGTATTTCTGTTTCATCCGTGACATATTCGCGCATTAACCCTCCTTACTTATCCAGCGTTTCATCACATTTTTTACATATGCGAACCCGGGTTCCGTCAGGAAGCACTTTCTTTCCGACACGGGACGGCTTGTTGCAGTTCGGGCAAACAACCATGACCCTGGCCGCCGGGAATTCTGCTTCCATTTCCCTGATTCCGCCCTGGGGCACCCTGCGGGTCGGCTTGGCGTGCTTCTTGATAATATTTACTCCCTCTACTTTTACCCGGCCAAGGCGGGGAGAAGTAGATATTACTTTGCCTTTTTTTCCTTTATCTTTGCCGGAGAGGACCAGTACTTTATCTCCCCGCCGAACAGACATTTTTTTTATTTCCACCGGTTTTTCGCCACCTCCATACTGAACTTCTAAATAACCTCTGGCGCCAGGGAAACTATCTTCATGAAATCTTTCTCCCTCAGCTCACGGGCAACGGGGCCGAAAATACGGGTACCCCGCGGATTGTTCTGCTCGTTTATTATAACTGCTGCATTCTCATCGAAGTGGATATGGGATCCGTCCCTGCGGTTAAGCCGGCTTCTTGTGCGCACGATAACTGCCCGGACCACTTCGCCTTTTTTCACCACACCACCCGGGGTGGCTTCTTTAACCGAAGCAACAATAATATCGCCGATATGGCCTGATTTGCGCTTCGATCCTCCCAGGACCCTGATGCACAGGACCTTTTTTGCTCCCGAGTTGTCGGCTACATTTAACATGGTTTCGCTCTGAATCATCGTTGCCTCTCCTTTCATTCCCCTTCAGGCAGGCTACCCGCAAAGGGAATTTACAGCTTCGATTTCTGCATTATTTCAACCAGCTGCCATCTTTTGTCCTTGCTTACAGGCCTGGTTTCCATGATTCTAACCATATCGCCTACTCGGGATTCGTTTGCTTCGTCATGAATCTTGTACTTCTTGGAACGGCGGATGATCTTGCCGTACAGGGGATGGCTTGTGGTTCTTTCAACCAGAACCACTCTCGTTTTATCCATCTTGTCGCTGACCACCCGGCCGCTGCGTACTTTCCTTCTACCAGTTTCCAAAGCGATGGGCCTCCCTTCCTCTTCAAGCTCAGCTAAGGGCCCGTTCCCTGAGCACGGTTTTAACCCGGGCAATACTGCGGCGGACCTCTTTAATTCGCATTACATTTTCCAACTGACCAGTGGCTTCCTGAAAGCGAAGATTGAAGAGTTCTTCTTTCAGCTCTTTAACTTTCTCCTCCAGCTCCTGTTCGTTTAACTCGCGTGCATCCTTGATTTTCATTCGCTAACACCACCCGCTTCAGTTCTTCTTACGAACTTTGTCTTATTAGGCAGCTTGTTGGCCGCCAGGCGCATGGCTTCCTTGGCCACTTCTTCAGTTACTCCGGCCAGTTCGAACATAACCCGTCCCGGTTTCACAACGGCTACCCAGTACTCCGGGGAGCCCTTACCTTTACCCATCCTGGTTTCGGCGGGTTTTTCAGTGACCGGCTTGTCGGGGAAAATACGGATCCAAACCTTACCGCCCCGCTTAATGGACCTGGTCATGGCAATACGGGCCGACTCGATTTGCTGGCTGCTAATCCAGGAAGGTTCTACAGCCTGCAGGCCGAATTCGCCGAACTGAACTACAGTGCCGCCCTTGGACCGCCCTTTCATCCTGCCGCGGTGCTGGCGGCGGAACTTAACCCGCTTAGGCATTAACATTGGTGTCTACCTCCTCCGCAGGCTTACCCTCGCTCGGTTTCGGAGGCAGAATCTGGCCTTTGTAAATCCAGACTTTAACTCCGATCCGCCCGTAAGTGGTCTTGGCTTCAACAAAACCATAGTCAATATCGGCGCGCAGCGTTTGCAGAGGCACAGTCCCTTCATGATAGCTTTCATCGCGTGCCATCTCGGAACCGCCGAGCCTGCCGCTGCAGGCAATTTTAATTCCTTTTGCGCCATTGCGCATGGTCCGGAATACAGCCTGCTTCATGGCCCTTCTGAAAGCTATCCGGCGCTCAAGCTGCGAAGCCACGCTCTCGGCAACCAGGAACGCATCCAGTTCGGGTTTCTTTATTTCAATAATATTCAAGTGCACTTTTTTTTCAGTCATCGCTTCCAGTTGCTTGCGCAGTTCTTCAACACCGGCGCCGCCACGGCCGATAACCATGCCGGGCTTGGCAGTATGGATGTTGATACGCAGGTTGTTTGCTGCCCGTTCTATTTCGATCCTTGATACAGATGAGCCGGCGAGTCTTTTTTGGATATAATCCCGAATCGCCAGGTCTTCATGGAGCAGCTCCTTATAATTCTTTCCGGCAAACCAGCGAGCATCCCAATCACGGATTACTCCAATCCGGAAACCGATGGGGCTAACTTTTTGTCCCATAACTAGACCCCCTTTCTTTCTTTAACTACAACCGTTATATGGCTGGTTCTTTTTAAAATCAGAAAACGTCTTCCCCTGGCCCGGGGTTGCACCCTCTTCAGGGTCGGCCCTTCATCTACATACGCCCGTTCCACGTACAGATTGCCGCGCTTCATATCCATGTTGTGCTCGGCATTGGCTATGGCCGAATTAAGAACTTTGGTTATAACGCCGGCCGCACGACGCGGTGTATAGCGCAGTATGCTCAAGGCTTCGTCAATATCTTTGCTGCGTATAAGGTTGACGACATCCCTGGCTTTACGCGGCGCCAGGCGTACATAACGAGCCTGTGCTTTTGCTTCCATTAATCATCCTGCCTCCTCTGCTCTACCTTAAAGTGCTAGAGCGTTCGGTATGGTGCCCGTGCCCTCTGAAAGTGCGGGTGGGGGCAAATTCACCCAGCTTGTGCCCGACCATATCTTCGCTGATAAAAATCGGGACGTGCCGGCGACCGTCATGGACGGCTATGGTATGCCCGACCATATCGGGAAATATGGTTGAACGCCGGGACCAGGTTTTAATAACCTTTTTATCTCCCTTTTCGTTCATCTGCTCAATTTTTTTCATCAGACTGGCCTCAATATAAGGCCCTTTTTTCAGTGAACGCGACATTTTAAGTAAACCTCCCTTTCAGTCGGAACTGGCTGCCTGCCCGGTATTTACGGTAAACACAGCGCATTCCGGCTACTTCTTGCGGCGGCGGACAATAAGCCGATCCGAATCCTTATTCTTTTTACGGGTCTTGTAACCAAGGGTCGGCTTACCCCAGGGGGTAAGCGGCCTTTTAAGCCCGATCGGCGCTCTTCCTTCGCCGCCTCCGTGCGGGTGGTCGCAGGGGTTCATTACCGAGCCGCGAACTGTAGGCCTTTTCCCCATCCAACGGGATCTTCCGGCTTTACCGATAGTGAGGTTTTCATGCTCGATATTCCCCAGCTGCCCGACAGTAGCCCTGCAATCCAGAGGCACCAGTCGAACTTCGCCGGAAGGCAGCCGCACAAATCCGGTAGCGCCCTCTTTGGCCGCCAACTGGGCTGCTGTTCCTGCTGAACGGGCCAACTGACCACCATGGCCCCGTTTCATCTCAATATTATGGATAAAGGTTCCGACCGGTATAGATCGCATGGGCATGGCATTGCCCGGTCTGACTTCAACCTTCTCCCCGGATATAACCGACTGCCCGACCCTGATACCCAGCGGCGCCAGGATATAGCGCTTTTCACCGTCTACATAGTGAAGCAGCGCAATATTGGCCGAACGGTTCGGATCATACTCAATTCCCGCCACTTTGGCCGGGATATCATCCTTGTTGCGCCTGAAATCGATAATCCGGTAACTGCGTTTATGGCCGCCGCCCCGGTGACGGACAGTAATTCTGCCGTAACTGTTGCGGCCGGCTTTTTTAGTTAAAGGGACCAGAAGCGATTTTTCCGGCTCCTTCTTGGTTATCTCTTCAAACGTTGATACGGTGGCAAACCGCCGCCCCGGCGAAGTGGGTTTAAAACGTTTTACAGCCATTTAGAACTCCCTCCTTCTACTAGCGGCTTTCAAACAGCTCGATTGGTTTGCTGCCTTCGGCCAGTGTAATAACCGCTTTTTTCCAGCTGGGCTGCTTGCCTTGCGGGAAGCGGCCCAGGCGCTTTGTTTTACCCTTGAAATTGGCTGTGTTTACAGACTTAACCTTCACCTCAAAAATCTCTTCAAGAGCGCGTTTAATTTCAATTTTGTTCGCTTTGCGCGAAACCACAAAAGTATATTTGCCTTCTTCCATCATATCCGTGGACTTCTCGCTGACGAGGGGACGAATAATAATATCTCTTGGATCATTCATCCGCCGAACACCTCCTCCGCCTGCTGCAGCCCCGCTTTGCTCATAACCAGGTAGTTATAAGTAAGAATGTCAAGCACGTTAAGCTGACGGGCCAGGATTGTTTTTACCCTGGGCAGGTTACGCGCGCCCCTGATCAAATTTATATCCGGCTGGTCGCTTGCAATCAGCGCTCCGCCGGTAACATTCAGTTTTTCCAGCAGGGCGGCTACTTTTTTTGTCTGCGGCGTATCGAGGGCAAAATCATCAACAATAATCAGCTTGCCTTCCCGGAATTTATCAGAAAGCGCAGATTTAAGGGCAATGCGGCGCATTTTTTTCGGCACCCTGGTGCTGTAATCGCGCGGGTGAGGTCCGAATGTTACCCCGCCGCCGACCCAGATCGGGGAAGTTACACTGCCGTGCCGGGCGCGGCCAGTTCCTTTCTGGGGCCAGGGTTTACTGCCGCTGCCGCGGACTTCGCTGCGTCCCTTGCTTGAAGCCGTACCCTGCCGGCGCCTTGCCGCCTGTGAGACTGCGGTCTGGTGAAGGGCTCCCTGCTTAAACGGAACCTCAAACAGGCTGGCCTGGATCTCTATTTCATCGACCTGCTCACCATCTCTATTGTAAAGCGATAATTTAGGCATGTTCAGGGCATCTCCTTTCTTTGGGCTATCCTTTTACTTACTTTTGCTTTTTACCGACTCTTTAATTTCGACCAGGCCGCCCCTGGGCCCGGGCACAGAACCTTTTACCAGCAGAAGGTTTTTCTCTGCGTCGGTTTCAACCACGTAAAGGCTCTGGACTGTACGCCTCCACCCGCCCATCCGGCCGGGCAGCCTGCGCCCTTTAAAGACCCTGGCCGCATCAACAGAACCAAGCGAGCCGGGTCCCCGGTGATAGTGGGATCCGTGGGTTTTAGGGCCCCTGCTGAATCCCATTTTCTTGATTGATCCGGCAAAGCCTTTGCCCCTGGCAGTGGCGCTGACATCGACGTAATCGCCGGCAGAAAAGCTGTCCGCCTTAATTTCCTGGCCCGGAGT
>SLSE01000194.1 GCA_007130585.1 Syntrophomonadaceae bacterium | reverse complement strand
TTTGATCGGGAAACCGTTCCTTATTATTTGAAAAATGTTACCTGTTGGCATAAACTATATATAGTGGCTGTTGCGCGTGCAATGCCGTCAGGAATAAGTGCAGCCCCCTTTTTTAACTTGTTTAGAAGGGAATATATATCGATCAGCGAATAATATTTATTGGAGGTGGTTCTTGTGGACAATTACATCAAATTCAATGAAGAACGAACTGTTACCTACAAACCTGCCGGCAGCGGCAAAATATTTACAGATCCCGATGCAGATAAAATGCGGGAATATTTCCGCGATCAAAAACCACGCAAAATGGTCGACAAAGCTTCAAGTATCGACCGGGTCGTAAAGGAACTGGTCAACGATGGCGATTATATCGGTGTGGGCGGTTTTGGGGCGAACAGGATCCCGACTGCCGTTTTACATGAAATAGTCCGCCAGCAAAAGAAAAACCTGGGTCTGGCGGGGCATACGGCCACTCATGATTTTCAGATCCTGGTCGGCGGTAAATGTATCGATCGCTGCGATGTAGCCTACATCGTCGGTCTTGAAGCCCGCGGCCTGTCAAAATCAGCGCGCAGGGCGGTTGAAAGCGGAGAAATCACGCTCACGGAATGGACCAATGCAGCCCTGACCTGGCGCTATAAAGCAGCGGCCATGGGGGTATCTTTCCTGCCCGTCCGCTGCATGCTGGGGACCGACACGGAAAAATACAGCGCTTCTGTCGAAATGGAGTGCCCCTTTACGGGCTCCAAGTACCTGGCTGTTCCCGCACTTTACCCGGATGTAGGTATTATTCATGTCCACAGGGCCGATGTATACGGCAACTGCCAGATTGACGGCATTATGGTCGCTGACAATGACCTGGCCAGGGCCGCCCGCCGGTTAATAGTGACCACCGAAAGATTTGTTCCCAATGAATATATCCGCCGCGACCCGGCAAAAACCGTTATTCCTTACTACCTTGTTGATGCAATAGTGGAGGTGCCTTTCGGTTCTTACCCGGGGAATATGGCTTATGAGTACTTCAGCGATGAAGAACACCTGCGTGCCTGGCTTAAAGCAGAGAAAGACGAAGCCGGATTTTCTGATTTTCTGCAGCGTCATATCTACGGGGTCAGCGATTTTAACGGATACCTGGATACTATCGGCGGCCTGAAGCGGCTGCAGGAGTTAAGAGCTACAGAGAACCTGGTTGAAAAGTAAGCGCATATTTCCTACAAGGGAGGGTTCAATAAATGGAATATAATGATATGGAACTGATGATCAGCCTTGCCTCACGCTACCTTGAAGATGACAGCATAGTTGTAGTCGGGACCGGTGCGCCCTGTGCCGCGGCAATGCTCGCCCAGAAAGTATACTCCCCACGGTTGATGATTATGTTCGAAGCGGGTGGGATAGGGCCCCTGCTGCCGTCTATGCCCATATCCGTTGGCGATTCACGCACTTTCTACCGCGGCCTGGTGGCCAGCAGCATGCCGGAAGTTATGGAAACCTGCCAGCGCGGGCTTGTTGATTACACTTTCCTGGGCGGAGCCCAGATTGACCGCTACGGGAACATCAATTCAACGATGGTCGGCACGGACTTCCAAAAACCGAAAGTCCGGTTTCCCGGCAGCGGCGGGGCGAACGATCTTGCCTCTTTTTGCTGGAAAACAATGATGATAACGCCGCAGGATCCCCAGCGGTTTACAGATAAAATTGATTTTATCACCTCCCCGGGTTACCTGACCGGCCCGGGCGCCCGGGAAGAAGCCGGCCTGCCCCCGGGCAGCGGTCCTTACAAGGTAATTACCAACCTTTGCGTGATCGGATTTGATGATGAAACCAAGCAAATGAAAGTAGAAAGCACCCACCCGGGCATTGAAAGAGAAAAAGTTATTGAAAATACCGGCTTTGAACTGCTCTGGGCAGACGACCTGACGATCAGCGAGCCGCCCACCGCCGATGAACTTAAAGTGCTGCGCGAGGAAGTCGATCCTTACCGCTATATCATCGGCAGGGCATAACCATACCCCGGTAACAATTAGGAGGCTGACAGGATGAAAGAAGCAGTAGTGGTAAGCGCTGTCCGGACCGCCGTCGGAACCTTCGGCGGTACGCTTAAAGATATCGGCGCTGTTGAACTGGGCGGGATTGTAATTAAAGCTGCCCTGGAAAGAGCCGGTCTTAAACCTGAACAGGTGGATGAAGTTTTGATGGGCTGCGTGCTGCAGACCGGGCTGGGGCAAAATGTTGCCCGGCAGGCTGCACTTAAAGCGGGACTCCCCTTTGAAGTGCCCTGCACTACCGTGAACAAGGTCTGCGGTTCGGGTTTAAAGACAATTACTTCTGCCGCTGCCGCCATTGCGGCGGGCGAAGCGGAGATCATAATTGCCGGCGGAACTGAAAACATGAGCGCCTCGCCATATGCCGTTAACGGTGCCCGCTGGGGGCTGCGCATGGGTGATGCCGGGATGACAGATATCATGATAAAAGACGGACTGTGGTGCGCCATGGACGACTACCACATGGGCAGCACGGCCGAAAATGTAGCCAGGAAATTCCGCATTACCAGGGAAAAACAGGACGAATTTGCCCTGGGAAGCCAGGAGAAAGCTCACGCCGCCATTGAAAGCGGACGCTTTAAAGATGAAATAGTACCGGTTACCGTGCCCCGGAGAAAGGGCGACCCCATCATTTTTGAGACTGATGAACACCCGCGCATGACCTCCCTGGAAAAGCTGGCCGGATTGCGTCCCGCTTTTGAAAAAGAGGGAACGGTTACTGCCGGCAATGCTTCGGGCATCAATGACAGCGCTGCCGCAGTCGTGGTTATGAGCAGCGAAAAGGCTGATGAACTGGGATTAAAACCCCTGGCCCGGATCAAAAGTTATGCTTCGGCCGGAGTTGATCCCTCGATTATGGGCACCGGTCCGATACCCGCCACCCGTCAGGCCCTTGAAAAGGCCGGTTGGACGGTAGCCGATCTTGAACTGGTTGAGGCCAACGAGGCTTTTGCCGCCCAGGCTCTCGCTGTAATGCAGGAACTGGATCTTAACCCTGACCTGGTCAATGTCAACGGCGGAGCTATCGCCATCGGGCACCCGATCGGAGCCAGCGGGACCAGGGTTTTTGTGACCCTGCTCTACGAAATGTCAAAGAGGAATGCCAAAAAAGGTTTGGCAACACTCTGTATCGGCGGCGGGCAGGGCATTGCCTGCACCCTGGAACGGGACTAACCAATTAGGAGGGCATGGACTGATGGCTGTAAACATGAGAGGCAAGGATGTTATATCGATTCATGATCTGACCCGTGAAGAAGTGGAACAGATCCTCGATACGACCCATATATTAAAAATGAAACACAAACTGGGGGAACTATATCATCCTTTGAAAGGCAAAACCCTGGGCATGATTTTCCAGAAGTCTTCTACGAGGACAAGGGTTTCTTTTGAGGTCGGCATGTACCAGCTGGGCGGTCATGCCCTGTTCTTAAGCGCAAATGACCTGCAGTTAAACCGCGGCGAAACAATCGCCGATACGGCCAGGAACCTGAGCCGTTACCTGGACGGGATCATGATCCGGACATTTTCACACCAGGACGTAGTCGATCTTGCCGATTACGGTTCCGTGCCGGTTATAAACGGCCTGACCGATCTGCTGCACCCCTGCCAGGTTTTATCCGATCTCTTCTCGATCAGGGAGAAAAAACAAAACCTGGAAGGCCTTAAACTTGCCTACATCGGGGACGGCAATAATATGGCCCACTCACTGATGTTCGGCGGAGCTAAAACGGGTATGCAGGTGGTAATCTGCTCTCCGTCCGGGTTTGAGCCCGATCCCGAAATAACGCGCCTTTCCAGGCTGGATGCCACAAAAACAGGGGCAGCGATAGCAATACAGTCTGATCCCGTTGAAGCGGTTAAAGACGCCGATATAATCTATACCGATGTATGGGCCAGCATGGGTCAGGAAGAAGAGCATGCCCAGCGCCTAAAAAGCTTTTCTGATTACCAGGTCAATGCGGCGCTGATGGAAAAAGCCGGGGAAGATGTCCTGGTCATGCACTGCCTGCCCGCGCACCGGGGAGAAGAAATTACAGACGAAGTGATTGACGGCCCGAGTTCAATCGTATTCGACCAGGCTGAAAACCGCCTGCATGTGCAAAAAGCGATAATGGCTCTGATTATGTAGAGCTTTAAAGGAGTGAGAGGAAAACTTTCCGGAAGAAAAGGAAGTGAGAGATTATATGAAGTCAAATGATCAGGAAACTGAACATTTTGTCGGCCTTGGCCTGGATATGGGAATTTTTTCGGCCAAAGGCGTATTGATAGACGGCGATGAAATTACAACGGTTAAATTCCAGGCCTCCGGCCGTCCGGTGGAGGCGGCCCAGAACTGCATCAGGCAGCTGCTCGGCAAGAAGGATTTTACTTCGGTAAAAATTGGCGTAATGGGTCAAAATGCCTGGCTAGTTGCCGAAAGCCTGGGAATCAAGCCGCTTCTTGAAATAGAAGCCCTGCAGGCCGGAATTATGCAGCAAAACATCCGGGCCGATTATGTCCTTTCCCTGGGGCATGAGAATATGCATTACCTGGAGCTTGACAGCCAGGGGCGGATCGAATTTTTCAGCCGCAACGGACAGTGTGCCGCCGGAAGCGGGGCATTTTGGTACCAGCAGGCTACCAGGATGGGTTATAATGACCGCGAACTGGCAGAGGTAGCGGTCGAGGCGGAGTCAGCCGTGCCGATATCCGGGCGCTGCGCAGTTTTTGCCAAATCGGATATGACCCACGCTATTAACGAAGGGGCTACTCAAAGCGCGGTATCAGCCGGTATGGCCAGGGCCCTGGTCGAAAATATATTTACCAGCGTGGCCCTGAACAGAATTGTAAGGCCGGGGCGCCTTGCCGCTGTCGGCGGGGTGGCCAACAACAGGGCTGTCATGAAATACCTGACAGCATACGCGGCAGAGGCTGATGTTGAGGTCGCGGTGCCGGCCAACCACGAATTCATAAACGCGATTGGGGCAGCTGTTAAAGGGTCCCCCCTGGAAACTTCCGAACTCACGGAGAGGCATTTGGTTACCAGACCCTACGAGCCCGAAAACCCCCTGCCGCCCCTTAATCCCGATCAGGTCTGTTACATGGACAAAGATACGGCAGCCGATGACTATGACCTGTCGCAGGTATACCTCGGCGTCGACTGCGGTTCCGTATCTACCAAGTGCGTTCTTGTTGACCGGGAGGGCAGGCAGATTGGCGGTGTCTACCTGCCAACAACAGGCCGGCCGGCCCTGCAGGTTCTGGAACTGATGAAGCAGGTTGAAGACCGTTATGGCCACGTAATTGGCAATTCGCCTATTGTAGCCTGTACCACCGGCTCTGGCCGCTTCCTGTCCCAGAGAATTCTTAACGCCGAATATGCCGTTGATGAAATAACCTGCCAGGCGGAAGGCATCAAACAGTACTTTCCGGACCAGGAGATCCTGTCGATTATCGAAATCGGCGGCGAAGATTCCAAGTTTATCCAGCTGCAAAACGGAACGCTTTTCGATTATAACATGAACCCTGTTTGCGCTGCCGGGACCGGGACATTCCTGGAAAACCTGGCCGAACTGCTGGATGTTAAAATCAGGGAAGAGTTTTCTGACCGGGCCTTCTCCGCTGCATATGGCGTGGACCTGGGCGATATCTGCACGTTAATATCGCAATCGATTCTCGCTTCCGCTTCAGCAAGGGGTCTGCCCCTGGACGAGCAGCTGGCCAGCCTGGCTTACTCATCGGCCCAAAACTACCTCAGCAAAACCGTGGATAAAAGGCCCCTGAACGGCAAAGTGGTTTTTGCCGGCGCTACGGCTAAAAATCATGCCCTGGCAGCCGCCCTGGGCGCGATTTGTGAAAAAACTGTCTTCGTGCCCCCCGAACCCGATTTAACCGGGGCTCTCGGAAGCGCGCTGATGGCCCGGCAGTTCGATCAACTGGGAATGGAATCCGCGCACAGCTTTAATAACCTGAAAAATATCCGCGAATTTAAAGTCAGTAAAAATACCTGCCGGGCTGATTGTAAGCATGAACATAACTGCATGCTGAACATAATCAGTTTCACCGACGGTAAAAAGTTTATCTACGGCGACCGCTGCGGCCGCTATTCCGGGGTGGAAAGGAAAGAAGACCGCTTCGGTCTGCCCGACTACGGCAGCCGGCGGCTGGAATTAATGGACAGGGCCTCTGCCGGCCCGGAGGAAAATGAAGGGCCCCGGGTAGGCATCGCCCGCAGCGGGCTTTACTTCGATTATTACCCTTTCTGGTCGGCCTTTTTCAAGAGCCTGGGCTGCCGGGTGATCCGCTCCGGCGAAACAAATGCTGATACACTGCAAAAAGGTAAAGTCAGGCTGGACTCTGAAATGTGTTACCCGATGAAAGTAATTGTCGGCCATTATGCCGAATTGAAAGAAAGCGAGCCTGATTATATTTTCGTCCCGGAAGTTGTCGACATGGAAGCTCTGCCCTGGGCGGAAGATTGGCCGCGTTCGTTTGTATGCCCCCTGCTCCAGACCCTGCGGGGGACAGTGGTTAACTCGCTGGAATTCAACCCGCAGCAGGTGCTCTATGCCCAGCTGAATTACCGGGCGGGCAACGAGGGTATAAAGGAGCAGCTGCGGCCGGTGGCCCGGGAAGTGCTGGGCGCCGGCTACAGCGAGAAGCAGCTTGAAAATTCCATCCGGAAAGCTTACGGGGCCCAGGCGGCTTTCAGGCAGGGCATGACTTCGGCAGCTGAAACAATGTTTCAGGAATTAAAAGAAAACCGGGACCGCGCTGCAGTGGTATTCTTAAGCCGGGGCTACACGCTATACGATCAATTCATCTCCAAAAATTCAATGCGTTACGCCCGGCAGTGCGGCTTAATGGCCGTCCCGCACGAGTATTTACTGTATTACCTGCAGGCCTGGCTGGGCGGTGAAATCGAGTCGCCTTACCTTGACCCATACCGCTCTGAATTTATGGATTACCTGCACTCGCAGGTTGAAAACATGGAAAACATTTACCCTGCCCAGATGCAAAGAATGCTTTCCGCGGTAATCCTGGTTAATTTCCTGAACGAAAAGAGCACAGAAACAGGGTTGCCGCCCGTTAACCTGATCCTGCTCGATCCTTTTAAGTGCGGCCCCAATGCCATGATGCGCCATTACCTGAGCGGCCTGACCAGCTACCTGCGCCTGACCCTGGACGAGCACACAGCCGCCGCCGGCATGATTACCAGGCTGGAAGCCTTCCGTAATACCTGCCTGTCGAAAACCATGTTCAGCAAACCGGCCGGTCTGTCCTCGCGGACCAGGTCAATTGCAGATAATGACTGTAAAAAAATACTGATTCCGGAACCGACCTATCATTCCGGTGTATTTGCCGCCATGTTCAGGCGGTACGGTGTGGAAGCGGAAGTTCTGCCCCGCGGGAACAACGGTGATCTCTCCCTGGCCCAGCGCTATGTCAACGGTGAAGAATGCCTGCCCTTTATCCAGAATCTTCAGGACTTCTTAAGCTACCTGGAACAAAATGAAAATGCGGCCGGCAATGGCGAGGTGTTTTTCCAGGGCTGGGCCTGCGGACCCTGCCGTTACGGCCTCTACGCCCCCGTCCAGTCCCTGGCTGTCAACCGGGCCGGGTTTGGCAGCCAGAAGGTCTGTTCCATTAAATTCGATGATATTATCAAGCGCTTCGGTTTCGGCTGTGTCATCGGCATATATAACGCTATGCTGGCCATGGACCTGCTCTATAAAATGCTTCACCGGGTCAGGCCGTACGAGCTGGCAGAAGGCAGCGCGGACGCAGTTTTCGAGAAATACAGCCACAAGCTGTTTTCGATAATAGGGGACTATGAATTTAAGATGATCGGTCTGCTCACCGGCAGCTACCGGAAACCGTTCGAAAAGCTGATCAGCGAAGCTTCGGCCGAATTTAGCGGGATTGAAACTTCCGGGGAAATCAAGCCCTGCATAGTACTTAACGGCGAATTCTATGTCCGCATCGACGATCGCTGTAACCAGTCTGTAATCAAAAAAATCGAAGAGGCGGGGGGCGAGGTTAATATGGCCCCGACCACAGAGCTGTTTTCATACACCGTCTACATCGATTACCTGGAAACCCTGAACCGCTTTAAACTTAACCGCCGGTTTGCCGATTTTGTCCGGCTGGCGGCTTACAGGCAAATTGTAAATATTGCCCACCGCGATGAAGTAGCCCTGGAGAAAGCGGCCGGGAAGCTGCTGGAGGGTTACGAAGAACCGCCGCCCGCGGAAATTATGGAACGGGCTGTAAAGTATGTTTCGAGGCATTACGGGGGAGAACCGGCGATGACGATCGGCCGGGCTGCTGCCTTTGCCGAACGGGACAGGGTAACGGGGGCCGTGTTTGTCGCTCCTTTCACCTGTATGCCGGGTTCGGTTGTCGAAGCCCAGCAGCGCCCCCTGCAGGAAGATATCGGCATACCGGTTATCACCGTCTATTACGACGGTAAAGATAATGCCAGTCGCGACGAACTTGTCGAAGGCCTGGTATACCAGGCCAGGCAAAAATTGAAAACAGGGGAACTGCAGGATCAAAAAACCGGGAGGGTTTAACCTCCCGGTTTTTTCAGGCCCGGAAAAAACGAAAAGACCGGCCTTCAGACCGGTTCAATGCGGATCACTTCACCGGCTTTTATGGCCCGCGGCCGTCGGCTGCTGCCCGTGTCCAGGTAGATCAGGCCGGCGGCCGGGTCACTGCGCAGCAGCACCCCGCTGAAGAACCGGCAACCGCAGCTTTCGAGGACAGTAACTTCCACTGCCTGCCGGGTTGCCAGGGCCTGCTCCAGGAGCTGCTGCATTTCTTCCCTGAACTGCTCGTCGAGCTCGGGCCGGCGGTTATTTTCCGCCCGCTGCCTGGCGGTGACGTGCTCCCGCAGCCCCGCGCAGTGCTCGGGCAGCATCATTTTGCTGCATAAAAACTGGTGGGTTGCTTTTTTGCTCAAGCGTCATGCCCTCCAATTTTTCCTGCCCGCTGGAAAAGCTGGGCCCCCCCGGTTAAGGAGGAGCCCTGGAAGAGGCTGGTTTTGCCGTACCGCTCCCGAACCAGGTCGGCTGTACGCGCCAGGGACTCCTCCCGGCCGGCGCGCTCTTCGAATGACAGCTTAAGCTGGCGGTAAACGGTCAGCCCGGTCAGGCTGATCCCGACGGCCCGCACCGGCAGCCTGTCCCAGTGCTCCCGGAACAACAGCCTCACCGTGGGATAAACTTCCTGCGGTGTTGCAGTCGGTTCGGGCAGTTTTTTCTGGCGGGAAAATCCTCCCGGGCGATCGAAGTCGGCTCCCCTGCAGTAGAGGTGAACTGTTGATCCCACCTTGCCCTGGCGGCGGGTCCGGGCGCATACTTCTTCGGTCATTTCCCGCAGCACCAGTTCAATCTCCTGCGGCCTGCGGTAATCCCTGGGCAGGGTGGCCGTGTGCCCGACCCCTTTTTGCCCGCCGGCGGCAGCGGGATCCACGGTCGAATAATCAATACCGTGAGCGTTAAGCCAGACTACTTCACCGTTGATCCCCCAGCGCCGTTTCAGCATCTCCCGCGGCAGCCCGGCCAGGTGGCCGATGGTGCGCACCCCGATACGGTGGAAATTCCGTTCCATGCGGTGGCCGACCCCGAAAAGAGACCTGATCGGCAGGGGCCAGGTGTGGGAAGCATAGCTGGCGGAGTTCAATTCAAAAAAAGCGTCTGCTGATTTTTTAGCAAAGCAATCGCAGGCCATTTTTGCCTGGAGCAGGTTTTCGCCCATTCCGACCCGGCAACGGATACCGGTTTCTTCCCAGATCCGGCCGATCAGGGCTGCTGCCGCTTCGCGCGGCGGGCCGTTAATGGTTTCCGTTCCGGTCAGATCCAGGAACTGCTCATCAATTGAATAGGGGAGGACGCGGTCGGTGAACTGTTCGAAGATACGGGTTATGCGCAGGGAGCAGTCGATGTAAGACTGCATGCGGGGATGGATAAAAACCAGCCAGGGGCACATCCGCCTTGCTTCCCAGGCCGGCTGCCCGGTTTTAATGCCGTAAGCCTTGGCTTCGCGGCTGGCAGCCAGGATAATGCCGTGCCTGAGGGCGGGATCGCCGCAGACCGCGACCGGCCTGCCCCGCAGCGAGGGGTTGCGCGCTGTCTCCACGCTGGCGTAGAAAGATTCCATATCGGCCAGAAAGATAACCTTGGCGCCCATTCCGTGCCCTCCCGTT
>SLSE01000018.1 GCA_007130585.1 Syntrophomonadaceae bacterium | reverse complement strand
GGTCTGTGATCCGGTTGCCGAGCGGGTGGAGGTACCGTGCCTGGGCAAAAACATCCTGGCCGGCTTCAACGCCGCGGCTGCGGCAAATATGGCCCTGGCCGGTTACGATAAAGTCATTCCGCTCGATGAAACCATCGACGCAATGCACCAGGCCGGAACGATGATTCCGCCTGAATTGCGCTGCACAGGTAAAGCCGGATTGTCAGTTACCCCGACTGCCCGCAGCATAGACAAAACCCTGAAGAACCAAAAAGAGGGCCCTTAGCAATGCGCAAAAATAAATTACCGGCAGATCACCAAAATACTGTTTTATGGTATAATATAGTGGTTGAAATTTGAACCAGTAAATCAGGAACCGGCTGAACCAATCCAGGAATCAATACATAAACCGGAGGTGAAACCAGTGAAAATCGTCGGTAAAAATGAAAAGGAGTGTACATTATGCGGAGCCTGTGAAACTACCTGCTCCTCATTTTATTTTAAAGAGGATGACAGGATGAAATCGTCCATCCAGGTTAATGAGTCCCCGGCAAACGGAGAAGCGCTAATCAGTGTCTGTAATCATTGCGGAGACTGTATCGCGGTATGCCCTGTCGAGGCAATCTCCAGGACCCGGAAAGGGACCGTGGTTCTCAATAAAAAAACCTGTATCGGATGCTTTAACTGCGTTGCGGTTTGCCCGACAGATACCATGTTCTGGCATGAAGATATCACCGTACCGTTCAAGTGCATCTCCTGTGCCCGCTGCACCAAAGAATGTCCGACTGAAGCAATATTTATGGAAGAAGTCGTCACTTAATAAGGAGGGATTGGAATGGGCAACGCTACAGAAACCTTAAGAGCTTCCCGGAATGTGCTGGCCGAATATGATTACGTGCCGGCAGAAATTGACAAAGGCTATTCCGGCCAGAGCCTCTACATAAACCTGTCAGAGATGAGCATAAAACCGAAAACTGTCACAGAACAGATGAAAGATATTTTTATCGGAGGGAAAGGCTTCGGTCTCTGGTATTTGTGGAATGCTGTCAACCCCTCCACAAAATGGACGGATCCTGAAAACGAAATTGTGATTTCATCGGGACCGATCGGAGGAATAACCCAGTATCCCGGTTCCGGTAAATCGCTTGTTGTCACCCTTTCACCGTTGACAAACTCGGTCATGGACAGTAACGTCGGCGGCTTTTTCGGCCCCTACCTGAAGTTTTCCGGCTGGGACGCCCTGGAAATAGAGGGAAAATCGGACCGGGACGTAGTCGTTTTTATTGACGGGGACCGGGGAAAGATTACCATAGAGGAAATGGAACTCGACCATACCGCAAGCCACCTGGTCAGCGAACAGTTGACCGACCTGTTTGCTGAAAACGAGAAAGATAAAAAAAATATCTCGATAGTATCAACCGGCAGCGGGGCCGACAATACCCTGATCGGCCTGTTGAACTTCTCTTTTTATGACCTGCGGCGTAAAGCTCCCCGTTTAAAGCAGGCCGGAAGAGGCGGAATCGGAACCGTTTTCAGGAATAAGAAGCTGGCCGCGCTGGTTGTTAAATACTCCACCCTGAGCGGACGGAGCAATAACCCGGCAGATCCGGCCACTATTAATAAAACAGGCGTTAAGCTGGCCCGGGAAATTAACGATTTCGACGATCAACAGTTCCGGATGCGCCAGATCGGTACCGCCAACCTGATGACACCGATGAATGATTATGACCTGCTGCCTGTTAACAACTTCAAATTCGGTTCGCACGAAGATGCGGTTAATATATCATCAGAAGTGCTGCGCAGCAAGTTTACCCAGAACATGCCTGACGGCTGCTGGGTCGGCTGCGCGCTTTCCTGCTGCAAGGCGGTTGACGATTTCGAACTGAAAACCGGCCCTTATAAAGGAGAAAAGGTTATCGTTGACGGCCCTGAATATGAAACTGCCGCCGGCCTGGGCTCAAACTGCGGTATTTTTGATCCCGATTACATTATTGAGGCCAACTTCTACTGCGATACCTACGGCATCGATACTATTTCAACAGGCACTATTATTGCTTTTGCCATGGAATGTTATGAAAATGGTGTTATTAACAAAGAAATTACCGGCGGGCTGGAGCTAAACTTCGGCAGCGCCGAAGCTGCCATGGAGCTGATCCACCAGATGGGCCAGGGCCGCGGTTTCGGTAAAATAACCGGACAGGGCGTCAGGCGGATGAAACAGATCTTTGCCGAAGAACACGGCGCCGATAAATCATTTTTAGATGATATCGGAATGGAAAACAAGGGGCTTGAGTATTCACAGTACCAGGCCAAGGAATCGCTGGCCCAGCAGGGAGGCTATGCGCTTACCAACAAAGGTCCGCAGCATGACGAGGCCTGGCTAATTTTCATGGACATGGTCAACAAGCAGCTGCCTACATTTGAGAAAAAAGCTGAAGCCCTGCATTATTTTCCGATGTTCAGGACCTGGTTCGGTCTGCAGGGCCTCTGTAAGCTGCCCTGGAACGATATCATCCCCGAAAGCAACAAGGACACGGACAGGCCGGAGTTAATACCCGAGCATGTTCAGAACTACGT
>SLSE01000067.1 GCA_007130585.1 Syntrophomonadaceae bacterium | reverse complement strand
CCGCTTATACCGGCCTGAATCCGATAGGCGAACCGCATGACCGCTACCATGTCGCAGCCAGGCAATCCTGGGCCGGCTCTGTGCTTTACGTCGAAGATCTAAGCGGCAAGTGGGCACCGGCAGTGGATTACCATGTTTATATATTAATTTCTCTATACCAGATCCTGGATATGGAAACAAAAACAGAAAACCCGGGGCAGGATGATAATCAATCGCAGCCGGGATCCAATCCCGGGAGCAATAACCCGGATACTTACTTTGTGGCAGTCGACGTCAGTATCCTGCGTTTAAGGGGCGGGCCGAGCACGGATCATAAAATACTGGACCGCCTCAGCCTGGGCACGGTGCTTGAGGTAACCGGCAGCCAGGATGAGTGGTTAAAAGTGGTCACCCCGGAAGGCAAAAACGGCTGGGTGCACGGGGACTATGTTAAAAAAGTGGAAATGAATTTATCGAACAATGCCCTGAAGGGCAAAATAATTGTTGTTGATCCCGGCCACGGCGGCACCGATCCAGGCGCTACCGGGATAACAGGGCTTTTAGAAAAAGAAATTAATCTGGCAGTGGCAGGAAAGCTTGTGCCTTTGCTGAAAGAGGCCGGGGCCAAGGTGCTGGTAACCCGCAGCGGTGATCAAACGGTAAGCAACCGCAACAGGGTTGAAATGGCCAATAAGGCCGGGGCCGATGTTTATGTCAGCATTCACGCCAATGCTTTTTCTAATCCGGATTCGAACGGTACCGAAACTTTTTATTGCTTTAACAGTGATAACAGCAGCGCCAGCAGGTTCCTGGCTCACCAGCTGCAGCGCGAAATGGTTTCCTCTCTTGGTTTAAGAGATCGCGGGGTTAAGGCCACCAGCTTTTATGTATTAAAAAATACTGAAATGCCCTCGGCATTGATCGAGCTCGGCTTTCTGACCAATGCCAATGAAGAAGAGCTTTTACGAAAGCCCGGCACGCACGTGGAAGCGGCCCGGGCAATTTACGAAGGTTTGGAGGCATACTTTTTATATTATCGTTAAGATAGACAATATTTTTTAGATTGCGACACGGAAAAGTATGCCATTTATAGAAATTATGTAAATTATTTTCAGGCCTGTAAAATTGGAAAACCTTTAAAGTAAGGCGTGTCAGGGCTATGTGATATATATTAGTAACCAGTTTAGAAAAAATTTTACACAAAAAGAAGGAATTTTTTAATAGACATAGAATAAAGTTGTGATATAATGTGTTAAAATAGGGAAAAGTATCTTTATTTCTTACCATCAATGGCGTTTGAAGTGTCAATCAATTAGCTTATTTTACTGGATGGAGGTGAAGAGACAGGTTATAACGTTTGGTTGCCGGAAATGTGCCCGCTTAGACAGATATAACTTGACTAGAGAGAAACAGGGTGCAGGATTTATCAAAAGGGAGAGAACAAATATGAAAAAGCTGGTCAGATGCGGACTGCTTCTTCTTGCTGTATCGGTCATAGGGGTATCATTGCTTGCCCTCAGCGGCCAGGCTGTTTATGCCACCGAAGAAGCGGATCCGGAGTTAACCGAAGAGTCAACTGAAGCGTTAACCGAAGAAGAAATCTTTACTGACGAAAAGGCAGCTGCCATTCACGCTGCCAACGAGGCAATTCGCAGAATAGCGGATCCTGATCTTATCATTGCCTATGAGGAAAAATTCGTTCAGGATGTCGCTAAAGCTATTTCCCTGGTCGAGCATGCCCGCAAAGAGTACGGCGCGACGGACAATGACTTCGAGAATCTGGCCAAGCTTGATAAGGCCGAAAAAAAGGTGGTCCAATTCCTGGTAATCCAGGAGTTTAAAGACGCCGTCGACAAAATCCCCCCACTGGAAAAAATTACTGAAGATGACAGGGCAATAATTGAAGAAGCGCGCCGCCTGGGAACAGTTGCTATTGAAGAACATCAGGCGACTATATTCCAGCTGTGCTGGCGCTATTATTACCTGTTGGATGCCGAAGACAGGCTGCCCGAGGAGGTTGAACCGGAGCCCGAGCCTGAACCTGAGCCGGTCCCGAAACCTGACGACCGCCTGCCGACACCGCCGACAGGAGGGCTTACAGGTGTTGTTGGGATCGGTTTATTGCTTTCCGGCGCAGGTTACCTGTTTATTAGGAAGCAACGAGGACGGAATTAGCAGAATCGATGATTATCGCATGAAAAGGAGGGTAGAACTTTAGCCTCACACAATAGATTATTTAATTTGAGTAAAAAGGGGTGTAAATATAATGAGATTGCTGAAAAAAAGAAAGTCTATGTTAATCAGTGTAGTGTTATGTTTGTCTTTCCTGCTGTTGTTTTCCCAGGCGGCATTAGCTGCCGACAGTGTCAGGCTCAGTGCAAGCAGTGAAATTGGTTTTTCCGGTGATGAGGTAACGGTAACAATCAGTATAGAGGATGCGGAAGGAACCGAAGGCGGCCAGTTTGAGCTGAACTTCGACCCGGATGTAGCTGTTCCGGTCGATATAGCAAAAGGCAGCTTTGTTGGCGATGCAGCCAACGATCAGTTCAACTATAACCTGGAGTTCGACGATGATACTCT
>SLSE01000196.1 GCA_007130585.1 Syntrophomonadaceae bacterium | reverse complement strand
GCTAAGAAACAATGATCAGCGCTGAGCCTGGCTTTTGATCTATAATGATAACCGGAAGAATATTTAGCAGCATAAAAGATCAGCACAGGAGGTAAAAGCTCATTGAGTAAAATCACAATTGAACCAAAAGGGCATGTTTTGCTGGTTGGAGTTAACCGGCCCGACAAGATGAATGCTTTTGATCCGGACATGTACATGCAGCTGGCAGAGGGCCTTGGGAAACTGCATTCAACCCGGGACCTGCGCTGCGGATTGCTTTTTGCCCATGGCAGTAATTTCACGTCAGGGCTGGACCTGGCCAGGTGGGTGGAAATTTTCAGCTCAGGAAGTTTCCCGGCACTGCCCGACGGTTACTGTGACCCTTTCGGGTTGGATGAGAGCAGGCGTGTTGGAAAGCCCCTGGTAATGGCTGTCCAGGGTATATGTTATACAATTGGCCTTGAGTTGATGCTCGCTGCCGATATCCGGGTTGCCGCTTCTGATACGAGGTTTGGGCAGATTGAAGTAAAACGGGGCATATACCCGGTTGGAGGCGCAACCGTACGTCTTCATGAAGAAATCGGCTGGGGCAATGCCATGCGCTATCTGCTTACAGGAGATGAGATCTCTGCCGAAGAAGCTTACCGGATGGGCCTGGTCCAGGAAGTGGTTCCCCCGAACAGGCAGTTCGACAGGGCCCTGGAGCTTGCAGAAAAAGTGGCGGAGCAGGCTCCCCTGGGAGTTCAGGCTTCCCTGTTATCCTCCCGGCTGGCCCGAACCGAAGGCCACACCCGGGCCATCGACCGTCTGCTGCCCGAACTCCAGCCAATTATGAAGAGCGAGGATGTCCGGGAAGGCGTGCAGTCGTTTTTAGAGAGGCGTAAAGCGCAATTTAAGGGAGTTTAGGTCGGCCGGAGTTTATTTGATATGATTACAGGTGAATAATTGATCATGAAATGTTAAAATTACGTATAAGACTGGATGCAAGGTGAAATAAAATGTTAAAGTTATTACTGCTTTTTACACTGCTGCCGCTCCTGGAGATATGGATACTGATCGAACTGGGCAGCATGATCGGTTCCGGGCCGACCATTTTATTGATCGCTTCTACCGGTTTTATCGGTGTGCTTTTGGCTAGGTCGCAGGGTTTTGCAGTTTTATACAAAATGCAGCGGGATATGGAAGCGGGGCTGGTTCCCGCTGAACAATTTTTTGACGGAGCCTGCATCCTGGTCGGTGGGGCGTTGCTGCTTACCCCCGGACTGCTTACCGATCTGGTGGGGTTTTCACTGCTGCTGCCTTTTACCAGGAGCCTGTATAAATCAGCAGCCCAAAAATATTTTAGCCGGCGCCAGCAGGAAGGAAATCTTCACATCTGGTGGAAGTAAGGCCTGACGTCGCTGAAGGAGAGTTGACATGAGCTTTAGAATTATTGAGCGAGTTTTTTCTGAAAACGAGGAATGCCCGACTATTATGGTGGCCAACATTTATGGCTCGCCGGATGTTAAAGATAATTTAAAAAAAATGGAACGGATTATTGATGTGGCTCACCGTAAAAAAGCAAACATTTTAATTTTCCCCGAGCTGGCTGTAACAGGCTATGTCTGGAAGGCAAAAGATCCTTCGGAAGTGAAGGAGCTGTTGTCGGAAGGTGAAAACCGTGAAATTAGCAGCTGGCTTGATAATGTCAGGGACAGCCTTACAGACGGCACCGGCGGCCTGGAGTATATATTTTACGGCAACACCCGTAAAAAGGACGGCAATTTTTATAACTGCAGCTTCATTCTGAATCCGGGCATTGATTATATGGAAGAAGACTATATTTACGGCAAAGTATTTCTTACCCCCATTGAACGTCCTTTTTTCAAGCAGGGAACCGACAAACGCCTCTCGATCGATACAAAGTGGGGCCGTTTTGGCTTTCTGCTCTGCTACGATCTCTGCTTTGTCGAACTGGCCAGGCAGTATGCTTTTGTCGATCACTGTGACGCGATTATCACGCTGGCAGCCTGGCACTCGGAGGCAGTGCGGGAGTATGTCAGCATGAACACCCGCACCGACCACTATTATGGCTTTCTCTGGGATTTGATGAACGCTTCCAAGGCCGCTTATAACCAGGTCTGGGCCCTTGGAGCTAACTGGGTCGGCCTGCACGAGAAGAGCCGGGAGTACTACTGGGGCGGCAGCGGCATCTGGGCTCCCTCCGGCATGAAATTGCTTCAGGCTTCGAACATAAACGAAGAGCTGTTGATTATCAGGAATCTCGATATCAGCGGGCAGCGGGACAGGGAGCAAGACGATTTTAATTACCGGATCGACTTTCAAAGTTTCTATCGTAACATGAGGCATAAAGATGACTGTATCCGGTATGTTGAAGAAACGGTAGAAGGATAAATCCCGGACAAGAAAATATTTCCGCCTGACCGAAATAAAGCCTTTTCTCCGGTTTTCACAAACGGGAGGAAAGGCTTTATGTTATATGCCGCTCCGGTTTAAGGGAGATTCCTACTGGTAATCCGGTCGTTCTGCCCAGCGGCCCATGTTACTTAAGATCGCTTCCGGGTGCTCGAAGACCTCCATAAACAGCTTGTGATAGTAACATTCTTCAGTTGAACGCAAATTCGCCTCCGGATGCCTTGAACGGTGAAGCCCTGCTTCTTCAGGGCTGAACCTGGCTACAACAGCCTGCTCAATAAAATCTACAATACCGCTTCCTTCGTCGAACTGCTCTTTTTTGCGCCAGGTGATCTGTTCGGGAAGCAGATCCTCTACAGCTTTGCGCAGGATCCATTTTTCTACTGGTGGATCACCGAAAAGCTTGTATTTCGCAGGTATCTGCATGCTCATTTCAATGGCTTCGCGATCGAGAAAAGGCACTCTAGCCTCGATCGAGTGGGCCATTGTCAGGCGATCTGCCCTCTGCAGGTTAATATTATGCAGGGTTGATACTGAACGCCTCAGTTCATCCTGCATGATCTCGTCGTTGACACCAAGATCTTTGTAGTAACTGTAACCGGCAAAAAGTTCGTCCGCGCCCTCGCCGCTCAGGACCACCTTGACGTGTTCGCGGGCCATCCTCGCCGTAAAAAAGGTTGGGATTGCGCTGCGCACTAAATCCTGGTCGAAAGATTCCAGGTAGTAAATAATCTCCGGCAGCTTTTCCATTACTTCATCAACCGTGATCAGGTATTCATGGTGGATAGTATCAAGATAACCGGAGAGCATTCTGGCTGCTTCCAGGTCGGCACTCCCTTCAATGCCGACCGAAAATGAGTGGATCGGACTGCCGATGATCTGCCTGGAGAGGGCTGTAGTGATGCTGCTGTCCAGGCCTCCCGACAGGAATACTCCCAGGGGCACATCGCTCATCAGGTGTGATTCTACAACCCTTTCCAGGGTGCTGCGTAATTTGGCGGTGAGGGTTTCCAGGGGTTCATCCTTAACTGCTATCTTCGGGATATTGTAAAACTTGCTGAAACCGCTGCGGGAGTCATAATAGGTGCCCGGTGGAAATTCATGCACATCCCCGGATATTGCAGCCAGCGGTTTCAGTTCGGAGGCAAATGAGAATCCGCCGTCCGTTTTTGTATAATAAAGAGGTTTTATACCGACCGGGTCGCGGGCGATAAAAAGGTTTTTGCCGTCAGCAATGGCAAATGCATACATACCTTCCAGTTTATCAACCAGTTTTGGCCCCAGGTCTTCAAAGAGGTGCAGTACTGTTTCGGTATCGCTGGTTGTTTTTATGTCATGAGTTTCGGACAGGGACTCGTGAAGGTGAGGAAAGTTGTAGATTTCGCCGTTGGCAATGATCGACATAGTTCCGGTTTCATTTTTAATAGGTTGATTCCCGCCTTCCGGATCCATAATGCTCAGACGGCGGTGCCCGAACATACCGGGCACATCGTCGAAGACCATTTCACCGGCCGCGTCCGGGCCCCGGTGAACCATAATATCCAGCATCGAACGAATTTCCGTCTCGTTAACACCGTTCCACATTCCTGCTATACCACAGATAATACCACTTCCCTTTCATATTTCGGCCGCATGCGAAATTGAAAACAGGATCAGGTTGGCAGCAGCCGATTATTAATAAATCAGCAGACGCAACTTCACCAGTAAAAAAAAATTTTTAAAGAGGAATTTATTTTTGGGGAATTGCAGCGTAACTTCATAACATTATAATCTTATCATTAAAAAGCCGCTAAGGCAAATTATACCCGGAAACGCGGTAAAAACCTTTAGTTGTTCTGCGCACCACCGGTAATCAGGCGTGAGTGAATGCCAATGGTGCGCATATAAAATTATCCTGTTGTGGCCGTTAAGGAAGATGTGTTTTATTAACTACTTATTATTATTTTCGGCAAGGGCTTTTTCCATGGCTTCATTGAAGACCCGCCCCGAGGTATGCATAATTGTATCAACGCCATTATCGGTCTGTTCGAATTTCATTGAGGCCAGGCAGGGGTAGTGAAGGCACATCAGGCCGGCTTTGGGAACTGCCCCGGCAGTTTCCAGCCCGATAATCCGCCTGGCCGTGTACTCTGATGAACCGCACGGAGCTCCCCGCAGCACTTTTGCCGCGCTGATACAACCTTTGTCATTGATAGACAACTCAAGTCTGGGTTTGCCAAAATGCCGGGCAAAAGCCTGAATAGCTTCGTTAGTATAAGGCTCCTTGTTTTTTTCATAAAAGCCGACGGTACATTCATCTATGGAGCAAAGAGGCTCCGGAAAAACTATAGTAATATCTTTTTTGCCCAGTTCTCTGCGCAGCTGGTTACGCAGGCCCGGGGGTATCCATGCTGAACTGTCAATAGAGGCGATAATGCCGCCGGCACCGGTCTTTTCTGCCACGGCGGGCAGAAGCTGAGCCGCCTGGGCGGACTCGCAGAGATGAAGAATCAAATCGGCCCGGGACAGATGATCCGGCAAATAACTTTCCGGATCGTCGACAATACTTTCTGTAATCATCGGCACTTCCCATACTGAAACGTGCCATCCTTTTGGTTTTTTGTGCTCTATATGATCGGCAATCCGCTGACCATAATTACCCTGGATCATAATTAACAGCCTCATCTGTTTCTTCCTTTCATTAAATGGTTTACACTACAGTATATTTCTCAGAAGAACCGGGAGACCGCAAAACTTTTTAACGGGCCTTCCGTTATTATGTCATTTAATGACCCTGCGCTTCAATATTTTCCGAATCTGACATCTGTGACAGCTCCCTGCTTAGAATATCCTAATCATCAAAAGTTGTAAATGGATAGAGCAGGGCCGGTTAATCCAGGTAGAGGTTCTGGCGCGGCCCCGCGGGCCCTTATGATATAATTAAATTATAAGACAAATGCTGCCCGGGCAGGAGGTTTTATGATGTCGCCTAAAGTTTTGATCACGAGGAATATACCCGATACCGGGATGGATCTTCTGAAGGAGAGCAATTTTGAATGCATAATCAATGATGCTGATTTGCCGATCAGGCGCAGGGAACTTGAAACCCTGATAGCCGAAGTTGACGGCCTGATTGCCATGTTAAATGATCGCATTGATGCTCCCCTTCTCGAGCGGGCTCCAAGTTTGAAGGTAGTCGCCAACCTGGCGGCAGGCATCGACAATATCGATATTTCGGCCTGCACCGGAAGGGGAATAGCCGTTACTAATACACCCGGAGTTTTAACGGAAGCCACGGCAGATCTTACCTTTGCCCTGATTCTTGCGGCGGCCCGCCGGGTAATCGAAGCGGATCATTACCTGCGCGAAGGACGTTTTAATGGTTGGGACCCCCTGCTTTTCAGGGGGACCTCCCTGCAGGGCAAAACCCTGGGTATAATCGGCATGGGCCGGATCGGGCAGGCGGTGGCAAAAAGAGCCCTTGCTTTCAATATGAAGATTACTTATTTTAAGCGCAGCCCCCTTCCTGCCGAGGTCGCCGCCCGTTTGAAAGCTGAATACCATCCGCTTGACGATTTAGTTAAAAATGCTGATTTCCTGAGCCTGCACCTGCCTTACACACCCGGGGTTCACCATTTAATAAATTCAAAACGCCTGGACATGATGAAGCCTGGAGCTTACCTGATCAATACCGCCCGGGGGGCCCTGGTGGATGAAAAAAGCCTTGTTAAACATCTCCGGGCCGGAAAGATTGCCGGTGCTGCGCTCGATGTTTTTGAACACGAACCGCTTTTGGCCCCGGGATTGGCTGACCTGGATAACGTGACCCTGCTTCCCCACCTGGGAAGCGCAACTGCTGAAACGCGATCCGCTATGGCCCGGATGGCTGCTGAAAGTGTTTGTTGTATCCTGGCGGGGGAAAAGCCGGAAAATATTCTAAACCCCCAGGTATTTGAGCAAAAAAGCGGCTTTTAGCAAATGCCCTGTCCAGGTAAGGCATACTGCCAATTTGAGCTCAGATGGCAATGTCACAGCTTAATTAAGCCTGTAACGAGATACAGGCAGTAATTAGCCCGGCAGACTATAGCTCTTCCAGGGTTTTCAGGAGTTTCCTGGCTTTAGCGGGAGAATCCAGGAGGAACCGGGCCCCGGTAAAAGGGGCAAATCCTACCTTGATGGTCCAGGACCAATCCGGCAGCACTGAAAAGGTATCTTCGTCTGTCCAGTCATCACCCATGGCCAGTATGAAATCCCATGCAGCATCTTTTTCCAGCCAATGCAGGGCAGCCCTGCCCTTGTTAACTCCGGCCGGTTTAATTTCGACTACCTTGCTGCCCTGGAGGACCTGTAAATCAGTACCGGCCAGCATATCGTACAGGGCGTCTACCAGCTCCTTGGACCTCAGGTTCCCCAGCTCGGGTTCAGCTTTACGGTAATGCCAGACCAGGGCATATGATTTTTCTTCAATAAAAGAGCCCGGTGTTCTTACGCTGAACATTTCCAGAAGCGGGTAAACATTCTCTTTCCATCCCGCAGAGAGGCCCTTGTTGGTTAGCTGCCATTCATGCCCGTCGGCTTCACGAATCCAGGTTCCATGCTCTGCTACCATTCCCACCCCGGCACCTCCGAGCCAGTCGGTAAGTGTCCCGCTATCCCTGCCGCTGATCAACACCACGGTATTGGCGGGATTCCCGGCCAGGGAAGAGAGTATAGAATATATTTCAGAATCAGGTTGTGCCAGTTCCGGCTTTCCGGCCAGGGACATCAGGGTGCCATCATAATCAAGCAGGAACAGCCTTTTCCCAGCCTTATTATAATCTGACTGCATTTCTTTCCGTTCTTTTTCTGCCAGGAAAAATTGCCTGTTGTGCTCCTGGCGATCCCTGGTCTGGCACAGTTGATTAAGGAAGTCTTCCGTCCATTGAAATATGTCATATTTTTTTATTCTGTCGGTCATGGATTCTATCCGCTTTTTTTTATCTTTTTCGGAGATGGATAGCCCGCGAGCTATTGCTTCAGCCATCATGTTAATATCATTGGGATTAACTACAATTGCTTCCCCCAGTTCTGCCGCAGCTCCGGCGGTTTCACTTAGAACAAGGGCTCCTTTTGGGTTGTCGATCTGACTGGCCAGGTATTCTTTTGCAACCAGGTTCATTCCGTCCCGCAGCGGGGTGACAAGAGCCAGGTCGGCGGCGCTGTAAAGAGAAACCAGCTCTTCAAAAGGCAGCGAGCGATACATGTAGAGGATAGGCAGCCAGCCCGGAGTATCAAAGCGGCCGTTGATCTTACCGACCAGCTCGTCAATTTCACTTTTCAGCAGCTGGTACTCCCGGACTTTCGTCCGTGAGGGAACGCACAGCATCACGTAAGTAATTTTCCTGTGCCATTCGGGGTACCTTTCAAGAAACAGTTCAAAAGCTCTGAGTCTTTCCGGTATTCCTTTTGTAAAATCAAGCCGGTCAACAGATAGGATAATTTTTTCCGGTTTTAATCTTTCGTCAAGCAGTTCTCTTTCTTTTATAACAGCCGGAGAAGAGGCTGCTGTTGAAAATTTATCGGTGTCGATTCCCATGGGGAAAGTGTCAACATTTACTGTCCGGTTCTCAACTATCAGCTGGCCGTAAACCTGCTCTTTCCCGAGAATCCTCAGCACGCAGCTCAGGAAATGCCTGGTATAATCATAGGTGTGAAAGCCGATCAGGTCTGCGCCGAGCATCCCCTGCAAAATATCTTCCCTCCAGGGCAGGTAACGAAAAATTTCCATGGAAGGGAATGGTATGTGCAAAAAAAAGCCGATTATGGCGTCAGGAACTTCCCTGCGCAGCATATCAGGTAGTAGGAGCAAATGGTAATCGTGTACCCAGATAATGTCCCCGGGCCGGATGACCTCCAGCAGGCGGTTGCAAAACATCTGGTTTACTTTTTTATAGGTTGCCCATTCTGAAGAATCATATGTGGCGTATGTTGAAAAATAGTGGAAAAGAGGCCACAGGGTCCTGTTGCTGAAGCCGTGGTAATACTTCTTCAGATCAGTAGCCGTCAGGTAAACGGGGAAGCAGTTATAATCTTTTTTCAGAGTTTCTTCAAGTTCCAGTTTATTCTGGGTATCACCTGGATTTATGCCGGGCCAGCCGACCCACAACCCATCACTGCCCCGGTGGAAAGAAGACAGTCCGGTTGCCAGGCCTCCTACGCTGGGGGAAATGCCTAACCGGCCATTTTTCCTGGATACGCTTACCGGAAGCCTGTTGGAGGCAATAACCACTCTCTTGTTTGCCAGTTCCGAATCCCGGGTAATCATTTGTCTCACCTCATATAATGGGATTACGTTAATGAAACATGGAATTGTGATACGCGGTCTTTGTATTTATATGATACCATGTCAAGAAACCACTTTCAAAACTCAGGAACAAAGCGTAGAGTAAAATTAATCCGGGGATTTAACGGTAAACCTGTCAATTTCAATAAATAAGAGATCCTTATATGTTTTTATAAAATGGAGGAACAAACCACTATTAATCTTTGATTTATCTTGTTGCTTACAAAAAGATATGGAGGAAGGGGTCTCATTTTCAGTTTGTTTATTTTAATTCTTGTTGCGCTAATATAAAAGCATACAGGTTTTAGATATTTGTCGAATTGCAAATGGTAAAATATAGCACTGCAGTGCCGGCAGGCTTTACTTATAGTATAATAGTTGAAGTAAATTTTGATCTGCAAATATTATTGTCTTACAAGGAGGACCTATGGAAAAAAAACATACTGAACCCGTAAAAGCATACAAGAATCAAGAGTTTTTAAACGGACCCTACGCGAGAACCCTGCGTATCTTATCTGAATACCTCGAGCCAATGGAGCGCTTTAAAGAACAGAAAATTTACGACACTATTGTTTTTTATGGTTCTGCGCGCACCAGGAACCTCGAGGATGCAAAAAAGATACTTGCTTCCGTAGAAGAAAAAATCGGTAAAGCCGGGAGTGAGAGCGGGCAGTCCCTGCAAGAAGAGCTTGAATTTGCCAAAAACCAGGTTTTTCTGTCTCATTATTACGAAGATGCGGTAGAATTGGCCAGGCGGATGACGGAGTGGTCCAAGTCGCTTAATTCGATTTACCGTTTTGTGATCTGCTCCGGCGGGGGGCCCGGCATGATGGAAGCTGCAAACAAGGGTGCGATCGAGGCGAAGGGCAAGTCAATTGGTTTAAATATCAGCCTTCCCTTTGAGCAGGACTCAAACCACTATATTACTCCCGAATTGAATTTCGATTTTCATTACTTTTTCATGCGAAAATTCTGGTTTGTTTACCTGGCCAAGGGGTTGGTCATTTTCCCCGGCGGCTTCGGTACTTTAGACGAACTTTTCGAGCTGTTGACCCTGGTACAGACCAGGAAAGTCACCAGGAGGCTGCCGATTATAATTTACGGTTCTGAATACTGGAATCAAATAATTAACTTCGATAACATGGTTAAGTTTGGAGTAATCAGCAAAGAAGACCGTGACCTGGTCCGCTACTGCGACACAGTAGATGAAGCTTTTAATTACCTGAAAGACGAGCTTACCGAAATTTACCTGGCCAACGAGTAACCTGGGCCGGGAAGCATATTTTTGAAATGCCGGCTAGCTGCCTGCGCTGCCCGGGATCAGGATTCATCTTTTAATGCATCGTCAGACTTTACCGGGGTTGAGTGAAGCGGTCTTCGCTGAAACTTTCCAGCGCAGCGCCGGGCTCAAGTTTTTCGGCCTCTTTTGCTGTTGCCGGCTGTAATATGCCTGGCGGGCAGTTGCGGATACAGGTGTTGCAGCGGATGCAATTTTCATCTTCAAACTGATTATTGTTGCCGAAACTGGTATAGGGACTTAACTGTAACGGGCAGACCCGGGCGCATTTTCCACAGGAGCGGCAGAGCGCCGGTTGGACGGACGTAATTTTCCGGTCGGACTTTTTATTAACCTTGATTACTTTGCCAAGCTTGTAAAAAATAAACTGAAACGTACCCATGGGGCAAAACCGGCACCAGGTGCGGGGGCTTATAGTTACCGCCAGCAATCCCCCGACCAGTAAAACCATCAGGTATGTCGTTGAGAAAACCAACCCGGCCTGGTTTAAGAGGTCGGCTGTGCCCGCGGCCCCGGTTATAGTGGTGAACCTGCGCGCCAGGTTGTACATGAAAAATATTAAAACTGCGGAAATAAAAAACCTCGAAGCAAACAGGGAAGGTATTTTAATGTTTCGGCTTACCGGCTGCAGCAGGCTGTCGAAGAAGCTGCCGTGTGGACAATAATTGCCGCACCAGTATTTGCCCTTCAGCGTACTCATCCCGATCAGGGTTAGCATGATCGGGGGAACAAGCAGCCCAAGTACCGGAAAAAACTGGCCGCCCACACCGACCAGCAGTGTAAGAATCCAGCCATATGCGCGGATGCCGGTAAATGTTCTTTTTGTTTTAATGTAAAATGGTGCTGTCTTACTGCTTTGCATAAGTTAACTCCTTTGGGAAATTGTTTTGTTTACATATTGCATAATTATAATAAAACGAAATTAGGAAATCGTCAACAGATGATTTTATCAAAAATAAGTTCAGTAAACTGATCTGACTTATCTCAGCCGCGGTGATTTTAAGCAAAATATGTCCGGGGTGGGCTATTAAAGAATGTCAGGTTCGAGAGAGGCTTTTTAAGATATTTTGGCCAGGAGAGTTGGAATTTTACTTGATCAGGCGGCGGCGCATCAGGGCCTGGGGGAAGGGAAATATAATCAGTATAAATACAACCAGCCACAGGGCGTGGTAAATCAGCTCAAAGCTGACCAGGCCGATGGTAAGAGATCGGGTAAGCACAACAACATGGTATAGCGGAAGCAGCCAGGCTAACTGCCGGACTAATTCAGGCATTACATCAAGGGGGAAAAAGACCCCGGAGAAAAGAAATATGGGCGTTACGACCAGGGTAAAAAAGTAAGCAAAGCTGTCAATTTTGGGAACCAGCCCGGTCCAGATCATGGCAATCTGTGAAAAAACGAGACCGTTTAATATAAGAACAATTGGAACAAGCAGCGCCCAGGGTGAGAGCACCAACCCCAGGGCAGCGATAACGGCCATTATGACAGTGCCTGAAAGCAAACTCTTGAAGGTGCCGTAAAGAAGCTCCCCGACTACTACCTCTTCAAGACTGACAGGAGTGGCTACTATAGCATGGTAGATCTTTTGGAAATGCATACGCACAAAAGAGTCGTAAGAGCATTCAGCTGCGGCTGACCACATGGCCGACATGGCGACGATACCGGGAGCGATAAACTGAATGTAACTCATACCTTCGATATCGGCAACGATGATCCCCAGGCCGGCTCCGAGCGCCGCCAGGTAAAGAAGCGGCTCGACAATATTGAAAAGAATAGTGGTGGCCCAGTTTTTTTTAAAAACCACCAGGTTACGGCTGAAGACTTTTATCGCCCAGCGATTAACTGATTTGTAGGAAGTAATTATTTTATTAGAGGGCCTGGTATTCTCTGCCTGCAAACTCTTCAGCATCGGCATAATCCAATCCTCTCCCCGTCAGCTTGAGGAAAACATCCTCCAGGGTTGACGGCCGGACCCGGTACGTATCAAGTTCCCGGTTGTTTTTAAGCAGATCAACAACCGCCGTTTCATCTTCCGGAATGAAAATGTAGACTGTATCTCCGGAAACCTGGGTTTCACAGGTTAAAGCTGACAGATTATCGAGCAAATGTTCTCTTTTTGAAGGGTTGACCTCTGCTTCAATTACCTTTTCGCCCACTTGTCGGCGGATCAGGTCAGACGGGCTGCCCTCCTCGAGGATCTCTCCCCTGTTCATAATAATCAGGTTGTCGCAAAGCTGGCCGGCCTCATCCATGTAATGGGTGGTCAGGACAAGGGTGAGCCCCCGTTTTTTTAACTGGCGCAGGTGCTCCCAGATCATACGCCTGCTTTGGGGATCCAGGCCGGTAGTCGGTTCATCCAAAATCAGGATTTCCGGGGTATGGATTAAACCACGAGCAATTGTTAACCGGCGTTTCATGCCTCCCGAGATCCTGTCCACTTCCTGGTTGGCTTTTGAAGAAAGACCGAAGAAGTGCAGCAATTGATCCGCCCGTTCCCGGGCGACCGGTTTGCTGATGTCATAATAACTGGCGTATACCAGCAAATTTTCCCTGACTGTAAGTTCAAGGTCCAGGTTGTTTTCCTGGGGAACCACGCCCAGGCGTTTTTTAATCGAACGTGGTTCTTCGACCACATTATCCCCCAGGACGGTAAGCCTGCCTTCTGAAACGGGCAAAAAACAGTAAATCATTTCAACGAGGGTGGTTTTGCCGGCCCCGTTGGGTCCCAGGATTCCGAAACACTCTCCCCGGTTGATCCGGAAATTGACTCCCGCCACTGCCTGAAAACCGTTGTAAAACTTTTTAAGGTTCTGAGCTTCAACTGCAAATGGCAAAATATTTCCCCCCATGTTTTTTAACAAAAATAACTTTCCACTTTATGCCTGATACTTGTCCGGGTGATTATAACAAGGTCATCGCCCGGTTCCAGGACTGTATCTCCGCCGGGAACAATGATTTCGCCGTTTCTGAATATAGTCCCGATCAGCACGCCGGCGGGAAGTTTTGCTTCACGCACCTTTTTGCCGGCAGCCCTGCACGACGGGTTGACTACCAACTCGATTGCTTCCACGTTTTCTTCTTTCAAGTGAGAAAGAGACAGGATGTCTCCTTTCCGTGTAAGACGCAAGATTCTGCTGGCCGTGATCAAATGAGAGTTAATATAGTTTTTGATGCCGGAAATATTATATGTTTCGGCATATTCATTATTGCTGATTTCGGAAATGACTTTCTTCGCTCCCAGCTTATGGCCCATCAGCGAAGCTACTATGTTGGTGCGGTCATCACCTGTCACCGCTATCAAAGCATCAGCTTCGGCAATTTCCTCTTTGTTGAAATAAGCCAGTTCTGAATGGTTCCCATGTATAATAATA
The DNA here is from genome assembly GCA_007130585.1 of Syntrophomonadaceae bacterium. Classification (GTDB taxonomy): domain Bacteria; phylum Bacillota; class Dethiobacteria; order DTU022; family DTU022; genus T3SED10-7. Next base: position 16,561 of record SLSE01000196.1, on the reverse strand, counting down.
GTTTTGCCCAGTTTACGGATCAATTCTTCGCTGCGGTTTTCATTTTTATCAATCAGCTTTACGGTAAATTTACGTTCGGGATCATTTTCTAAAATAGAAGCTAAATAAGCTCCGGTATTCTCTCCGCCGAGGATTACCACCGTCTTAATCATGGTTTCTTCATGATGTATAAGCCAGCTGGCTTTTCTCATATTTTTAGCGTTTCCTATCAAATACACCCTGTCTCCTGTTTCCACGGTATCCTTTCCCGAGGGGAAAATAAATCTGTCGTCTCTTTTTTTAATACCGGCTATGATGCATTCAGGAGGCAGGGGCATATCATTTAAGGTTTGCCCGGTTATTTCAGCATCCTCACCCACTGTTACAGATACAAGCATAATTCTTTCCCCGGCAAAGTATTCAATTTCCTCAGCGTCGGGGAAGTGAATCATTTTTGATATCTCCAGGGCTAGCTCCCTTTCCGGGTTGATCACGTAATCAACCCCGATCTCGTCTTTGCTGAAGCCGGTATCGGCAATATTGGAAAAACCTTCGGGGTTCCTTACCCGGGCTATAGTAATAGGGACACCGGCCCTGTCGGCCATCATGCAAGCCATCAGGTTTAATTCGTCTATGGAGGTTACGGCAATGAAGATCTCCGTTCCCCTGATACCGGCTTTTTCCAGCGCGGCCATATTGGCGCCGTCTTCATCGATGACCAGTATATCGAGCTTCCTGGTCAGTTCTTTTGCCACTTCCGGGTCTTTTTCGACTATTACAACCTCCTGCTGTTTTTCAGACAGCCTGGAAGCCAGCTCCCGTCCGACTCTTCCTCCGCCGACGATAACTATTCGCATACACCGACACCTCTTTCCTGATCCCTGTTTTTACCCCCGGGTGTTATGAATGGTTGTTCCCTTCCGGCGGCAAAGCAGGGAAGATTCTTTTTAGAAGTTCAAAGCTCCTGTCAGCCAGGCCGGGAGCTTTGTGGAACATAAAGACGCCTGCCAGGGCTGTAAGTATAATATAAAGGCCGCTGAAAGCAATCAGCAGGGGACCGCCCAGGGCGGCAATAACCACAGAAAATTCGCCCCTTTGACCCAGGGAAAAAGACGACCTCAGGCTTCCTTTCCAGGTCAGCCCGTATATTCTTCCTCCCAGGAAGCCAACCAGAACCTTGGCTGCCAATCCCCACAAAACCAGGATCAGCAAAAACCAGGGTGCTGTAATCCCCGCCTCCAGTGAAATGGAAGCTCCGAACCAGAAAAAGAAAAATGGCAGCGTGGCCTTTTTAAGCGGTGAGATAAACCGGTCCAACTCGCCTGAAGATCGGGTTTCGGACAGCATCACCCCGGCCAGGAATGCACCCAGGAGGCTGGACAGCTCCAGGTAAATTGCCAATCCGGCTAACAAAAAGGCTGCTGCCAGGGCAAATAAAAGCATAAAGTCTTTTGCCAGGTAGCGCTTGACAAAGTATTCCAGTTTCCGAAAACCGTAAACGGCAACGAGGATCGAAAATAGTACTATAATCAGGACACGGGCTGTAATGCTGAGTAAAGAGCCAGCGGAAATTTCCATTTCCAGGTTGAAACCGACCAGAAAAGAAACGATAATTGGCGCCGCTATGTCTTCAAATATAAGCAGGCCTGTCTTGAACTCCGCTTCCGGAGTTTTATCCCTGCCCGTATCCTCCAGCATTTTCAGGGTTATGGATGAGCTGCTGGCGTACGCTACTCCGCCCAGAATGAGGGCATTCAGCGGGCCAAAACCAAACAGGTAGGCCATTATAAAGGAAACTCCAAAACACAGGATGATATCCATAACCCCAACCTGCCAGATCCTTCTTGATATATTTAACAGGTGAGCAAGCGGGTAATGCAGGCCAAGCAGAAAAAAAAGCAGCAGGACCCCAATATCGCCGATCGTTTCAACCAGGTTGTAAAGATCCCCGCTGATCGTGGCAGACAGGGCCAGGCCGGCCAGGATATAGGCCAGTAGAGACGGGATATGAAATTTTTCAAAATAATAGTTTACTAAAAAAAACAGAAAAAGAATCAGGCCGATATAAAGGTATTCCATTGTTCCTCCCGGAAACTCCCTGTTCAGTTTCTATGCAGGATTTTGGGCAAGGTTGCGCTAAATTCATTATATCTTTTGGAAATAAAATTTCAAACTGCCTGTAGTGGACCGTAAGCATATTCAGGATTACACTCAGACCGGCAGTGTAAATGGCATGATAATGTTAACTGGATTAATCGCACTCCAATTCCGGCTTCTTTATGAGCAGGGCCAGGGCTATGCTGATAAAACAAAGCGCGGAAGCTGTCAGGAATGCTGCATTGTAAGAACCGGTTGCATCTCTTACCATGCCGCCAAGCAACCCGCCGAATACACCGCCCGCCCCCCATGAAGTAAAGACCAGCCCGTAGTTAACACCCAGGTTTTTAACGCCGTAAAGAGTGGCTGTCGCGGCGGGAAAGATCGAAAGGTTGGCCCCGTAGCAGAAACCGGCTACCATTGTCCCGGCCAGTAAAGCGGCCGGACTGCTGTAACTGCCAAAAAGCAGGAAGTTGGTCGCCTGGATAACATATACAATCACAAGTGTGGGGGTGCGGCCAAGCTTATCAAACATGATTCCGGCAGCAATTCTACCTCCGGCGTTAAAAACCGACAGCACTGCCACGAGGATGAAGCCCAGGGCCAGGCCGGATTGCTCCCGGGCTATACTGGAAAGCTGGCCGATCACCATCAAGCCGGCCAGGGAGCCAAAGCAGAAAATAAACCAGAGCAGGTAAAACTGCGGTGTTTTGATCATTTCATGCCATCCAAAGTTTTCTTTACGGCATTTTTCTTCATTCACGCTGTGGATATCAGCAATAACCGGCTGCCCCTGGGCGGGATTATAACCGGTGGGAGGATTTTTAACAAACTGGGCTAAAAGAATTATGATGGCAAAAAAGACAACCCCGAGAATAAAAAAAGTATTTGAAAGGCCGTAACTTCCAAGTAAAAAGTTAGTGAGGGGAGCGGTGTATACGGAGGCCAGCCCGAAGCCGCTGACGACAATTCCCGCTATTAAGCCACGCCTGTCCGGTCCGAACCACTTAATGGCGGGCGGGGTTGCCGATGAATAGCCAAGCCCCATTGCCGTACCGAATATTATCCCAAAAAAAACAATAAGCCCGCCGACACCGGGGAATAACCCGGAACCGACAAAGCCAATTCCGGCAAAGACAGCCGCGGCCATAATAACGACCCTGGGCCCGATTAGATCCTGTATTTTCCCGCCGGGAACCATAAGCAGGGCAAAAACCCCGCAGGCAACCATATAAGGAAACTGCGAGCTTATAGCTGTCCAGCCCTGTTCTTCTCTTAAAAATGCAGCTATAATACTCCAGGAATAGAGGATCCCCAGGGCCAGGTTTATGCCTGTTCCGGATAAAGCAACTACCCATCCTTTTTTTTGCCCCGTTGAATCGGGAGTTGCAGGACCATTGCCAAACTTATGAATAGCGATCCCCTCCATATCTGAAAGCTGCAGACCGGTACTATTTATCCGAACCGGTACCTCTATATAAAAATTCGCTTTGCCTCCGTTCCATTCCTTCATTTTAATACACGGTTAGTGCAATGTTAGAGGAAGAGTTTAACAGGGAAAAGTCCTGTCAATTTTGCTTCGATTTTAAAATTGTGTTAGCATATAGTATATCAACTGTGGAAGTACTTCAATTTGCGCTATTTCTATACCAACCTTTTTAAACACTGATCAGTGATTAATTTAGTGTAACCAAAGGCCCTTTTTGATTGGGATAGTTATTCCGGCAAATGGAGATCGGTAAGCATTGATAACAGGCATGAGAACATCAGGGTTTAATATTTCTTCCAGGGGCGTCAGCTTCCCTTTGATTAAAGGTGCCGCCTGGGGAAAGCAGATCAGGGATACCCGGTTTACCCGGTATCTTTATCCGGTCCCGTCAGGTCTGCCCTCAACCAGCTCTAATTACCGCATAGACATTTTTTTAAATGATGGTTTGTTTTTTAAGCAGGTCTTGAGGCTGCTGCAGGTTATTTATTTCTCCATCTGTAGAAGCGTAATACTCCCCGGGTATATATTATTAATGAATAAGGATATGTCCCACACCCGGGGCCTGCTAATTTACTGGTAGTTAAAACGGCTGCACCGGGCATATAATTAAACTTTAAAGCCCAATGGACACAAGCATTACCTGCTATTTAGTTGAGGCTTAAAGGCTTCTAAATTTGGGAACTTATCTCCTGCAACGGTGGTATACTTTTTGCAGGACCGGTTTTTCAGGGAACTGCTCACAGGAGGGCAAACAGGTGAAATCGGATTGGAAAGTCCTGCTAACTCATTCCAACCTGCTTCAAAATGATTCCAAGCAGCAGCGGAAAATGCAGCCATACCCGCCCCTGGCTACGCTTCAGGCTGCCTCGATACTGAAGGCTGAAGGCTACAATGTTTCAATGTGCGATCCTACTTTCCACGCCGGCCTGGAAGGTTTTTATGAAGCATTAAACTCGATTGAACCTGATCTGTTAATCGTTTACGAGGATTGCTTCAACTTTATAACCAAGATGTGTCTGGGCCATATGCGGAAAACCGCTCTGGCGATGTGCCGGGCAGCCCGCAGGAGCGGGGCTGCTGCCATAGTGGCGAGTTCCGATACGACCAATCATCCCGATCGCTACCTGCATGACGGCGCCGATTATGTAATAGTAGGTGAAGCTGACAAAACAGCTGCAGAAGTTTGCAACGCGCTCTATAAAAACATCGATCCCCTGGAAGCCGATGTGCCCGGCATCGCCGGAGTTTTGCCTGGTGGAGTTATCAAAATAAATTCTGCCCGGCCGTTAACGCAGGACCTGGGATCACTGCCCATGCCAGCCTGGGATATGGTTGAGATTGAACCCTACAGGCAGGCCTGGAAGGAAAGACACGGCTATTTCAGCTTGAATATGACTGCCTCCCGGGGATGCCCTTATTCCTGCAACTGGTGTGCGAAGCCGATCTGGGGTAATCATTTTGCCCGGCGGCCGGCAGGACACGTGGCAGCCGAACTGGCCTGGGTTATGGAGCATTTATCTCCCGATCATATCTGGTTTGCCGATGATGTTTTCGGTTACAGTGAAGGCTGGGTTGCCGATTTTAAAACAGCCCTGCAGATAGAAAAAGCTCACGTCCCCTATACAATTCAAAGCCGGGCGGATCTGCTGACCCCGGAAGCTATTTCAAACCTCAGGGAAAGCGGGTGTATTGAGGTATGGCTTGGCGCTGAGAGCGGAAGCCAGAGGGTTCTTGATGCAATGAACAAAAGTGTGAGTCCGGAAAGTTTAAAGAAAACGGTGTCTGACTTAAAAGCGGCGGGCATCAGGCCCTGCCTGTTTATCCAGTTTGGTTACCCCGGGGAAGCCCTGGAGGATATTTTTGACACCGTGGACCTGGTCCGGGAGACATTCCCTCATAAAATCGGGATAAGCGTTACCTATCCCCTGCCCGGGACACCTCTTTACCTTTCTGTCCGGAAAACTATGGGCCACCAGGCAAACTGGCAGGATTCAGATGACCTGGCCATGCTTTTCAGCGGCTCGTACACCACACCGTTCTATAAAAAACTGCACAGCGTTCTCCATGCCGAACTTGATCTGATGCATCGCACGGCAAACAGCAACAATAACGGCAGTATTGAAGAAAAATTATGGAAAGAAGTTATGGACGGATGGATGGCCCTGGGCAGAATGGAAGCCAGCCATCGCCGCAAGTCGGCCGGACGTTTGAAGGAGGTTTGACAGGGTGCCGGACATTATTCTGACGCACGGTTTTTTCCTGGCCGAAGATCCAAAGGAACAGGAAATTATGCGGCCTTATCCTCCCCTGGGCCTTCTTTATATTTCATCCTACCTGCGCTCATCCGGTATGGCCCCCCTGGTTTTTGACAGCACCTTCAGCGACCGGGATGCTTTTACTGCGCTGCTCCGGAAATCGGACTGCCGTATCCTCGGCATCTATACCACACACATGACCCGGGCCAGCGTAATAGCCCAGGTTCAGGCAGCGAAAGGCGAGGGTTACACGGTTATTGTCGGGGGACCGGACAGTGCCGGTTATCCCGGGCAATACATTGAGCACGGCGCCGATATTGTAGTAATCGGGGAAGGGGAAGCAGCTTTGGCCGAGCTTATACCCCTGTTGAGTCGGGGCAAACCTGATTCGGTCAGCCTGAACGAAATAGAAGGCCTTGTCTACAGGGATAAAGAAGGCTCCGTGGTGCGAACCCTGCCGCGGGCGCCCCTGGATATCAATTATATCCCCTGGCCCGACCGGGAAAATATAAACCTGGACTGTTACCTGGAATCATGGTATGCCAGCCACGGGGAAACAAGTATAAACCTGATTACATCCAGGGGCTGTCGTTACGGCTGCCGCTGGTGCTCACATTCAGTTTTCGGGAAAACCGAGAGGCGCCGGAAAGTGACCGACTGCGCGGACGAAGTGGAATGGATTAAACACCGTTACAACCCCGGCCAGCTCTGGTATGCCGATGATGTTTTCACCATGGATCATAATTGGATCTACCGGTTCTCCGCCGAACTGCGGAGCAGGGGAATATACTTGCCTTTTGAGACTATTTCCCGTGCCGACCGAATGCAGGAAGAAAAGCTTGTTAAAGAGCTGGCCGGGATGGGCTGCCGGAGAATTTGGATCGGTTCGGAAAGCGGTAGCAACCGCATCCTTAAGGCCATGGGACGGGGGGTAACCGCAGAGCAAATTTGCCACGCGGTAGAATTGAGCAAACAGCAGGGTATTGAAACAGGGATTTTCCTGATGTGGGGGTACGAGGGGGAAACCCTGGAAGATATTGAACTAACTGTTGAACATGTTAAGCGCTGCCTCCCTGATATATTTTTTACTACAGTTGTTCATCCAATCCGCGGCACGTCTTATTACGAAGAGGTCAGTGACAGGATTATCCATCCCGACGACTGGGTTTCCGCTACTGATAAGGATCTTGCTATCCGGGGCCGCAAGTCCGCGGCGTTTTACAGGGCGGCAGACCAGTGGTTGAAAAACAGTGTTAAAGCTCACAGATTAAAAAACTGTGAGCCGGAGAATGCAGCCCGTTATGCTGCAGAAGCAGAAAAAGCGCGGGAAAGGGCCGGGGTATTGTGGAATGAATGATATCCAGCCTCCCGATACGCGGCCCCGGCCTTTTGATGAGATGGCTCCTGACTACGATCGTGAATTTACAAATTCCGTTCTGGGCCGGATTTACCGGGATGTTGTCTGGGAGAGGATCGATGCCCTCTTTACGGGGAAGCGGCATATCCTGGAACTGGGATGCGGAACAGGAGAAGATGCCCTTTACCTGGCCCGCAATGGACACAGGGTTACTGCCCTTGATGCCAGCCCGGCTATGGTCAGGAAGGCCCGGGAGAAAGTTGAACAGGCCGGGGTGCAGGACCTGGTAGAGTTCAGGGTGATGGATTTGGAAAGCCCGGATTTGGGGGAACTTGGGCCATGCAAGGAGAGCGGTAATCATACTTCAGCTTTCGATGGAATCCTGGCCAACTTTGGAGTCTTAAACTGTGTGCGGGACCTGCCATCTGTGGCCGGAAGCCTGCACGGGCTTGTAACCCCCGGGGCGCCGGGGATATTTGTAATCATGGGTCCCTGTGTTCCCTGGGAATGGCTCTGGTATCTTCGCAAAGGGCTCCCGGGGAAAGCTTTCCGGAGGCTGCGCCGGGGAGGGTTGGATTGGAGGGGAGTTACTGTCCGCTACCCCCGTATTGTTAAAGCCAGAGCAGCTTTTGCCCCCCACTTCCGGGTCACCCGTGCTACGGCAATAGGAGTTTTTCTGCCGCCCCCCTATGCCGAATCCTGGGCCAAAAACAATCCGAAAATAATAGGAATGCTGCGCCGCCTGGAACAAAGCCGGGCCCACTCGCCGCTTGCAGCCCGGCTGGCCGACCACTACCTCCTGGAAATGGAGCGGATCTGATGAAAGCTGCCTTTGTGGCCTGGGGAGACCCGCGGGATATTAACTTTGCCTCGGGAACGCCTTACTTTATTTACAAAACGCTGCTGGCAAGCGGCATCCAGGCGGAGATAGTCGAGCTTGACGGGCTTATGAACACCGGCCCGGACAAAGCAGCGCCGGGCGGCCTGACACGGGCCTTTCAGCTTCGGACAATAGCCGGCCGGGCGCTTATAGAAGCCAAAAATTATTACTACAACAGGTTGAATGGAAAGATTTATTTAAAAGAATTTGATCCCCTTGTTATGGCCTGGAGAGCCCGCCGGGTTGAAGAACGGCTGGCCGCAGTCGATCATGATATTGTTTTCGCCTGGAGCAACCATTTTACCGCCCTTTTACAGTCCGCGAAGCCGCTTGTCATGTGGAATGATTACACCTTTGCGGGATACATGGACATATACCCTCCCTTCGCCAACCTCTGCTCCCGGTCAATTAAGCACGGTCACGCTGTTGAAGAACTGACCCTGAAAAATTCAAGCCTGGTCCTGTATAGTTCGGAATGGGCGGCAAAATCAGCCCTGGAGAACTACGCGGTTGATCCGGCAAAGGTTAAGGTTGTGCCCTTTGGCCCCAACCTTAACTGCAACCGCAGCAGGCATGAAATTGAAAAAATTGCTGCATCCAAAAACTTTGATCGCTGCCGGCTGCTTTTCCTTGGAGTCGACTGGCATACCAAAAATGGCGATCTGGCTGTTGCGGTTGCCGAAAGACTTAACCAGCGAGGCCTGAAAACGGAACTACACATTGCCGGTTGCAATCCTCCCGGAATTGCCAGGGATTTTGTCAGGGTGCACGGCTTTATATCAAAAGAATCTGAGCAGGGCATTAGACACCTGGAAAAACTTTTTTCAGAATCTCATTTTTTAATTCTCCCGTCGCGGAATGAATGCTTCGGAATTGTTTTTGCCGAGGCAAGTTCCTTTGGCCTGCCTTCCCTGGCCACCAGTGTAGGCGGAATCCCTACGGCCGTCAGGGACGGCAGGAACGGGCGGTTGTTCTCGCCTGCAGATGAACCCGATCAATACTGCGCTTATATCGAAAAAATATTTGCTTCAAAAGAGAGCTACGGCCGCCTGGCTTCATCTACCTTCGGCGAATACGAGGACAGGTTGAACTGGTCTGTTTCCGGACGGAAGGTTCGTGAATTGATCGGAGAGTACTGTGTCGGACGGAGGCATCAATAAGGTGAAAGTAAAAAATGTGCACACTATCAAGCTGGGAAGGCTGCATTTATATAATGCCGGTATTCTTGATCAGCAGGCTCAAACCAATCACATCCTTGAAAGGTTGACCCTCTTTGATGCACAGTTCGGCTGCTCCAGGGGAAATACTTACCGCTATATTTATGCGGGTGATAATCTGTTTCCGCTCTGCAGGTTTTTCAGCAGCCGGAAAGCGGTGGCAGAAGCGCTGGCGTCAGCAATCCGGGAGCGCTCCTTTCCCGTCCTGGTCGAGCTTCCTTTTCTGTGCCGCCTGATCAGTATTTCTACCAATGCCCGGGTATTCGAATACAATTCCCGGCGGGAGCTGACCGCAAAAGTCGCCCTGAAAAATGTTTTCCGCATTGGAAGGTTGGCCCGCGAAATCCGGGCCAGAAAAGTGATCGCGGAAAAAGGAAAACTAAGGGCAATTATTCCTCGAATCATAGAATATGACCGGTCCGGGGGGAACTGGATCGTGGAGGAAAATGTTTCTGATGCCAGGAGCGTTTCGCTAGAAGAAAAAGCTGCGGAATTTCTGGATTGTTATGCCCGCCCGTTCTACCGGGCTACATCTCGCCCGGTTTCTCTGGCGAAAAACAGGGTGGGCGGTCCGGCTTTATATATCGACTTGCCCCTAAAAAATATGATAATAAAACATGAAAAGTTTAGTTATTATGCCCTGTGGCCGTTTGCGCTTTGCCACGGTGATTTGAGTCCCCTGAACATGATTAAAAGTGAGAGCGGGCGGTTTTGCCTTATCGACTGGGAATTTGCGGCCCACAAACCTGTTGCTTACGATCTTTGCAAAATTTACAGGAGTTACCCTGCCTTGAGAGCTAAAGTTATAGCCCTGCTGGAGGATCTCTCAGGCGGCTCGGATCGGGCCCTCAGGCCGGAATTACAAATAGCGGCAGCGCTGGGCATGCGTTATGCCGATGCCAGGTTAAAAATTGAAACTCAAATCAAAGAAATGAGCAGCGGGCAGGAAAAGATTAGCGGGGAATTTAATGATATGCTTAGCGACAAACTTGAACTGCATAAAACGTTGATCAGCGAATTACTGGAAAGCTGTTAAAACCAGTTTTTTTCAAAAGACTTATTCACGCTTTACTTTAAAAATACCTTATTATTATTGGGCAGAGGAAGTGATGAAATTTAGCAGACCGCTCTGGCACAGGACCTTTCTCCTTAAAATCTGGCCGCTGCGCTTTATTTTAGCCGGCTTAAGCAGGTGGCCTCTTGTTGGCTGGCTGATCGGGCAGGCTTTCTTTAATGAGGACTTTATCCGCTTTTTACCGCACAGGAAGGCAATTCGTAATAAAGAAAAGGTTGTACTGCCGGGAATTGTGGTAGACCATTTTATCGAAAAGGCTTCCTTCCGGTTTGCCATGAACAAGTGTATCTGCCGGGATGCCGGCAGTTGTGTTAGTTACCCCCATGATATCGGCTGCCTGTTTATCGGGGAAGCAGCACGGGGCATTAACCCGGCCCTGGGGCGCGAGGTAAGTGTGGCGGAGGCAAAAATGCTGCAGAAAAAAGTTGAACAGGCAGGATTGATAAACCTGGTTGGTAAAAACCGGCTGGATAAAATCTGGCTCGGGGTTGACCCGGCGGAGAGGCTGCTGACTGTTTGTCACTGCTGCGAATGCTGCTGTCTATGGAAAATTATAACCAAAGCATCTGATTCAATTGCCCAAAAGGTGCACAGGATGGAAGGTGTGGAAGTGTCAGTAAACGGCTCCTGCAGCGGTTGTGGCGAATGCGTAGAATCTTGCTTCGTAAACGCAGTTACCGTAACCAATGGAAGGGCGTTGATTAACGATAAAATGTGCCGCGGCTGCGGGCGCTGTGTCATCAAATGCAGGCAAGAGGCGGTAGAGCTGTTTTTCAGCGAGAGTGACTGTTTTCAGAAATGTGTTGAGCTGATCAGTTCACTTGAAGAGAGGATAGATGTAACTTGAAAAGCCGTTTAGAAGCAGGAGGATCATACCATGAAAGTATTAGCGCTGGCCGATGTTCACCAGTCTGAAGAGCACTGGGAATGCCTGGTTCATGCAGTCCGGGAGGAAAGCCCCGGCCTGGTGGCAATAGCGGGAGACTTGCTGCCCAAGTATGACGGGATACTGGCCCAGCCTGCTTTTCTGCCCCGGCTTGTGGAACATGCCGCTAATATCCGCGAGGCCGGGTCTGAACTGGTTTTAATCGCCGGCAATGATGACAACCAGCTGGTTGTTCCTGAGCTGAAAAAGGGCGATCAGCAGGAACTCTGGCATTACGTGCCAGACCGGGTTAAAGATATACAGGGGCGCGAGTTCTGCGGATGTCCCTGGATTAACGATTATCCCTTTGCCTACAAGTACTGGGTTGCGGCAGAAAGCAGGGATAACCCTGCCATTCATCCGGTTCAGCTTGGTCCGCCGGCGCTAATCAGTCAGGGTAATGAAATTGAATTTATCCCCGACCTGGGAGCTTACCTCCGGGGCAAGCCGTCCATCCGGGAAGCGCTGCAAACAACTGCCCTGCAGGTTGAAAATATGGCAGGTTCGATCTGGCTTATTCACTGTCCTCCCGCGAATATGGATTTTGACCTTTGCGGATCCGGGGACAGGGTCGGCAGCCGCGAAATTTACCGGTTTATCAGGGAGATGCAGCCGCTGGTTACAGTTCATGGCCATATCCACGAAGCCCCCTTCCTTAACGGGGGTGTCTGGGCCAAGAAACTTGGCCGGACGGTCTGTATTCAGGGGGGGCAATCCTATGACAAATTAAGTTATGTAACCTTCAACCTGACATATGATAAGGTAACAGATCTTAGCCACTCTCTTTTTGGAAGCTTTCAGGATAATAGTTAAGGGAAATATCGGCAGGATATTTTACGCATAAAACAGCCGGGAGGTTTTATGATGACGGAAAAAGATAACAGCAGGCAGACGGTTACCCTCGAGGAAGCAGAGGAGCAGGTTATTAGAACCGCCAGACGTTTGGCCCTGTTTTATCACTATGCAGCAGAGGTCCTGGTGGAAGAATTGGGCCCTGAAAAGGGCAGGGAAGTCCTCGGAGAGATAGTCAGCCGCTATGGAACCGACAGCGGAATTGTGTCCCGGGCAAAAGTACTGGCGCTTGGCCTGCCCCTGACAGCGGATAATTTCAAAAAGGGCTCGGATCTGCCAGCCTGGGGATGGAAGGGAGGCGTCATCACCGGAAAAGACGGGGTGCAGAGAGATATGATCACCTATTGTCCCCTGGCTGAAGTATGGAAGGAAAAAGGATCCGGGAAACTCGGGAGAATATACTGCTCTGTTGATCAGGCCAAGTACAGCGCTTACAACGGTACCGAGTGCAGGCACCTGAAAAATATTTTGGATGGTGATCATTGCTGCCTTTTTGATTTGCGCGAACCGGCAAAATGAGACCTGAGCCTTTGCAAGCCCTTTGCCCGGAAACCGGAGGAGGTTGCCGGACGGGTTGAAATTTTATTTTTAGGCTAATTTTTCCAGGTTGTTGTAAGTGCCCAGGACAACAATACGTTCACCTTTTTGGAGGGCATAGTTCAATGAAGGCTCGATAGCCCTGCCTTCTCTGACTATGCAAATGACTTTAAATTCACCGCGGTATTTTTCGGTCAGGTCCTGGATAGTAATCGGCTCCTGCTGCCAGGTTAGCTCCCTTACTACATAATCCGGCAGCTTGGGCAGCACGTCCATTTCCACCATGGCAATTTGCAGCAGTTGAAAACCGAGAATCGATTCAGAAAGGACATGGTTGGCTCCTGCCTGGTGGAGGCGGTCGATGGCATCTACATGAACGGACCTGGCCATAACATCAACATCAGGGTTGAGCAAGCTGCTGGCCAGAACTATGAATATATTTAAACTGTCATCGTTAATGGTTACGATTAAAGTATCCGCTTCGCTGATTTTCACTTCCTTTAAGACGTGGGGCTTTGTGGCGTCGCCGGCAATCAATTCTCCGTCAAAAAAGAGCGGTTTGTTTAAGATATCAATAACATAAGGCTTGATCCCGGCGTTGTTAAGCATTTTGCCTGCTTCCTGGCCCACTCTTCCTGCCCCGATTAAGACCACGTGTCCGCCCGGACCGGGTCCGCCCAACAGGGAGGCCAGCCGATCGACATTATCATGAGGGCCTAAAACTAAAAGGGTCGATTCGTCTATCATTGTTGTAGCAGAAGGTGTTGAAACCGTGCCGTTTTCATTCCACACCGCAGCTATGGTGGCGCCGGTAATAGAACGCAGCCTGGTGTCGCCAATAGTCCTGCCGCAGAATTTGCTGTTTGCTCCAACATGGATAATGCTTGGTTTAAGCTGGGCCAGCACTTCAGGCGACACTTCAACGTTTAATAAATCCAGGAACCTGGTCGGGCTGGCGTCGGCCGTGATCCAATCGACAAGCTGCTTGCCAAGGGTTTCTTCCAGGGTAACCACCTGTTTTGCTCCGGCTGCATAAGCCAGTTCAGCCCTCTTTTCATTCTCCATCATGGCCAGGACGGGGATGTCATTAATGCTTCTTATACCGAGGGTGATATTTATATTTTCCGTATCGTCGCTTGTGGCGACAACAAGCTTTGCTTCTCTAACATTCAGGCGTTTCAGGCCTTCATCGTACTTGGGGTCGGCGCAAACTACATTTATGCCTCTTCTCATCAGATCAACAGCCCCGGGCTGATCATTAACAGCCACGATATAGGAGACATTATTATTCTCCAGCAGCTCGATGGTCCTGGCCACGGCCTCATTAAACGAGGTAAAGACAACGTGGTTTTTTTGCCTGGTAAATGTAGGGGCTCGCGGTGTAAGGCGGCTTTCAACCAGGGAGGCCATCAGGGTACCGGCGATCATAAAAATCATGAAGACACCGGCCACCATCAGCAGGATAGTTAAAGCAATCATCGGGAAAGAATGGAAGGGTAAAAGTTCGCCGTAACCGGTAGTGGTTAGACTCTGCACAATAAAGATGACAGCCTGCCCCGTGGTAACCTCGCGGCCTTCAAAAATGAGCATCAGGTATTTTACAACCGGGATCAGAATGGCAACCAAAATAACGGCTGCAATAAAAATGCGAATTAAAAGCCCCTTGGTGTAGTCGGCAACGCGAAATTGGCGGGCTTCTTTTTCCGCGAAGTAGGCGGAGTGTTTTTGGGGGTAAAATAGTTCTTTTAAAGGTTTCAGAACAAATCTTCCTTATACTGCAAATTTTGATGTATCGCTAAATATAACCTATAGCACGGGCAAACACATACATTATAACATAAACGGCATAGTCAACAATAAATGCGAGATTGGATGACTTATAAAGTGCATAAAGCGGCCTCTCTCACTTGTGACAAAGCCTTGCCGAAGTTCAGAAATAATACCATGGCCCTAAAAGACGGCGAGCCTTTAAACAGCAGCTGTGGTTGCATTTAAATTTAAAGCCAGGGATCCCGGGAGAGCAAAATACGCCGGAGGGGCATTGAGACCCTGTTGCCTCTGCAACCGGCTAACTTTTCCGGCTATACGGTACTTCAGTTCTTAAGATGCTTAGTTTATGGTCGCCCGGCGGGCTGCAATTTTGTTGCCTATAAATCTTTAAGGAGTTTGTTTTGCTCGGACTTCTCAAGCAAATTATAAAACTCTTTCAGGGTATCTTTTATTTCTTCCAGGGCAGGCGCCGGTTTGGCTATAAGAACATCCCTGCCTTTATAGTCGAGCTTTTCGAGAATTGTTTTAATGCTCAGGGTTTGAATATCCTGTGCCGGTTGATAAGCGCTTTCCCTTGGCCTTCCAGTCTGGGTTGCATTGATCAAACCGGCTTTTTCCAGCTCTCCCAGGATGTTTCTCACCAGGCTGCCCGGGATCTGCAGGGTTTTTGAAATTTTTTCGGGGGTGAAAGGTTCGCTGCCGTTTTGAAAATTTATTACCAGCAGATGCATTATATACAGGGTTAGTATTTTTTTATTTAAAGGACTGATATCCTTTATTTCTTTTTCCAGCCGGTAGGCCTCAATATTCTGATTGGCGAAAGATAATTCTGCGCCAAACAACACAGCCAGCCAGCTCGCCTGCATCCAGAGCAGCAGCAGTGGAAAAGCGGCAAAAGAACCATACATGGTACTGTAAGTTGCCGCGCCTACCTGAAGCGATATATAGCCCCACTGGATAAGCTGCAGGATTGTGCCTGCAATAACCGCGGCCACTAATGCTGATGAAAACTTAACATAAGTATTGGGCATGACTATGTAAAGCAGGGTCAGCACTATCCAGATCAGCAGGAAGGGAGCCAGCCTGACCAAAAACAGGAGGAGGGGACTGAGAAAAATTATCTCAATTTCCCGGATTGCGGTATTCAGAAAAACGGTTACAGCGCTGGAAAGAACTAAAAATACCGGAGCAACGATAATTATGGCCAGGTAATCGCTCAATTTACGGCTCAGTGGCCTGCTTCTGTCAACCTGCCAGATCTCGTTGAATGAATTCTCCATATTGGCCAGAAGCATAAGAAGCGAAGAGAGAAGAAGCCCCAGGCCGGCTGCCGCCAGTGCGCCCCCGTGCAGCTGGAGTTGATTCAGGAAAGACTCGGTTAACTCCAGGGCCCAGTTAAGCACTTCCTCCCGGCCTTCCAGCGCTATTTGAAGTTGGTGCACCAGGTATACTTCCAGCCCAAAACCCCTGGCAACGCTGAAGGCCAGGGCTAATGCAGGAACGACTATAAATATTGAATAAAAAGTCAGGGCCGGGGCCCGCAGAAGCACCTTATCTTCGCCGAGCCCCCTTATAGTCAGGGTCAGTATCCGCAGCTGGGTAACAAGGAATGTTTTTCCCCGGGACAAATCATTAAGAGAAATACGCCAGATATCAACCCTTATGAAGTGGATAATATCCTTTAATCTTTCTTTAAACCCCGAGATATTCTTCTTGATCATTTTAGAGTCCCTTCGTCTGATAAGAACTGATTGGCAATGTTATCACAATTTTCAATTGATTGTCAAGCCCACCCAAACCAGGGGGACGGTTCTTGTGGATCACAAACCAGAGGGACGGTTCTTATGGATCGCGAACCATAAACCAGAGGGACGGTTCTTGTGGATCACAAACCAGAGGGACGGTTCTTGTGGATCACGAATCAGGGGGACGGTTTTTGTGATTGAGCAATTTATTAATAAATGCTATATTAGGCGGGGGTGATCGATATGCCAAGGGTAGCCAGGGAAAAAAGCAGCTCTGGAATCTACCATATTATCCTTCGGGGCATAAACAGGCAATTAATTTTTAATGACGAGGAAGATCATGAAAGGTTACTCTATACCTTAAATAACTGCCGGGACGAAAG
>SLSE01000203.1 GCA_007130585.1 Syntrophomonadaceae bacterium | reverse complement strand
CAGAAAAAATTGCGCCGCAGCGATGGAAAATGGTTTTTGACCAGGGTTAAAAGAACGATCTACAAGTTTAAAATGATCGAAGAGGGCGATAATGTCGCCGTCGGGATCTCCGGCGGGAAAGACAGCGCCGCCCTGCTCTACATCCTGAACATGTTCAGGCGCCACGCGCCTTTTCATTTTAATATCCGGGCTGTCTATATCGACCTGGGCTGGCCCTCGGATCTTAAAGCGATGCGCGATCTGACGGAAAAACTGGATATCGCTTTCCACGTCGAAGAAACGGTGATCGCGAAAGTTGTTTTCGAACGTAGAAAAGAGAAAAACCCCTGCGCTCTCTGCGCCAACATGCGTCGCGGCGCCCTGAACGAGACGGCAAAAAGACTGGACTGCAACAAGGTCGCCCTGGGGCACCATTTGGATGACGCCATACAGACCTTCATGCTGAACCTGGTCTACACCGGACAAATGGATACCTTTAAACCCAGGACATATCTCGACCGCACCGATCTTTACATGATCAGGCCCCTCATTTTGCTTCCCGAAAGCACCCTGGCCGCCCTGGTCGCCAGGGAGAACCTGCCCCTTTTTAAAAATCCCTGCCCGGTAAGCGGCACAACCAAGCGCCGGGAAATGGCCGAGCTGGTTGATGAGCTGTCCGCCCGCTATCCCGACCTGCGCGAAAAATGCCGCGCCGCCCTGCTGACCAGCCCCTTCTGGGATCCGGAAAGAATGGATTAAGCAGCTCTGACCCGCCCGCCCCCGGTCGGCGGGCTTTTATATTTAAAGAAACTAAAATGTACGCAAAAGGCCTTGTGACCCGGCCTGATTTGTGCTATTCTAAAATTTGTAACAATTATTTTAAAAATTAAAAAGGGGTTGCCTGACGGCATGTCGAAACTTATTAATCAGCTTAAAACAACCTGCCCGAATAGGAGGTGCGCTTAAACGTGCGCTATCGTTATTTTCCCGGATGTACCCTTAAGGGACAGGCCAAAAGCATGGAAGATACCACCCTGGCTGCAGCTAAAGCCATGGGAATCGAGCTGGAAGAACTGTCCGAGTGGCAGTGCTGCGGGGCTGTTTACCCTCTCTATGAGGATGAACTGATTTCCCTGCTTTCCCCGGTTCGCACCCTGGCCGCCGCTGAAGGCGAGCCGCTGGTATCGCTGTGCGCCGCCTGTCACCATGTGCTCAAACGGGCACAGGAACTGATGCAGCGTAATGAAGAAGCCCGCGACAAAGTGACCGAGCACCTGGAGGTAGAATATGCCGGCGAAGGCCGGGTCCTCCACTTCCTCGAAGTGCTTCGCGATGACCTGGGTTTTGATAAAATGGCCGAAATGGTTAAGAAGCCGCTGGAAGGCAAAAAGGTGGCCGCCTATTACGGCTGCCTGCTGCTGCGCCCTTCCAAGGTAATGCAGTTTGACGACCCCGAGAACCCGACCATCATGGAAGACATGATCAGGGCCCTGGGCGCCGAGGTAGTTAAAAGCCCTTACCGCACCGAATGCTGCGGGGCCTATCTTTCAGTAACCGAGGAAGGGGTGGCCCGCGATACCGTGGACCGGATTATCGATTCGGCCCGCAGGGCAGGCGCGGAAATGTTGATTACAGCCTGCCCGCTCTGCCGCTACAATCTTGAAAACTGCGCCAGCGACGAAGGAAAAGAGCCGCTTAAAGTTTACTATTTCAGCGAAATCCTGGCTGAAGCCATGGACCTGCCATCCGAATCGGCCGGGACCGGCGGCTCCAAAGAGGAGGTGTCGCAGAAATGACCACCGAAACCGGTAAATCCCGCCTGGTCGAGGATATGAAAGCACACAGCGGCCAGGATCCCAACCACTGTTACCAGTGCGCCAAGTGCAGCGCAGCCTGCCCGGTGTCGGCAGCGCTCGATCTCATGCCTCACCAGGTAATCCGCTACCTGCAGCTGGGGCTGGAGAAAGAACTGCTGGAATGCAAAACGCCCTGGGTGTGCGCTTCCTGTTTTACCTGCGCCGCCCGCTGCCCCCGCGATATAGACCTGGCCCGGATGATGGAAGGAATCCGCCTGTCCGTGCTCCGCAAACGGGGAGAAAATAAATTCGGACCCGCCAAGCTGACCCCTGAGCAGCTCGAAAAGCTGCCCCAGCAGGCCCTGGTCAGCGGCTTCCGTAAATATAACAAGTAAAGGAGGTTAGGAACTTGCCAAGAACAGGAGTATTTATCTGCCACTGCGGCACCAATATTGCGGGCACTGTCGACATCGACAGGGCCGTTGAGGCTTCCCGCAATTTTCCCGGAGTGGTTCACGCTGACGAATACCGTTACCTCTGCTCTGAAATGGGGCAGGATATTATAACGAAAGCGATCAAGGAAAATGACCTGGACCGGGTAGTGGTCGGCACCTGCTCGCCGCGCATGCATGAAAACACTTTCCGTAAAGCGGCGGCGGAAGCGGGCCTGAATCCCTACCTCCTGGAAGTCGCCAATATCAGGGAACACTGTTCCTGGGTGCACAAAGACATGGAGGAAGCTACCCCCAAGGCAATATCTTTGCTCAGGGCGGCTGCTGCCAAGGCGGCCCTGAACGAAGCGCT
>SLSE01000101.1 GCA_007130585.1 Syntrophomonadaceae bacterium | reverse complement strand
CGGAACAACAGGAGCAGGCCGCCGGTGAACCCGCCCTTAATGACGAAAACGGCCAACTCCCCGGGGAAGATCCGGACGGCTCTGAAACAGCGCGGCAGAAACCGGTGCCCAGGGTCGGCATTTATGACGGCCCGGGAAGCTGGGATGTCAACGTAACAGCGTTTAAAAACTTTTTCGACCGCTATGATATTGAATACGACACCTTCGATAACCAGGACGCGGTAACCCTTGATTTCAGCGAACATTTTGAGATAATCCTTTTTCCGGGCGGTTTTGCGGCCGAGTACAAGAACTATATCCCGGACCACGAAAATATCAGGGCTTTTATCAGGGAGGGCGGCTCTTTTATCGGAACCTGCGCCGGGGCTTACTATGCTTCCGATATCCTGCGCTGGCAGGGCACCGACTATGAATATCCGCTCGGCTTTTTCGAGGGCCGGGGCATCGGCCCGCTGGCCGGTGAGATCGGCTGGGGCAATACCGGCACTTTCCGGCTGGACGCAGGCCATCCGGCCAATGATGGCTTTGAGCGGTCGCTTGATTTTTATTATTTCGACGGCCCTTACTTCGAACCTTACGATGAAAACCATGAAACCGTAATCCTGGCCCGCTATGCCGTTAACGATCAGCCGGCCGTCATCGCCGGGCGCTACGGGGATGGCAGCTACCTGCTCTACGGGCCTCATCCCGAACTGGGAGGGTATTCCCCCGAATCCCCTGATTTTAACCTTAACGGAGGAGAAGGGGCAAACTGGCCCTGGCTTCACTCCTCCCTCCTCTGGTTTTCCAACTGGTAAGCCATCCCGCGGCCTGTGCCGTCACGCTCTTCCTTAACGAAACCGGTTTCCCGGCCTTAACCCGGGTTTACCAGAGATCATGTTCGCTTTGCTAACGCCTTCTTTTCTGAATTCCCTGCAGCCGCTTTATAAGCTGCCTGTTCTTTCCCCGCGCGGGCTCACCGGTGATTTCGGCCCGAAATAAGGCTTTTTAAGGCGCACCGGCAATAAAGTTAATACCTCTCCACCCGGCATAACGCCGGCCCGCCGGACAGACCCGGACCTGTACGAAAGCTGCCATTAACTGGTAATAACTTTGCCGGCAGGCTTATATTCGGATTGCAGCCAGTTTGCCCGGGCCGCACCCGGCTTAAAGCGGTCCAAAAACTCCGTATACGTCCGTAAAGCTTTTCATCCTTTCAGGCAGCCGCCCTGCAGTAAAGCAGCCCGGCCTTTTTTCTACGCGGCCCTGTTTGATAAAGCTTGAATATTAAGCGCAATAATTGTGTTCTTCGGTATTACAAACCCCGCCTGAAATGATATAATGTTGAAGAATGCCACAGAAACATATAGGATGGTGAGCCTTTAATGCGCCGTATTTACTTCATTCTCCTGTTCCTGTTAATCGTTCCCTTTTCTTTTTACATCGGGGCGGTAGCAGGCGACTCTTACCCCCCGGAATCGTTAATAAACCTTGTTACTGCAGAACCGGACAGCGAACAGTCCGTGCCTGAAGAAACCCTGGCTGAAGAGGAATCCGACGAGCCCGAAGAAGAACCCGAGCCCGACCTGCGCACGGTTAACATGGTCGTAACCGGAAACATTATGGCCCATATTCCCCAGATAGATCAGGCCCATATCGGTGACGGCAGGTATGATTTCAGCCCCAGTTTTGAGATTATCGCTCCCTACCTGCTAAAAGCCGACTTTGCCGTAGCAGACCTTGAAGGTATGCAGGCCGGCCCCGATATCCGTTCTGCCGGCTGGGGCGTAAGCGGTTATACCGGCTTCCCGGAATTCAATGCTCCCGGGGAATTGTCGGAAGCGCTGGTCGACGCCGGCGTTAATGTTTTCACCTTCGCCAATAACCACGCTTTAGACCGCGGCCTGGAAGGTCTGAATGTAACCCTGGATCACGTCCGCGGCCTCGGCGCTGAAACTTTCGGGGCTTATAAAAGCCGGGAAGAACGCAATCAGCCCCTGATCCTGGAAGAAAACGGCATCAAAGTTGCCTTCATAGGTTACACCTACGGCACGAACGGAATCCCCGTCCCGGAAGGTCATGAATACTGCGTAAATCTTGTCCCAGACTTTTATGATATTTCTCCTGTCCTTGATGATATCGCGGCGGCCCGCCAAAACGGAGCCGACCTGGTGGCTGTATTCCCGCATTGGGGCGCTTCAGAACACGTCCACGAGCCGCAGCCCCAGCGCCTGCGCGAAGCAGCCGAAGAAATGGCTGCCGCCGGCGCCGACCTGGTTATCGGCGGGCACCCCAAATTCATCCAACCAATAGAATGGTTCTTCAACGAGGAAAATGACGGTACTGAACGGGCCACCCTGGCCATATATTCCAAGGGCAACTTCATATCCAACCAGCATGAAGCGGCCAACAACACCCCCTTCGTTGAATACGGGCTTCTTCTCGATGTGGATATTACTAAAAATTACGATACAGGCGCTGCCTGGATCAGCGCTGTCGACTACGAGATAATCTGGGTTCACCGCGAATGGCGGCACAGGGTGCTTCCGCTTTCCGAAGTTTTTGCCGGGCCGCCGGAAAATTTCAACCTTAACGAAAGCCGCGTTGAGAGGCTCAGAAATCATTACAATACCAGCGTCGAGGTTGTGGAAAGGTACGGCCATCCCGAAGACTATGAAAGGGCAATGCGTTTATCCGACCGGTTGTACGATATTGCATGGGGAGGATACAATAATTGAAAATAGGCATATTTACGGACAGTTTCCGGCCATATACAAGCGGCGTAGTCAGGTCGATAGAACTGTTCTCGCGCGAATATACCACCCTGGGCCATGAGGTATATATCTTCGGGCCTGATTACCCTTTGCTGCATCCTCCAAAGGAGACGGGAGTATTTCGCTTCTTATCCGTACCCTGGCCGATTAACCCCGATTTTGCCCTGCCGATTCCGTTTTCTTCGCAGCTCGGGTCAACTATTAAAAAAATCGGGCTTGACATAATTCACGCTCAGTCTCCTTTCCTCCTCGGCCGGCTGGGAGCCAGGGCCGCCCGCCGCCATAAACTGCCGTTAGTATTTACCTTCCATACGCTTTACGATCAGTATGTCCATTACTTTCCTGTCGCCGAGGAAACATCCAAGCAGGTAGTTCAGGGCATAGCCCGCAACTTCTGTAACCGCTGCAATATGGTTGTTGCTCCCTCGCAGCTGGTTATCAACTACCTGCGGCGCATCGGTGTCGAAGCGCCGGCAGTTAATATCCCTACCGGCGTCGACCTGGACGAATTCAAAGATCTCAATCCGAACTGGTTAAAAGAAAACCACGATGTAGGCGAAGATGAAAAAGCGCTTTTGTTTGTCGGCAGGCTCGGCAAGGAAAAGAACGTGGTTTTCCTGATGAAAGCTTTTCTGAAAGTACAGGAAAAATTTCCTGAAACCCGCCTGGTGCTGGTCGGGAAGGGTCCCGAAGAAGACTACCTGCGCAAAATGAGCCGCGAAATGGGCATCTCCGAGCGGGTCATCTTTACGGGAGTGCTGTCCCGCCAGGATATCGTCCACTGCTATGCCAGCGCCAATCTGTTCGTTTTCCCTTCAGTAACTGAAACCCAGGGCCTTGTTATCGGCGAGGCAAAAGCCACCGGGCTTCCGGTCGTGGCGGTCAGGGCTTTCGGACCGGCAGAAATAGTTTCACACGACGAAGACGGCCTGCTGACCGATCCCTCCATTCCGGCGTTCAGCGAGGCGATCATATCACTCCTGGAAGACGAAGAAAAGTACAAAAAAATGAGCAAGCAGGCATTAAAGAATGCCGAGCTCGTTTCTTCAAGATATTGCGCGGAAAGGATGCTCGAGGTATACCAGGACCTGCTGGATGACGGGGCATACGCTCCCCGCAGCAGGAAACCGTACCGCAAAAAACGCGGCAGTAAAACAAACGGGGCCGCCGAATAATACTCTGAAACAATGTTTATAGTATTGCCTGGGATAAACTAACCCGCTGGCCAAAATGAACTAAAAAAGGAGTGCTTTTTATGTTTCAGCTGATTTCCGGAATAGTCCTGATCGTTATCTTTTTTTTACTGGTATTTTTTCTGAAAAGCGGTTACGACAAGAAAAAGGAAGCTGATTCGGACCAGGATAATACCGGGGGCAAAAAGTAAGCCTCACTGCATGACCGGAAGCCTCTTAGAGGTTTGTTTCGATATAAACGATCGCCTTTTCCAATCGGGCGATCGTTTTTTCCTGTCCCAGCAATTCCATGATCTCGAACAGGCCTGGTCCGCCCATGCGTCCCGTAATGGCCAGGCGGGTCGGCTGGATCAGGCGGCCGAGAGAAAGGCCCTTTTTTTCAACCAGGGAATCATAAAGAGCTGCCGTGGTTTCCCTGTCGAAGCTTTCCAGGGCCCGAAGTTCCGCTGTAATTTCACGCAGGATCCCGGCAGTCCCTTCCTTTCCGAATGCTTTTTTTATCCCTTTTTCTTCATATTCAAACTGATCTGTGTAGAAATATTCCGCTGCTTCGGCAAGCTCAACAAGGGTTCTCGCTCTCTCCCGGACAGCCTCCAAAACCCTTTTAAAGTAAGCGAATTCAGGTTCTGTCAGATCTCCTTCCAGAAGGCCATCGCGTTTAAAAAAAGGCAGGGCCGCTTCCGCCAGTTTATCCGGATCATATTCGCGGATATAATGGCCGTTCATCCAGGCCAGCTTGTTCACATCGTATATTGCCGCGGTTTTATTAACCCTCTGCAGGCTGAATGATGCAATCATTTCTTCCAGGGTTAAAATTTCGCGGTCTTCGCCGGGCGACCAGCCGAGCAGGGCCATATAGTTGACCAGGGCTTCCGGCAGGTAGCCTTCCCTGTAAAATTCCTCCACCGAGGTTGCCCCGTGCCGTTTGCTGAGTTTGCTGCGGTCCGGCGCCAGGATCATCGGAACATGGGCAAACCGGGGCAGGTCGTAACCCAGGGCCAGGGCGCACAAAAGCTGACGGGGAGTGTTGGAAAGGTGCTCTTCAGCGCGGATCACATCGGTTATTCCCATCTGAAGGTCATCAACTACGCTGGCAAAATTATAGGTGGGCTGTCCGTTGGATTTTATGATAATAAAATCATCCAGGGTTTCATTTTCAAAACTCACTTTGCCCCGGATCTGATCATCGACTACCGTCGTCCCCCGGTCGGGAGTGCGCAGCCTCACTACGGCCTCCCTTCCCGCTTCGAGGTGTTCTTTTTCCTGTTCGGGAGTTAATTCCCTGCAGGTGCCCGGGTACAGGAAGGCCCTGTTTTCCTTCCTGGCTGCCTCCCGTCCGGCGGCCAGCTCCTCCACGGTACAGTAACAGCGGTAGGCCGCGTTTACTTTTAAAAGACGTTGCGCTTCGGCCGTGTAGTGTTCAATCCGCCGCGACTGGTAATAAGGCCCCTCATCCCAGTCAAAACCCAGCCAGCGCAGCGAATCAAGCAGTTTGTCAATGTAATCTGCCCTGGACCTTTCCAGGTCGGTATCGTCGATCCTGAGAATAAAGGTCCCGCCTTCGGACCTGACATGAAGCAAATTAAACAAAGCTGTTCTGGCGCCGCCGATGTGCAGTTCACCGGTCGGGCTGGGAGCAAACCTCACCTTAACATCTGACACAAAAACACCTCTTTCATTATTAGAGCAGAATCGATAAAAGTATCCCGGCCGCAACAGCAGAACCGATAACACCGGCCACATTCGGACCCATGGCGTGCATCAACAGGTAATTGTTGGGATTTTCTTCCTTACCGACCGACTGAGAAACACGGGCGGCCATCGGAACAGCCGAAACACCGGCCGATCCGATCAGGGGATTGATTTTGCCGCCGGTAATGTGATAAAGCGCCTTGCCCATGAGCACCCCGGCCGCTGTCCCGAAAGCAAAGGCAACCAGGCCGAGAACAATAATCATGATCGTCTCGGCGGTAAGAAAGTATACAGCTGTCGCTTTGGCCCCGACGGTCACGCCGAGGAAGATAACAATTATATTATTTAATTCATTCTGCGCGGCCTTGCTGAGGCGATCTGTTACCCCGCTTTCCCTGATCAGGTTGCCAAACATCAGCATACCCAGGAGAGGCAGGGCCGCCGGCAGGAGAAGGCCGGAGAGAACAATTACAATAATCGGGAAAAGGATTTTTTCAATTTTCGAGACAGGCCTTAACTGCTCCATCACCACCTGGCGCTCTTTGCTGGTGGTCAGCAGCCGCATAATCGGAGGCTGGATAATGGGAACCATGGCCATGTAAGAGTATGCCGCTATGGCGATGGGACCAAGGAGCTCGGGAGCAAGCCGGCTGGCCAGGAAGATGGCGGTAGGGCCGTCTGCGCCTCCGATGATTCCAATGGCGCCCGCCTCGGGGGCAGAAAAACCGAGCAGGATGGCTCCCAGGAAAGTAAGGAAAATTCCAAACTGGGCCGCCGCTCCAAGCAGAATCGTTACCGGGTTGGCAATTAACGGACCAAAATCGGTCATGGCGCCCACTCCGAGAAAAATCAGGGGCGGGTAAATTCCGAGTTCAAGACCCAGGGACAGGTAATAAAGCAGCCCGCCGGGGTCCGGGCCTATCTCCGGAATCATCAAAGCGCCGAGCGGCAGGTTAACCAGCAGAACCCCGAAACCAATCGGAACCAGCAGCAGAGGTTCATACCTTTTTGCTATACCAAGATATAACAGGATACAGGCAATGATAATCATAATAACGTCGTTGACCCGCAGGTTATAATAACCGGTACCCTGTAAAAATTCTATAAGCATATCAAGCAATTTAAGCTCAACCCCTTTCAGGTTTTCAATTAGCGAATCCCGGCTTTATGATAAAACCAGCAAGGGGTCTCCGCTGTTAACAGCGTCGCCTTTTTTAACCAGAACTTCTTTTACCGTACCGGCCTGTGAAGCTGTCAGTTCGTTTTCCATTTTCATCGCTTCCAAAACCAGCAGCACGTCGCCAACCTTAATTTCATCGCCCACACCGACCTTTAACTCGAGAATCGAACCGGGCATCGGGGCTTTAACCTGCAAACCGCCGCCTGGCGCGGGTTTGGCAGTTCCTTCAGGGATTTTTTCAACAGGGGCCGGTTCTTTATCTGCCCTGGCGGGTTCGGCTTTCGGTTGAGCCGGTGAAGGCTGTGCGCCTTTATCATCAACTTTTTCAGGCGAAGCCTCCTCAGAGGCCTCTCCGACTTCTTCAACCTGAACATTATAAGTTTGACCATCGACCGTTACTTTAAATGTTTTCACTCTTTTTCTTCCTCCTAATATTTTCTAAAGCCGTCCTATTGTTAAGCAGGGCCATTCTACCCAGTATATGCCAGTGGCCGGCATTGCCCGCAGTTGCCTTTTGCACAGCAATACTGTACCTTCTACCCGCAGTTAAACCGCCCTGATCCTGCATGTAGCGATAAACTGCAGCCATTATCGCAGCTGTTCTTCGCTGATCTCCGTCATCGCCGGCTGTTTCCTGCGGACTGCTTTCTTCGGCTGCTGGTACGGGAGGCTCTACAACTTCAGATTTATAGAATATTCTTGTGAAAAGCAATAAAACCCCGAAGAGACCAACCAGGGTAACAACAACTACCAGGAAACCGATTACCATGACCTGTAAGGCAAAATCAAAATTCTGCATATTATATTGTATCCCTCCCAAAAACATATACTAAATTTTATCACTTTCCCGGACAATTTGAAAGCTAGTAGCGCGTCAAATGGTTACAGCTGCAAAATTAACCGTTAGCGTGCTGAAGCCGAGCCTGAAACGCTTGCGTCGCGGAGCTGTTTGAACGTAAGCTTTCCGGGAAAGGTTCACCTGCCCGGCTATTCTTTATCGAGAACCTTCCAACCTCCGACTTCCGACTTCCGACCTCCGGCATCGCAGGCCGCAGTACTGCACTCCAATACCCCTTCGTCGCAGGCGCCGGCAGGCGGCTCTGTCTCGGTTTTTTGCCGCCTTCCAGGCAGATACAGGATGTAGGAAGTCAGAGACCGGAAGCCAGAGAAATATTGGTAAATATTATTAACGTACCACAATATTTTAAATAATAATCTTCGACTAAAAGGTTCAACTACCCTGGTAACTTAATTGGCCTGACAGGGAAACAACTGATAATTTAAAACTGGGCTATTCGCTCCACACTCAGTTTTATTCGTGAATTTTCTTGCCTCCTGCCTCTTTCTTCTGGCATCTTGCATGCCGGCGGGCAAGTTGTTCTTTCATTTTTTCGAGGTAGGAGTAAGCGATGGATTTCTGAAGCTGGTACCCGGGATGCTCTATACTTTCACCGTGGTAATCCGAACCCCCCGTAACCAGGAGGCCTTCTTTAGCGGCCAGGTTACTGTAGTACTCTACCGCTGCCCTTCCGTGATCAGGGTGGTAAACCTCGATCCCTTTCAGGCCCAGGGGGATCAGTTCTTTCACGATCTTCTTCCCCTCCGCGCCCGGGTGGGCGATAACCGGCAGCGCTTCCACTTCGAGAAGTAGATCCATCACATCTTTAACCCCGGGTGTATCCCGTGCCACGTAAGCCGGTTTTCCGGGATTGAGGTAAAGTGAAAAAGCCTGGTCGGTAGTGTGCACATACTTCTTTTTAAGCAGAATCCTGGCCAGGTGCATTCTGCCCGGGGCCGCCTCTCCGGCTTCCGCCAGGACTTCTTCCAGTGTAATTTTAAAGCCGAGCTTTATCATGCGGTCAACTACCTGCTCCATGCGTTTAAAACGCTGCTTCTGCAGGTTTTCCAGCACCTGATCCAGCATGCTGCAGTTACGCGGGTAATAACCCAGGATATGAATTTCCCTATCCCTGTCCCGGACGCTTATTTCCACGCCGGGAACCAGTTCAATGCCCAGCCTGAGCGCCGCTTCGTGCGCCTCGGGGAGGCCTTTTAAAGTATCGTGATCAGTTAACCCTGCCGCAGCCAGGCCTGCGGCTGAGGCAATCTCCATCAGCCTGGAAGGACTGAAAAGACCGTCCGAAAAACTGCTGTGTAAGTGGAAATCAACTTTTTTACCCTTATCCATAAGCATCCTTTCTCCGGGCCGGACAAAAAAAGGCCCCCTGCTAATAACTTAAGAGGGCTCCCGGTAAATACCCATTGCAGTTTCAGAGCAGCTTTTAGCGGGGCTCAATAATCAGCTTGATTGCCGTTCTTTCTTCTCCGTCGATTTCAATATCCACAAAGGCAGGTATGCAGATTAAATCTATACCACCCGGGGCTACAAAGCCTCTCGCAATTGCCACTGCTTTAATTGCCTGGTTCAGGGCCCCGGCGCCAATGGTCTGGATCTCTGCTCCTCCTCTTTCCCGGAGAACTCCGGCAAGAGCGCCTGCTACGGAATTTGGGTTGGACTTTGCCGATACCTTCAAAACTTCCATTGCTATGTGCCCCCCTTTGTAAAGTTTTACATATATTTCTGAAAGCTTTGCTATATTTACTATTTAATAAATTCGAGCTTTTCATGCAAAATCCTGCCTGATTCATGTAAATTACATAATATTGCAATCATATAATTTCGTAGATCCGTTCAACAGCCATAGCTTTTCCTGTTTTTTCAGCCAGGTCTACTATCAATGCATTAAATACCGTTTTTCCATCCGAGATCGAGAGCCGGTGGGGCATCTGGGTCAAAAACCTTTTCAGCGGTCCTTCCCTATCGACGCCCAGTATAGAATCATAGAGACCTACCATGCCGGCATCCGAGATATATGCGGTGCCTGAGGGCAAAATTCTCTGGTCTGCGGTTTGAACATGACTGTGCGTGCCGACGACCGCGCTTACCCGGCCATCCAGGTACCAGCCGACAGCCTGTTTTTCAGAAGTGGCTTCGGCGTGAAAGTCTACAATAATCAGTTCCGTTTTTTCTTTCAGGGCCGGCAGTTCCCTGTCGAGCGCCCGGAAAGGACAGTCTACATTCTTCATAAAAACCCTTCCCATCAGGTTTAAAACAGCTACCTGTGGCCCGCCGTTTCCCGTTTCTATAAGCACAGAACCCCGCCCGGGAGTTGTTTTCACCGGGTAGTTGGCCGGTCTGAGCATTCTCGGTTCATGATCAATAAAATTGAAGATGTCTTTTTGATCCCAGATATGGTTGCCGCTGGTTATTACATCAATTCCCAGGCTGCGCAGTTCTTTAAAAACGCTGTGCGTAATTCCCGCTCCGCCGGCGGCGTTTTCCCCGTTGGCAATGGTGAAATCTATGTCCCGGGTTTTTATAAGTTCCGGGAGATACCTGCTTAGACCTTTACGGCCCGTTTTGCCGACGATATCTCCGATAAAAAGGATGCGCATCACTAACTACCCCGTTTCCCGCAGCCAGGTACAGCCAGGCGGCATGG
>SLSE01000058.1 GCA_007130585.1 Syntrophomonadaceae bacterium | reverse complement strand
GCTGCCCCGGCTGCCGCACAGCGGTGGAAGGAGCAGCAATCTGATGAAAGGCCTATTCTTTCAGCTTCCTGCAGAAGTTCTGGGGTTACCTCAAATGACGCAGCCGCTCCCGCTGCAACCTCCGGTGCAAAGGGAACCAGGTCAAAAAGGTAGAGTATTTCATTTGGGAAAAAAGCCGTGGTCCAGGTCACCCTGTCTTTTTTCCCGTAGGCCTGGGCAGCCTGGTCGAGGGCCATGGCTGTGAGCAGTTTTTTTGCTTCAAAATTAAAGCCGCCTTTTCGGACAAAAACTTCTTTAGCCAGCCGGTAAGTGTGGGGAGAAGCCAGGAGATTCCGGCTGATTTTTTCTTTTAATTTTTCACAGAATACTTTTTGCGCCTGCATAAGCTCTCCTTTTATTGAATTATTTCTAAAAAAGCTTCCACCCTTGTTTGCAGCTGCCCCGAATCCTCATGCCCCAGTCCGGTTTTCACTTTCAGGCAGGGAACATTTTTTTGTTCAAGCACTTCTTTTAAAATCAGGTAATCATAGTGGCACAGGTCACAGAACATCAGGTCATGGTAAACAGCCGCTTTAATATTAAGATTTTCGATAAGCTTCTGGTAATAATTCTTCCTGGCTGGGGCATCGAGCAGCCGCGGGCAGGGCGGCTTGGTGAGGTAATTATGCGCGATTAATTCAAGGATTTTGTTTCTGTCCCTCTCCTCAGGGTCCGCATGATCGATAGGAGGCCTTAAAAGGTAGCGCAGCCCGGTGCAGGTTTCAGGATAAAGCTTTAAATCCGTAACTGAGGAAAGCATTCCCACCAGCCCCTGCGATGGCACCCCCCCGGACAGCAGCAGGGCAGGCCGGCCTGATTTTTGGCCGGGCTGGTCTTCGGCTGTATTTTCCAGAAAGGTTTCCGCTTTATCGATAAAAGCAGAGGGTGGAAGGGAAGCCGCTTCTTCTGCCATTCCGTAAGGACCGCTATGATGAAATTTATTAAGCGAACCGTCATACTTGTCAAGCAGTTCATGGATCAGGCTTGTTCTTCGTCCGTAGAGGTTTAATGATGCAGTCAGGGTTTCATTGTTTACCGGCCCGTTCCGGTTTTCAAGCTCGGCCAGGAACATGTCGAGCTCTCCGGTGAAATAACTTACCGCTTCCCGGTCCTTCTTCCGGGGTATGTCCAAAAGGTATACAAAACCTTTGAATTCCGCCTGCAGGGCATTGTAGAGATGCATCATCCCATTGCAGGACTGGGCAACAACAATGCCTTCCAGGTTGTCGTATATTTCACTCCTGATGCTGCCTAAAACCTGGCGTATAAAAGGGCAGATGCTGGCAGGTAACAGGTCGTCCACGTCTTTTTCGTTGCCGGCGTACCCCGGAAGCAGGCGGACCGGTTGGAAGCCGGCGGCATGAATAAGTTCTTCGGGGACATATGTGCAGATCCAGCCAACCCGTCTTTGATCTGTTTCAGAGCCAGAGCTTATATTCATCAGAAGTCTCCTTTAAGGAATACTTAACCGGGTTATTTGCACAGTACCGCGACGGCCGGGTAAACAAGGAGAGCAGGCAGGATCTATAATCCCGCCTGCCCTGTTATAGTTATTTCACTGTTTCAGCTGTTGCTTCTTCTTTTTCTTTATGCCACTCCGACCACTTGCTGTCCGCTGTTTCTTTCCAGTTAGCGGCGATTTCATCAATCTGCCGGGCGTGCCAGCCGTGCAGGAGTGTATCGGCGCCTTCATGGGTTGGTGTCGCTTCAGCTTCGCTGACCATGGAACGCATTTTCTCCGGCTGGTCGATCAGCGGACAGGGCCTCAGCAGGTTTTCGTCGAATGGCTGCCTCTGCTGGTAGGCTTTGAAAAGCGGATTGGCCAGTATTTCTTTCAGGCTTTTACCATTGATAGTATCGGCGGCAAAGTGAACGAACGCGCAGGGCTCGACATCGCCGCGGGCATTGATATGAAAGTAACGTCTTCCTCCGGCTATGCAGCCGCCCGTTAACTCACCATCGTTCCAGAAATCAGCGACCATGATGGGTTTTGTATTGCGTATCTCGCGGACCCTTTCAGCCATGAAAACCCTTTGGTCGGGACTTAACATCCGGGTAAAGTCAGGGTCGCTGCCGATCGGGATATAGTGAAAAGACCAACCGTAAATAGCGCCTTTCTCTATCATCAGATCAATGAAGCGATCTGAAAAAATTTCTTCACAGTTCTCATTTGTTGCAGTTACGCTGAAGCCGAAGGCAACTCCGTTATTTTTTAGGTTATCCATCGCTTTCATGACCCGGTCATATACTCCCTCGCCCCGCCGCCGGTCGGTAGCTTCACGATCTCCTTCAATGCTAATTGCCGGGGTAATATTTCCGACCTCCCGCATCCAGTTAGCTGTTTCTTCGTTAATCATGGTCCCGTTGGTGTAGATCATGAAAGCCACATCGCTATGCCTGCGGCACAGTTCCTCCAAATGCGGCCAGAGCAGCGGTTCCCCGCCGGACATGGCAATAAAATACATCCCCAATTCTTTGGCTTCGTTAACCAGCCTGTCGACTTCTTCCAGGCTCAGGCTGTCGTGCCTGGTGTAAGCCCCGGCCCAGCAGCCCGTGCAGTT
>SLSE01000230.1 GCA_007130585.1 Syntrophomonadaceae bacterium | reverse complement strand
CCGGCGCCGCAAAGGGATTCATTTAACTCCCGGGCGAGTCTGGCAGAAATTAAAAAAAGCCCTGGGGTATAAGAAATGTTAACCGCCGGCTAAACCGGTAAATGCTGCCGCTGTCCGGCCGTTAAGAAAAAACGATATCCGCCGGGCGGCAGAGGTAACAGAAACCGGACTGGTTAAGTTTGACCGCACAGGAAAGAAAGCTTATTATAGTAATAAAAGCGCATTTCTCTTCTGGAAATAGCATAAAGAAAGGACCTTGGAAACTATGGGTAAAACCAAATTCAGCCTCAAAGTATACAACGAACGCTGTAAAGACTGCGGAATTTGTTTTGAATTCTGCCCCAAAGATAATTTAAAGCCCGGGGAGGACGGAAGTCCAGTTCTGATCGACAAAGAAGCCTGCACGGGCTGCAAACTCTGTGAATACATGTGCCCTGATTTTGCAATCCAGGTTCAAAAAGATGAAGAAAACCAGGATGAAAAAAGAACGTGATCAGGCCATTTAAGCGAGGTATGTCCAAATTAATCCTTCTGCCTGGCAAAAATTCACCGTAATTAATAAAAACAACCTCCGTTTGTCTGCCCTGCTGCTTGACAGCGGGTCACAGCCCCTGGTTGTTGTATGTCACGGGTTCACAGGCACAAAAGAAGGTGGAGGACGGGCGGTTGAAATGGGAGAAGCCCTGGCAGAGCGCGGTATAAGCACTCTGCTCTTTGATTTTGCCGGTTGCGGCGAAAGCGAAGGCGTTTTTGAAAATATTTCCCTTTCCGGCCAGACAGAGGACCTGGCTTCAGTAGTTGCCTGGTGCCGCAGGGAAGGATGGGACGATATCATCCTTACCGGCAGAAGTTTCGGCGGCAGCACAGCCATTAATTGCGCGGCCCGTGACATTAAGGTTAAGGCAGTCTGTACATGGGCGGCAGTAGCCAGGCCCGGCGCCCTGTTTAACAAATTTGCAGGCGGAAAAGTAAGCGGTCCGCATGATGAGAAAGTTGCCATCGCCGGAGAAGAAGGAACATTATACCTGAATAAATACTTTTTTTACGATCTTGACAAACACGATCTGCTTTCCGGCGCAGCTTCCATAAGCCCGCGGCCCCTGTTGATCATCCACGGTTCTGCCGATGAATCTGTTCCGCTCGAAGATGCCCGCCTGCTATACGGGGCGTCAGGAAAACCGAAGCAACTGGAAGTAATTGACGGTGCTGACCACCGTTTTTCCAATCACATCGATCAGGTCTGGGAAACTTTTTTTAACTGGCTTGAAACTGTTAGTTCAGATTAGATGACCGGCAGGAGGTTCATTAGTGGATAAAAAGTACTACATTATAACCATGGGCTGCCAGATGAATGAACACGATACCGAAGTGATGGCCGCTATTTTGGAGAATACCGGCTATGTAACGGCTGCATTTCCCGGAGATGCCGACCTGATTGTAATTAATAGCTGCGCCGTCCGTAAAAAACCTGAAGACAAAGTTGCTTCCCTGCTGGGCAAGTACGCTGCTCTTAAAGAAGAAAACAGTAATTTAATGATTGCCGTGGGAGGATGCATGCCGCAGCAGGAAGATGCAGCTTCGTACATCAAAGAGCGCTTCCATTACGTGGACCTTGTTTTCGGTACTCATGTCCTGCACCGGCTGCCCGAACTGCTTGAAAAGGCCCGTAACAGCAAGAGCACTGTTGTTGACATCGAGGAAGATTACAGCGGAAGAGAAGGCCTCCCGGTAGCCCACAGTTCCGGTTTCAAGGCCTGGCTTCCCGTTATATACGGATGTGACAATTTTTGTTCCTACTGCGTGGTCCCCCATGTGCGCGGCCGCGAGCGAAGCCGTAGCGTTGACGATATCGTCACCGAAGCCCGCAAACTGGCTCTCAACGGCTACATGGAGTTGACCCTGCTCGGTCAGAATGTTAATTCCTACGGCCGGGATTTACCCGGAGGGGAAACTTTTGCCGGCCTGTTAAGCGAACTGAACAAAATTGAGAACCTGGCCCGGATCCGCTTCATGACCTCGCATCCCAAAGACCTGTCCGCGGAGCTTGTTGAAGCTGTTCGCAGGGGCGAGAAAATTTGCGAGCACTTTCACCTTCCCGTCCAGTCCGGAAGTAACCGAATCCTGGAGATGATGAATCGCGGCTATACCAGGGAGCATTACCTGGATCTGCTCGGAAAGATACGGGAAGCTGTAAAAGGCGTTGCTATCACCTCCGACCTGATTGTCGGTTTCCCCGGAGAAACAGAAGAGGACTTCCTGGCGACAGCCGACCTCCTTGAGAAAGCACACTTTGACAACGTCTTTTCATTTCTTTATTCTCCCAGAAAAAATACCGCCGCCGCAGAATATACTGACCATTTAAGCCATGAAGAAAAAGAAAAACGGCTGCAGCACTTAAACGAAATTCAGCACCGGATCAGCAGGCAGATTAACGATCGCTTAACCGATCAAATACTCGAAGTCCTGGTTGAAGGACCCAGCAAAAACGATCCCGAAATGCAGTCGGGCCGGACCAGGACCAACAAGCTGGTCCATTTCAGGCACGAGACCAACCTTTCAGGCAAGCTCGTCCCGCTTAAAATAACCGAAGCCCGGACCTGGAACCT
>SLSE01000009.1 GCA_007130585.1 Syntrophomonadaceae bacterium | reverse complement strand
AGGAGACAAGGCAGTCGGTGCTTTTGGATTCTATCTGTTTTCTGATCGCTATAACCGCCTCGTCGATTTGCAAACAGGAGCCCGGGCGCCTGTAGTGATCAGCCCCGGCACCGCCTGCCGTGATTGGCTTAACAACTATAACCACGTTCAAGCCGGCCAGGTTTAAACCGTACATCTCTCCCTGCTTAAGAAGGGATTCCTCTGAGACATATTCGCCGGACAGGAGATCCCGGCAAAGCTCATTCATCATTTTTTGTCTTTGTTCGGCCAGGTTAATGTTCTGAATGAAATCAAGGGCTACGGCTGTTGAGGCATGGGCAATAGCATACTTGTCGACTTCGTCGAACTGGTTCAAAATTTCCCAAACCGTTAAATATCCATAAACGGATGATTTAATCATTACAGTTTTTACGGCAATCCGGACCGGGCGGTCATCGATAGTGACAAGCGCATAATTGGGGTGCTCGCCGGGCGTTTGCGCGTTATAAAAAACATCAAAGGTAAGCAGGGCGGGCATCCCTTTTCTAAAATACTCAAGACCGCCTTCGTAGTATGGATCTTCTGCTACCAGGTTCAAAGAGGCATCCAATAAGGCGACGGGGTTTTTAACCAGCCGGGCAAGTGTTGAAACAACTTCTTTCGCTTCAGCACCGTTTAGGATATTATTTATCAGCATGGAGTTGATATCGGTGGAACGGCTTAAGAGGTAAGCCCTTCTGTTTAAGATATCCTGCAGAATTGCCCTGATCACCTTAGCATATGGCATATCCCCGGGCATCCTGAGCAGGGGCAGAGCAAGCCGGTCAGCAGTGGAAATTATCTCCGGGGTCAGGTTGGTTCCCGTGCCCGGGTTAAAGCAAATCCCGGCTATGGTTGGAGCGACTTTTTCCATCAGGCCAACCTGGGCAGCTTCATTTTCCCGTATTCCGTAAAAAGTAGTGAGCAGCAGTTCTCCGCCTTTTAACCAGTGGACCGGATCCGGCACTTCCAGAACTGTAACATCACTTATTTCCCGGTCAAGGCCATTTTCTCCGGCAACTACTTCAAGACTCTGCAGTTCCGGCAGTTCCAGCGCTTCACGAACCGAAATATTAGACATCGCGGTTTTCCTCCGGAAATTCCGGAACAGGTTGGGTCGGGCTGCCCTGATGAAAATGTTCTTGGTGTCTCAACATTCTGCTGTTTGCCCCTTTAGAAAAGTAACTATGTAACTTCGCCATGCAGGACGTGAATCCTGCCCGGAACGGACGGACAAATCTCAAATTTTTTATCCCCAGGCTCCCTTCTTAGCCTGGTTACCTGCCGTGTGCTCCTGCCCGGTATTTCTACTGCTTTCTTTACTGATTAATTCCTTCCAAACTCTTCTCAATTACTACCTGGCGTTTCAACTGCTTCTGTGACATTAAGGCCCTGCTTTCCACAGGTGACATATTATCATGATAATTAACAAGATGACATTATCACGTGCAACCACTGCCCCGTGCCGGCCGGTTGACTTGCCCTGCGAACCGTGATATAAGTTTTAAGTACACCACTATCTCTCCGGCCGGCACAATGCTCGCGGCAGCGTGCAGCAGCCGGTGAACCGGGTCATGCCTCTTTAGCCCCCTTAAAAAACCCTGCATTCATTAAACCATAAAACATCTCTGCCCAACCTGGTTTGTATTGCCCGACCATAAATATTGGTCGACAGCAGGAATGTACTGCCAGACAAATTATCATTGAAATGGAAGTGAGTAAAATGGAGCTTTTTGATGCGATAAAAGGCAGGCGCAGCATTAGGAGTTACGGTGAAAGGGAAATAAGTGATGAATTTTTGCTGAAACTTACGGAAATGGCCCACTGGGCGCCCAGTGCGGGAAACATTAACCCGCGTTACTTTTTATCGGTTAAAAACAGGGATAAAATAGAAATGATAAAATCATTGTCCCCCGGGATGTTTGGCAAACCGGCGGCTATCATGATCCTCTGTGCAGACAAGGATAGAGCCAGGAAAAAAGCCAGTACCAATGGCGATGTTTACTCAATTCTGGATGTTGCCATGGCCGCCCAGAATATGCTGCTCGCTGCTCATGCTCTTGAACTGGGGGCATGTGTAATCCGCTCATTTCATGCC
This sequence comes from Syntrophomonadaceae bacterium, assembly GCA_007130585.1. Lineage (GTDB taxonomy): Bacteria > Bacillota > Dethiobacteria > DTU022 > DTU022 > T3SED10-7. The sequence continues at coordinate 494 of SLSE01000009.1, read as the reverse complement.
CCGGCCATCGGCAAGCTGCTGGGGCTTCCGGACCATATCGTACCGGAACTGCTGATCGCCCTGGGTTACCCGGCCGGCGATCAGCCCAGGGGAGTAAGGCCGGAATTAAACGGAATCTATCACCGGGAAAGCTTTAAAGGGAGTGTCGTTAATGATCAAAAATAATTTGAGAGAAAATTCCCATAAGCTCATCTGTTACATGGCATCCAGCGCCTGTAACCTGGTCGGCGAACCACATTTATACGGTCCTTTTCGACTGGTAGATGCCTCAAGCAGACTGATTGATATCCTGGAAGATGAGGGGGCAGCCGATAATAATTTACTGGAAGCCAGGCAGATGATTGAAGAACATAAATATCTCGTTATGAACGATGAAGAAGCCTTTGCCGCCTTTCTTAACGAACTGGTCCTCAAGCTGGCTGAAGGTTTCAGGGAGCGTGACAATAATACCTGAAACAGTAAATAAACCGCCTGCTGTGCTGCGCAGGCGGTTT
>SLSE01000161.1 GCA_007130585.1 Syntrophomonadaceae bacterium | reverse complement strand
GTAATTTCCTGGTCAACCGGGCATGGCCGGAATGCGGCAGAACCGGGGCGGTTGGGCCACCTGCCGGCAGGGAGCAGGTAATGTCCGCCGGCAACACTGCTTCGAAAAGAGTAACCGGATTTTCTGCCGGTGCCACAAATCACGCGTTTCACCGGGCCGTCCTGGTGAACACAGGCTTTACCCTAATCCCGCTGAAACCCGTCCTACCTGGCTGCTGCCCTTCACACCCCTTTCCAGGCCTGCACCAGAACATTTTCCAGTTAGAAAGGCCGGGTTACACTTCCCGGTCCGGAACTTACATCTTGGCCCGGACCACATCTTTAATCTTCATCAGGCGGGTCAGGGCGCCGCGCTCGCTCTCGTCAAGTTTCATTGTAATATACTTGATCGTTTCCTCAAGCCTGGGGATCATAACGTACTCAAGGGCATTAACCCGGCGCCGGGTCTTTTCTATTTCTTCGGCCAGCAGCTGGACCGACTTTTCCACCTCGGCCAGTTCCATCAGCTTGGTCAGGACACCGGACAGGGTTTCAATCGAAGTGTCAAGCTCGGCAGAAGTATCAGCAAAGCCGTAGGGATAAATGCTGCTTTCCTCACTCCGGCCCGTATCTTCTTCCGCCCAGTTAAATTTCGGGGTATAAACGCTCATTATATTTTGCTTGCTGATTTCCAGGTTCAGGGTCTTGGTCGGATACATCAGGGCTTCCTCGAGAATTTCAGCGGGCATTACCGCCCTGGCCAAAAGAAACTTGGCAAATGCGTCGGTCAGGTCCTGCTCGACATCCTCGCGGAGATCCTTGTTTTTTCTGACCAGGATCATGAACTGGCGAATCAATTCATCTCTTTTGTCTTTAAGCAGTTTATGGCCCCGCTGGGCCATGGTCAACCTTTTTTTCAGGCGGTTGAGCTCCATGCGGGTAGGGTTAACCCGGATTTCCATTGCTTAGTCCTCCTTCCGCTCGGGAAGGTACTTTTCAAGAAATTCGTCACGAACCCTCTTTAACTCAACACGGGGTAGAAGCGCCAGGAGTTCCCACCCGAGATCAAGAGTTTCCTCTACCGTGCGGTCTTCTTCTTCGCCCTGCGATACATAGCGGCTCTCGAACTCATCTGCAAAACGGGAAAACTTTTTATCGGCTTCGGAAAGCGCGGCTTCCCCGAGAATAGCAGCCAGTTCCTTGGCTTCCTTGCCCCGGGCATAGGCAGCATAAAGCTGGTTCATCGTATCAGCATGATCTTCCCTGGTCTGTTCAGCCCCGATTCCCTTGTCTTTAAGCCTGGACAGTGACGGAAGAACGTCGATTGGCGGGTACATCCCCTTGCGGTGCAGTTCCTGGCTCAAAATAATCTGGCCCTCGGTAATGTAACCGGTCAGGTCCGGGATGGGGTGGGTCTTATCATTTTCAGGCATGCTCAGGATGGGCAGCTGGGTAATGGAACCATCGCGGCCCTGGATCCGGCCGGCCCTTTCATAAATACTCGAGAGGTCCGTATAAAGGTAACCGGGATAGCCGCGGCGGCCGGGAACTTCTTTCCGGGCAGCAGAAATTTCACGCAGCGCTTCGGCATAGTTTGTCATATCGGTGAGGATAACCAGGACATGCATATCCTGCTCGTAAGCCAGGTATTCTGCTGCTGTAAGGGCCATCCGGGGTGTGGCGATCCGCTCGATGGCAGGGTCGTCAGCCAGGTTGATAAACAGGATTGACCGTTCAATAGCTCCTGTTTTGCGAAAATCACTGATGAAGAAGTCCGCTTCCTCAAATGTGATGCCCATAGCGCCAAAAACTACCGCAAATTTAGACTCGGTACCGAGCACCTTGGCCTGGCGCGCTACCTGGGCCGCCAGCTGAGAGTGCGGAAGCCCGGAACTGGAGAAAATTGGCAGTTTCTGTCCCCGGACCATGGTATTCATGCCGTCAATGGCCGAGACACCGGTTTGAATGAACTCGGAAGGGTAGTCACGGGCATAGGGGTTAATCGGGAACCCGTTAATATCCAGCCTTTTGTCGGGTATAATCCGCGGGCCCTGGTCTCGGGGCTGCCCGAGGCCGCTGAAAACACGCCCGAGAAGATCCATGGAAACGGGCAGTTCAATTGACTTGCCCAGGAAACGGACCCTGGCTGTGCCGATGTTAATGCCGGTTGATCCTTCAAAAACCTGGACCAGGGCGCGGTCACCGTCTACTTCCAGGACCTGGCCGCGGCGAATTTCGCCGCCCGGCATTTCGATTTCTGTCAGCTCTCCGTACTTGATGCCCTCCACTTTCTCGACCAGCATTAAAGGACCGGCAACATCAACAATTGTTTTGTATTCTTTAAGCATCCTCATCTCCTCCTTCACCGGCTAATGAGGCTATCTGCTCTTTAATTTCGCTTTTGATACCTTCCAGCTCGTCGAGTTCTTCTTCAGGGACGTACCTGGCCCGCGCTATTTTCTCCCTGACCGACAGGGAAAACATCGCTTCCAGGTCTAAATCAATATCTCCCTTGTCTATAACAGCGGATGCTTCGTGATGGAAAACCAGGATCATCTCAAGCATGCTGAACTGCTTTTTCAAAGAACTGTAGGTATCAATTTCGTGCATAGCGTTCTGGTGCAGAAAATCCTCCCGCAATGATTTGGCTGTTTCCAGGGTCAGCCTTTCCCGCGCTGACAGGGCATCAACCCCGACCAGGCGGACGATTTCTTCCAGTTCTGATTCTTCCTGCAAAATCCGCATCGCTTCGCGGCGCATATCGTTCCACTGCTCGCCGATCGTATCGCGGAAATAGGCGGCAACGTTATCCAGGTACAGCGAGTAGCTGAGCAGCCAGTTAATAGCCGGGAAGTGGCGGCGGTACGCCAGGGTAGCATCCAGGCCCCAGAACACCTTGACGATACGCAGGGTGGCCTGGGAAACTGGTTCCGAAAGGTCTCCGCCGGGAGGCGATACAGCTCCGACCAGGGTCAGGGCGCCTTCCCTGTCTTCTCCGCCGAGACAGATTGTCCGTCCCGAGCGTTCGTAAAAGTCGGCCAGGCGCGAACCGAGATAAGCGGGGTATCCTTCTTCGCCGGGCATCTCCTCGAGGCGACCGGACATCTCGCGCAAAGCTTCAGCCCAGCGGGAAGTTGAGTCTGCCATCAGGGCAACACTGTAGCCCATATCGCGGAAATACTCGGCGATAGTAATTCCTGTATAAATGGAAGCTTCGCGGGCTGCCACCGGCATATTCGATGTATTGGCAATCAGGACCGTCCGCTTCATCAGCGGTTCTCCTGACTTGGGGTCCTTTAATTCCGGGAATTCGAGGAGAACGTCGGTCATCTCGTTTCCCCTCTCGCCACATCCGATATATACAACGATTTCCGCGTCGGCCCATTTTGCCAGCTGGTGCTGGGTAACGGTCTTGCCGCTTCCGAAGGGGCCGGGGATACAGGCAGTCCCGCCCTTGGCCACCGGGAAGAATGTGTCGATAATCCTCTGTCCGGTAATCATCGGGATATGGGGACCCATTTTTTCACGGTAAGGGCGCCCTCTCCGGATTGGCCAGCGCTGCATCATGGTTACATCGGATACGCCGTTTTCAGTTTCAATCCGGGCGACCACATCGGTAACTGTTGCTTCCCCGTTTTTAATTTCTTTAATTGTCCCTGCCCCGAAATCAGGAGGAACCATGATCCGGTGTTCCACGAGCGTGGTTTCCTGCACGGTGCCGATAATATCGCCGGGCTCAACCTTATCGCCTTCTTTTACCGAGGCTTTAAAGTCCCACTTGCGCTCGCGGTCCAGGGGGCTAATTTCAACCCCGCGGGTAATGTAATCGCCAACCTGATCCCTGATCTTGTCCAGCGGGCGCTGAACACCGTCAAAGATCGCTTCGATCAAACCGGGGCCCAATTCCACGCTGAGGGGATCCCCGGTAGAATAAACAGGCTCGCCGGGGCCGAGGCCGCCGGTTTCCTCGTAGACCTGTATGGATGCCCGGTCACCGTGAAGCTCGATAATTTCGCCCATCAGGCGGGCTTCACTAACCTTGACCATATCATACATCCGGGCATCTCCCATGTTATCTGCTACGACGAGGGGGCCGGAAACTTTGGTAATCCTGCCTTCTTCCAAGTTATCAACCTTCTTTCCTGAAAAGAATATCTGCGCCGATCGCCTTTTCTACATTATTTTTGATCTGCCGGATACCAATCCCAAGAGTTCCCTGGCTGTTCGGAATCAGGACAACAGCCGGCAGGTAGCGTTTGTTAAGATCCGCAATAATTTCTTCCAGCTCTGCCGCCAGCTCTTCGGTAATAAATATTACTCCGTATTCCTCTGCCACCAGCTTTTTCAGGGCGCTCAGGGCAGCTTCACTGCCGGTAACCGGGAAAGTATCCACTCCGATAGTTCTAAAACCCAGTATTGAGTCTTTATCGCCTATGACAGCTATTTTATATGTAGGCATTACGTATTCGCTCCCTGATCGCCCCGGCAGGCAGTTTATTGATTTTGCCAACCAAAATCAGACGAATATTTTTAATCTCGATTTCCCTGGCCCACAGGAAGCCAACCAGGGGCTCCGGGCCGAAGGCTTTCCACTTGCCCTGCCCGAGATAGTTTGTAATGTAATCGTCAGAAAGCTTTTCCAGGCGCGAGGCGGTTCCTTTTTCCAACCAGTCCCGCACACCTTCCTCAACAAGCCCGGCATACTCGCTCATAGAAAAAGCGGTGATCATTGATTCCAGCTGCTCATCAATCAGGCTGATCAAACGGTCGGTGGCCAGCAGGCCGTGCGGAAGCAGGACTTTCTTTATGAATTCCCGGTCCAGGCCCATCCTTTTAACCCGGACCAGGGACTTCAGGTTGATCAGGTCGATCTGCCGGGCAAACAGGCCCTCAAGAAATGCAGAACCCTTATCCCTGGCTGATGATATAAGCTGATCATAAAGGACCCGGTCCAGCGTTAAATCTATTACCTGGGGGTCGCGGTTAACCGTGAAGTCTTCCACGATCGCCTCCGCGGCGTGCCGCAGTTTTTCCGGCAGGTCGCGGTAGTCATCTTCGTTAACTGCATACTCAAGGCCGGCCAGCTCCACAGTCCCGACCGGAATCAGGAGGTCGCTTTTAACACCGAGATATTTTGCCTTGAACAGGACCTTAAGGTTGTGCACATCGTAGCGCAGGGCCAGGATGGATATTAATTCGGGCCGGGGGCTGATTCCGATTACAAGATCGAAAGTATTTTTTAGTTCTGCACCCAGCATTTGCTCAAAATCATGAACCCCTGCCAGCTCGGCCACTGCCGCTGCATAATCTGTTTCGGCAAGCACTTTTAAAGCTTCTTCGCCGGAGGAGGTATCGATCATCCGATCGTAACGGCCCTGTTCAAGCAATCGCGTTTCCAGGGAACGGATCCGCCCCACTGAATAGGCATAGATTGTATCGTCAACTAACATTTGCTTTTTGCTCTCCTTTCCTGAGGAAAGCCGCGCTTTTATTTAAAAAGGATTGCCGCCAATTCAGGCTCCAGTTCATCCCTTTTCATTTCCAGCAGGGCTTCGAAGGAGCAGTTAACTTCCACTCCATCCGACTGAAGAATAAAACCGCCTTTAATATTCCTGGTTTCCTCTGACAGTTTCAGGTCTCCTTGTTTATCCTTGCCGGAAACTTCATTATTAATTTCCTTCCAGAAATCATCGGAAATTCTTTTTAAATCCCGCTCGGAAAAAATCACGGTCTCCGTCCCGGTTTCAACAAAGTTCAGAAGCATTTCACGGATAACGGAAAGGTAGTCCCGGTCATCCTGCCCGGTCAACTGCTCCAGGGATTTTTGAAAAGCTTCGCCGATCATCTCCTGCTTTGCCGAGAGCAGTTCTTTGCGCGCTTCCAGCTCGGCTACGCCGATAATGCGCCGCTTCTGTTCTTCGGCATCCTTGCGGCCCTGCTCAAGAATGGTTTCCTGCCTGCGTTCTGCTTTTTGCCTGGCCTCGGACTCTGCAGAGGCGGCTTTTTCGGCAGATTCTTCCCTGATTTTTTCGGCTGCGGCATGTGCATCTTCCAGGATACGTTTAGTAATCCTTTCCGCTCCTTCTTTCACGCTATTCACTCCTTTGTGCAGGTATATCTTTAAACGTCTATACCAAAGAGCAGCATGATTGTGGCCAGCAGGGCGAGCACTGCATAAGTTTCAACCATTACCGCGTAAACAATACCTTTACCGAGCTCTTCGGGGCGCTTGGCCACCAGGCCAACCGCGGAAGCGGAAACCCGGCCCTGGTAGATACCGGAAACCAGGCCGACAATGGCAATGGGTATAGCAGCCATTAAGAAAGCATAACCCTGGGGCACCGTCAGTTCAAGCATCTGCTCACCGATGATACCGACTTCCTGCATTATGATAAAGCCGGCCAGCAGACCGTAAATGCCCTGGGTCCCGGGCAGCGCCTGTAAGAGCAGGGTCTGGCCGAATTTATCAGGATCCTCGGTTACCAGGCCGGCTGCGCTCTGACCGACAATTCCCACACCGATCGCAGAGCCGATACCGGCCAGGCCAACGGCTAAAGCCGCCCCAATAAGCGCTATTTCAGTTCCTGTCATTTTAAGTCCTCCCTTTTCTGTTCAAAAAATTATTCAATTATTAAAGTACAGCAGCCGTCAAACGACCGCTGGAATATCCAAAAGCAGATTCCCTCTCTATCCTTCTTCAGCTTCCATAACATCAACATAACTGGAAGTTTTCCCAAACGGTTTAAAAGGCTCTCCGCCGCCTTCAAAAAATTTACTGAAAAACTCCACGTATTGCAAACGGCTGGTATGGACATAGCCGCTTAAAGTGCTGATAATTATGTTAAAGAGGTGTCCGCCCAGCAGGATTAGCGTCATGCCGACAGCACCGACAATGCCGCCGCCAACCATATCACCCATTGAATTAATCGCTGTTGCTATAACGGCCGTAGCCAGTCCCAGGGCCAGGAGACGCGAATAGGACAGGACATCGCTCAGGTAGCCGGTTATGTTATACAGGCTGAGCAGGCCGCTGAAAAATTTCTTGATAATGCCTGATTGACTGCGACCCTGGGTCAGGATTAACCCGGCTCCCCCGCCAATGGCGATCCACTGGCCAACCGCCTGGAACTCGGGAAGGATCATCAAAATTAATCCGTTAAGGAAAATAAACCAGAAACCCTGGTCGTACAGGGCGCTTAACGGCTGCCCGGATTTTATATTACGGTATGCCTGAACACCCATCCCGAAATAAATCTGAACCAGGCCGATGCCGAAACAGTAAAACAGCATTTGCATCGGTTCTTCGAGGGGATCAAACCAGAGGGGCGGAATTGCGATTAAATCCCCAAAATAGCCTCCGAAGAGGATTCCAAAGACCAGGGATGATAAACCGCCGAGGAGGATCAACTTCAGAAGCTGCTTCCCGCTGTCTCCAACCCTCAGTTTGCGGGACATATATACAGATAACAGGGCCAGTATAATTCCGTAGCCGGCATCGCCCAGGCAAATTCCGAAAAACAGGAAGAAAAACGGAGCCAGGTGCGGTGTCGGGTCTATTTCCGATCTCTTAGGCGTGCTGAAAAGCTTGGTGACCACTTCATAGGCATCGACCGGTCCCTTATTGTGCAGCAGGACAGGTACTTTTTCTTCCGGTTCCGGTTCCCGTGAAACCATGACCGCCGTCTCGGTTTTCTCGTTCACTGCCTTTTCCAGGTCGCCGACAACCGGCTCGGGTACCCATCCTTCAAGCAGAAAGCTGTTTTCAGTCCGGGCCAGGTTCGAGACAGCGTCGTGCTTCTTAAATTCATTGTCCAAATAATCAAAGCAGGCCATTAAGATCGGACGCTGCTCAAGAAGTTTTTCAATTTCGCCCAGGACGTCAGCCCTTTCCTGCTGCAGTTCTTCGGTTTTTGCCTGCAGCAAATCAATATTCTCCGCCGCAGTTCCGGTAAGATCGGGAAAGGTAACCTTTGAAACGGTCTTTGCCTTGAATAGATCGGCAAATTCCTGGCGGTCTTCATTCAGACCGGCAAAGTAGAAGTAGGCAAACTCGTTGTCGGAGGATATTTCCTCGAGGTAATAGATCGATATTTTATCGGAAAGCTCATCAATCAGGGCGGGATAGTTGTCAAGCGGAATGGTATAAAGACCCATTGATATATAGCTGCCGCCGCTTACTTCTTCCAGGGGCAGATCAAGGTTTTTCCAGGGTTCAAGCTCCGCAATTAAGTTGTGGGCCTGCGTATCCTCATTGCGCAAACGGGCCAGCCTGTCTTCAATCCGGCGGCAGGCATCATAAACTTCATCTGCCTGATCCAGCGAGTCAACATAATCGGCAAACTGATCGGGGCTTATAACCAGCCTGGCACCGGTAAATTGTTCGATAAAGCTTTTCTTGACCGGGAAGTAGCGCTGGAAAAAATCGAGGCAGTAACGAATATCGCTGCGCCTGGAATCAACCTGCGATACAATTTCAGGGGGCCGATCAGGCTCAAGATAGGATTGGAATTCTTCCCACCCTGCGCCAGACTTAACGTCAAGCATCTGCACCGTGCCGAGACCCTGCAGGAGGTTGAATGTTTTCTCCCTTTCCTGCCGGTGACCAAGGAGATAAACCTTCCGCATGTCAATGATCGGCATCGGATTTCACAACCTTGTCTGTCAGCAGCTCAATGGCCTCCGCCAATCGCCCGGAAGCATCTTTTTTCAACTGCTTAATCTCTTCCCGCTTTTTTTCCGTAAGCGGTTCGGCTTCGGACCTGGCTTCATCTTCAGCTTTTTTAATAAGCTCTTTCGCTTTTTCCTCGGCTTCGGCAGCTGTTTCCCGGATTATCTGCTCGGCTTTGGATTCGGCTTCTTTCTGTTCCTGGCGCGCCTTTTGCCGGGCATCCCGGACAATCGATTCAGCCTCGTTTTCAGCATCCTTTATCGCCCTGACCAGCTCTACCGTCAATGAAGATCACCACCTGTATTATTTACCGCCAACAAACCCTTAACAGGTTTTAAAATAATCAGACCGTACTGTTGCATGATGTTTCAGACAATTTAAATATTGAGTACTCAACAGACAGCAAATATTATACTATAAAACCTACTTTGATTCCAGCTTCGGCAAATATTTCTTTCGCCAGATCATCAGGATAATTGGTATCCAGGATAATTGAACTTATACCCGCATTAACCAGCATTTTGGCACATACCGCACAGGGGTAATGGGTGCAGTACAGCACGGCATCTTTAATGGCCACTCCGTGTATTGCGGCCTGGATAATGGCATTCTGTTCAGCGTGCAGCCCGCGGCAGAGCTCATGTCTCTCGCCGGAGGGCACCTGCAGCTGTTCCCTGAGGCAGCCAACTTCCCGGCAGTGGCTTAAGCCGCTGGGGGTGCCGTTGTAACCGGTTGTAAGAATTCTTTTATTAAGAACAAGCAGTGCCCCCACCTGCCTTCTCATGCAGGTTGAACGGGTACCGACCACCGTGGCTATTTGCATAAAGTAATGATCCCAGTCAGGACGCGCTCGCAATGGTCCACCTCTTTCCGATCAGGCTGTACCGAAAAGCCGGTCGCCGGCATCGCCCAGGCCGGGGACAATATAGGCATTTTCATTTAACTTTTCATCCACTGAAGCCAGGTAGATCTTTACATCGGGATGGCTTTCCGTAATTGCCCTGATTCCTTCCGGTGCGGCAATCAGGCTAAGCAGCCGGATGTTTTGCACGCCGGCCTGCTTGAGCAGGGTGAGCGCATGCACTGCTGAACCTCCTGTAGCCAGCATGGGCTCCAGCAGATAGCAATCGGCATCATTAATATCGGGGGGCAGGTTATTATAATACTCTACCGGGACATGGGTCTCATGATCACGATACAGGCCGATATGGCCGGCCCTGGCATAGGGGAATAACTTTAGAGCGCCGGGGACCATGCCCAGCCCGGCCCTGAGCACGGCAACAAAGACCGGTTCTGCCTGGTTGATGAAAGTGCCCTTACAGGGTCCTACCGGCGTGACAATATCCTTTTCCGTCATCGCAATGTCGCGGACAGCTTCATAAAGAAGCAGGGCGGTGATGTCTTCCACCAGCCCGCGAAACTGCCAGGTTGCTGTTTCGACCTGCCGGCACTGGCTCAGTTTATGCTGAACAAGCGGATGATCAATCACGGTTACATGTTCCAAATCATTTCAGCTCCCATCATCAAATTTTTAATACGCAGGAAATTCACGGCATAAAGCAGCTACCCTGCTCCTGATTTTATCCAGGTTGCTGCTTCCGCGGTGCATGGCTATTGTTTCGCCGATCAGCGCTGCAACCTCTCTCATTTGCTGAGCCTGCATACCCCGGGAAGTAAGGGTTGGCGATCCCAGCCTGATCCCGCTGGGGTTATTGGCCCCCCGGGGATCGTAAGGAATCACGTTTTTGTTAACAACAATACCCACCTCTTCAAGAAGGGTTTCGGCTTCCCTGCCCGT
>SLSE01000040.1 GCA_007130585.1 Syntrophomonadaceae bacterium | reverse complement strand
GGAGGGTTCCCCACGGTTAAGGCTCTCGGAATCATGATTGAGGAGACCGGGAAAGCCCAGGTTACGATCAATGTTTGTGATTACAAAAAGGTTCCCCTGCACCGCGTATTTGAACTGGTTAAAAGAGAAGCCGCCCGTTACGGCGTCGCCGTGATCGGCAGCGAGTTGATCGGGCTGGCTCCCCTGGATGCCGTGGTTGATGCCGCGGAGTTCTATTTGCAAATTGACGGGTTTGAGCACAGCCAGATCCTGGAAAACAGACTACTGGAGTGATGATAAATGGCAGGTTTAAACCAGACCAACAGGAACGATGCTGGTAATGATAGGGGCCCGGCAACCGGTTTTACCGAAGAGAACGGCAAACCAGGCCTGAAGGCTGCAATGCGGCTTTACCTGTTTGTCTTTGTTCTGCTGATAATATTCGGGTCCCTGGCCCAGGCTGCCCACTTTGAGATCGGGATGATCATAACCCAGGTGGTTATTATTCTCCTGCCTGCCCTCTGGTTTCTGCGTCGTTACAGGGTAGACAAAAGAACTTTTTCGCGTTTTAAACCGCTTCAGGCCAGGTATATCCCGACTATCCTGGTTCTCGCGGCAGCTATGTGGATATTAAACATGGCCCTTGCAGCCGGCCTGGTATCGGGCCTGATGGAGCTTGGCTATGAGCCGGTGCAGGTCCTGGAAGCGCCTGAAACTTTCCTGGACTACTTAATATTCGTGCTGGTGATTTCAGTTTTTGCCGGAATCTGTGAAGAGGTTTTATTCAGGGGGGCAATTATGCCTTCCATGGAAAGCCATGGCCTCGTGCCGGCTGTAGTTTTCAGCTCACTCCTCTTCGCCCTCTTTCATGTAACATTCCTTAACCTGTTTACCACTTTTATTTTAGGAATGGTCATGGCAGTGGTGGTGATTAAAACCGGTTCGCTGTGGGGTGGCGTCATATATCACATGTTCAATAATTTTATTGCGGCAACTTATCTTTATATCGCCGGGCAGGAGGAAGCGGCCACCGAGATTGAACCGCAATTCTTCCTTTCCCTGCTGCCGATTATTATTGCAGCCCTGGCTGCGGCATATTTCAGCCTGCGCAAACTGCATCACCAGTCCGGATCAGAACCCCTGCTGAAGGATCGGGATAGTTGGCTGCCGCGGGGCTGGTTCGGCGGGATATTTATTGTGTCGGTAATATTATTCCTGATTATGGCTTTGCTGGAGTTTGCCATAGGCTTTAACTGGCTGGACATGGGAGAGTTTTAAAAGGTTTTTTTTACCCGGGCCGGCGGTTGTGAGCCGGCAGATACCAGGTAAAGGGCAAACAATTTAAGGAGGTTGATATCATGAGTTTGGAAGGAAAAAAAGTTGCCATTCTACTGGAGCAGCTTTACGAGGATCCCGAGTTTTGGTACCCCTACTATCGTTTTCTGGAAGCCGGGGCCATGGTTACTGTTGTCGCCCCCGCGGTAAAAAAATATGAGAGCAAGCACGGTTACCCGGCTACAGCCGACCTGGCGGCGGGCGATGCGGATGCCGCAAAATACGATGCGGTGATTGTTCCGGGCGGATATTCGCCGGATCACATGCGCCGTTCAAAAGAATTGGTTAGCTTTTTGAAAGAAGCTTACGAACAGAACAAAGTTGTTGCCGCGATCTGCCACGGTCCCTGGATGCTGGCCTCAATCGGGGCGCTGAAGGATAAAAAGGTGACGGCTTTCTATTCGATCAAAGATGACCTTGTTAACGCCGGGGCGGAGTTTGTTGATGAAGAAGTGGTCCGCGACGGTAATGTGATTACCTCCCGGACTCCTAATGATCTGCCCGCTTTTTGCAGGGAGATTATCGCCGCCCTTGGTGGATGATAGCAGGCAGCAGCGCTGCAGTACTGCAATCCAATACCCCTTCGTCGCAGGCACCGGCAAGCGGCTCTTGCGGAACGTATTTGATTTGCAGTACTGCAGCCTTTTCCCCGGGGATATGAATAATTTGTCTATACCCGGGCTCTTTCCCCGTTTTGTTAAACTTCGCGGGGTATTTTTTATTTCACCCAGCCCCGGTTACCTTTCCCGGAAAAGTTCACCTGTCCGGTAATGTTTATTGAGAACCTTCCAACCTCTGACTTCTGACTTCCGACCTCCAGCATAGCAGGCGGCTCCTGCCGGGCCGGAGCTCAGGCTTTATAGAATATGCCGCGTTCTTTTTGCACCGCTGTTACTTTGCCCCGCTCCTGTAACTGCCTGATGTGTTTTTGAATTTCGGCTGGCCGCAGTCCGGTTATTTGCTGTAAATCTGCGATCGTGCAGGGCCGGCGGCGCAGGGTTTCTAAAATCTGGTCGCTGTACGGGTTACCAGGGCAAACTTTGTTTCTTTGGGGGCGGAATTGCCCGATCAATTCAGCTTTGCCCAGGTATTCAGCCACATCCCGCATTTTTGCCTCGTCTGCTTCTTCAACCCAGTCTTCAGTTCCCGGCCTGTCGAGCGTTCCGAGCTGGACCCGGTCAGGCTTGATAGCGTCGATTGCCTTTTTGAGCAGGGTTAATTCCCCCGGTGTATCGTTTATACCGGGAACAATAAAAATCTCCAGGATAATTACGCCTTCATATTCGCGCCGCAGTTTAACGAGGCCGTCAAT
>SLSE01000037.1 GCA_007130585.1 Syntrophomonadaceae bacterium | reverse complement strand
ATCGGCATGATATTGAACTTCTCGACCAGCACTTCGGTTACATTGGGGGTAAGGAAGGCCGGCATACTCGGCCCGAGGCGGATATCTTTAAGTCCCAGGTGCAGGAGGGTGAGCAGGATGGCCACCGCCTTCTGCTCGTACCAGGATATGATCAGCGACAGGGGCAGATCATTTACCTTTGTATCAAAAGCCTCCGCCAGCGCTGCGGCCACCCTGATCGCCGAGTAGGCATCGTTGCACTGGCCCATGTCGAGCAGGCGGGGAATGCCGCCGATATCGCCCAGCTCCTTATCATAGAAGCGATACTTGCCGCAGGCTAAAGTCAGAACCAGCGTGTCATCGGGGGTCTTTTCGACAAACTCGGTATAGTAGTTGCGGCCGGCTTTTGCCCCGTCGCAGCCGCCAACCAGGTAAATATGCTTAACCGCCCCGCTTTTCACGGCGTCGATAACTTTATCCGCAACGCTCATAACGGCATTGTGGGCAAAGCCAACCGTTACCGTGCCCTTATCTTCATCCTCCGCAAAGCCGGGCATGGAAAGGGCTTTGTCGATAACTTCGCTGTAATCATTGCCCTCGATGTGGGTCGCGCCCGGCCAGCCGACCACCTCGCGGGTGTAAATGTTTTCAAAATAGGATTCTTTCGGCTCCCGGAGGCAGTTGGTGGTCATTACAATCGGCCCCGGGAAAGTGGGAAATTCCTGCTGCTGCCTCTGCCAGGCCGTGCCAAAATTCCCGTAAAGATGATCGTACTTATTAAGCTCGGGGTAACCGTGGGCGGGCAGCATTTCACCGTGGGTATAAACATCGATCCCCTTGCCCTCGGTCTGCTCCAGGATATTTTTCAGATCGTAGAGGTCGTGGCCAGACACCAGGATGCACTTGTTTTTCCTGTGCCCCAGGGGCACCTCTGTCGGCACCGGGGTCCCGTAAACGCTGGTATTGGCGGCATCAAGCAGCTCCATAACCTTTAAGTTTACTTCCCCTGTCCTCAGGACCAGGGTCAGCCAGTCATCCAGCGAAAGCTCTGGTACGCTGAGCGCGGCCAGGGCTTCATGAAGGAAAGCGTAGATAGCGTCGTCTTCCCGCCCCAGGATGGCGGCGTGGTGGGTGTAGGCTGAAACCCCTTTTATCCCGAAATACATCGTCTGCTGCAAGGAAACAATATCCTTGTCGGCATCCTTGCTCCAGGGCTGGCCAAGATCTTCACCCTGCTTAATCAGGGCTTCCAGGTCCCCGGCCGGCTGCAGTTCCGCGACAGCTATGCCGAAGTCGGTATCGCCTCCCGCTTCACGCACTTTCTTTTTTAAAGACTCCCTGAGTTCCACGGCTTCATTGATATATTCGACAAAACGTTCTTCGTCGTAGTTAACGTTGGTCAGTGTTGAAAATAGCGCTTCGGCGGTAAAACGGTTTACCCTGTTGTCAATTATCCCTATTCTGCGGGCTTCGTGGGCAATCAGTCCCAGGCCTTTCAGGGCATGGCCCAGCAGGTCCTGCAGGGTGGCCACCTCGTGGCTTTTTCCGCAAACCCCCCTTACCGTACAACCTTCTCCTTTCGCCGTCTGCTCACACTGGTTACAAAACATGCAAATCCCTCCTGTATGGTTTTATATCCACTTGTCCAAACGCTAACTCCCGCTTCCTGCAGCCGGGAGAAGCGACATATCAATACATAATGCCCGGACAGGTGCTGTTACCCCGGGTATAAGCTTCTGCCTTTTGTTCTTCCCCTGCCAGATCGGCAAGGGTCTCTTTGCTTAACTCGGCAATCATCGCCTCCTGGGCCCGCTGCAGAATACCGTTCACCCGGCAGGCTGATTTATGCTTGCAGTAATAGCTTTCGTTCAGGCAGGGGTTAATTGCTATCCTGCCTTCAATAGCAACCACAATATCGGCGATGGTGAGCGAGGCGGCCGGAACGGCAAGCCTGATTCCGCCCTGCATCCCCCTTCGCGTTTCCACAAAACCGGTCCTTCCTAAAACCTGGATCGTTTTGTGCAGGAACTTTTCGGGAAGGGAGTGCTTTTCCGCTATTACCCTGCTTTGAATAAAAACCCCCTCCGGCGCGCCGGCCAGCTCAATCAGGGTTCTTATTGCATATTCAGACTGCCTGGTAAGCTCCATCAGTTAACTCAGCTCCCGGGTATCCCGCAGGCAGGCGGCGCCGGCATTGGATCACCCACTAATAAGACTAAAACTATCTTATTAGTATCTTACGCGAAACGGCACTAAAATTCCTGCCTCTGGGCCGAACTTTTTTATAAACTTCTTTACACCGGTTCCTGGTGGAGCCCGGCTGCCGCCGGAACAACTCCGGCATTGCACCCCGGTCTTCTTCCGGGAGAGCGCTGCAGGATGGCCCGGGCAATAAGTGCGCCCCCGGGCAGTCGTTTTTCTTTCTAGAGTTGGATATTTGCAATATAATAGCATTAAGAGAGCCGCAATAATTGGCAGAAAAGGAACCTGTATGCATTTCGCGTAGATTTACACCCCCGTGATCGTCCAGTGCTCCTACGTTATCGGGAGCCGGGGCAGGGGCTACGTGCCTGGATCGGCAAACAAATGCCCCTGGTTATCGCCGTCCGGGCGGAGAGCGAGCGGGATGCAGGGCATATTGAGGGAT
>SLSE01000188.1 GCA_007130585.1 Syntrophomonadaceae bacterium | reverse complement strand
TTTTTACCGGCCTGGTAGATCACGGCCTCCTGCCCGTTTATTACAGCGCCGCCGATGTAACTGTAATCCCATCCCACTATGAGAGTTTCGGCCTGGTGGCTCTTGAATCGATCGCCTGCGGCACCCCCGTTGCGGCAGGCCCGACAGGCGTCCTGCCCGAATTGTTTTCACCGGAAAACTGCAGCCCGCTGGGCTGCCTGGTTTCCGGCCGCGAACCTGAAACATGGGCCGCTAAAATCCGCGAACTGCTGATCCGCCCCGGGCCGATCAAACGGGAAGACATTAACAGGGGTCTGGCTCCCTACAACTGGCCTGAAGCCGCCGGGCGCCTGGTCAGCCTCGCCAGGCGCCGTTTACGGGAACCGGGTTAATAACTGCGACAAACTGCCCGTAACAAAGAAACCCCTCCGGGGCCGCGCGTTTGCGCGCTTCCGGAGGGGTTTGTTTTACAGGTTACAGAGCGTTTGCTATTTATTTTTCAGTTTTTCAACCCAGTCGCCCAGTTCTTTGGCTGCCAGGTCGCGTCCACCCAGCCCAAAGGCAATGACCCCGGTTAAGGCGACGGCTCCGAGCAGAACGCCGAAGGCGATAATAATTATCTCGTCGGCGACTCCCAGCTGGCGCAGGGCGATGGAAGCGACCAGGATCAAAATGGCCATGCGGGCCAGTTTGCCGAGGAATTCAGCGTGCGCTCCCCCGCTGGCCTCGATAACTTCCCTGGCCAGTCCGGCCAGGTAGAGGCCGATGCCAAAGATAACTACCGATACCACTACCCGTCCGAGCAGGACGGTCAGCTGGGCAATCAGGTCGGCCAGGACAACAAAGCCCAGTAAACCGGAGGCTTCTATGGCGGCGAACAGCATGATTGCCACCAGGACCAGGTAGCCAACAATTTCGGACGGCGATCTGCGGCCTTCCAGGGTTTCGCGGGTAAAGCCCAGGCGGACCAGCAGGTCATTGAATCCCGCCGTGGAAAGCAGGTTTGATACCAGGCCGGCCAGGACCCGCCCGATCAGCAGGGCAATCAGCAGGACCAGGGCGGCCGCAAAAATGGCCGGCAGGGCCTGTAGAATCAGGGCAATCATGTTGCTGGCCGGGGCGGTTATCGCCTCCAGGGCCAGGGCATTGAGAGCCGCGATTATCGCAAAAACCATTACCACGACATAAACGATATAACCGACCAGCGCTGAAGGTTTGCTGGTGCCCAGCACCGAGGATACATTCGCTTTTTCGCTGACCCGGTCAAGGCCGATTCCCGAAAGCAGGTTGGCCACGAGCCTCTGCAGGATCTTGGCTCCGAACCAGCCTGCCAGCAGGATAACCACGGCCCCGAAAATATTGGGCAGGTAGGTAAGTATGGTTTCCAGCATGTTCTGGAACGGGATCATCAATCCCTCCAGGTTCAGGGCGCTCAGTATGGCCGGGAAGAAAAACAGGAACACAACCCAGTAAACCACATCGCTTAAAGTGCGGGACAGCGACGGGTGCTCTTTTTCCTGTTCTTCACCTTCTTCTAAGGTGCGTTCGCTCTCCTGAACTTCCTCTTTTTCTAAAGTGCCGGCAAACCGCTCATCAATTTTTGCGGCCTGCAGAACGCGGTAAAGTACCATTCGCAGCAGGGTGGCCACAAACCAGGCCAGAAGAAGCAAAATTGCCGCCCCGAGAATTCGCGGGGCATAAGCGAATATCTGTGACAAAAAGACATTCAGGGGCTCGGCAATCAGGGTCAGGCCCAGGTACTGGAAAAAGGCAGCCAGGACAAAGAACAGGGCCAGGTAGTAAACGATTCTTCCGGCCCACTTGTTAACCTCAATAGTGGCAGTTTCCTCCTTGCCGTGTATCCAGCGGGCCAGCTTGCTGCCCGCCTGGGTCCGGTTGAATATCCCTCTTACAATCGCGGCCAGGATTAAAGCAACCAGCCAACCGATGACCAGGATTCCTATGGCCCCCAGGATTGTAGGAAACTGGGTTACAAACCATGACCACAGCTCGCTGAAGAAGCCTGGATTAGTCATCACAATCTCTCCTTTCGCTTTTTAATTAGTTGTTGACCGCGGAGATTTAAGAATATAATCTCTTTAGCCTATATAATATACTTCTTTATTACATTTTAAGATCCTTTTAAAAAAGGTAAAAAATCATAAAAACCGGGAAATTTTATAAGCTGGCAAAAGCCTGTAAAGCCCGCCCCGCGGCCCTGGAGTAAGACATCCGAAAAATGTTATGATATGATATATAGCAGGTATAAAACATCTAAAGCAAGGTGGTTTTCGATGAATATTGATGATCTTTTCCAGCTGTTTATAACCTACGGGACACGGTTGATCTTTGCCGTGCTGGCCCTGATTGTCGGCCTGGCTGTGATCCGGAAACTTTCAAAGCTTATCTCTTTCAAGTTTGAAAAAGTGGGCATGGATCCGTCCCTGCGCCCCTTCATGTTAACCCTGGTCACCCTGGCCCTGCAGGTGCTCCTGGTTATCTCGGTTGCTTCCACTGTGGGCATAGCGATGGCTTCATTTATTGCAGTAATCGGCGCGCTGGCTTTTGCCCTGGGCATGGCCCTGCAGGGCAGTCTCGCCAACTTTGCAAGCGGAGTTTTAATCCTGATCCTGAAGCCCTTTCGGGTCGG
>SLSE01000168.1 GCA_007130585.1 Syntrophomonadaceae bacterium | reverse complement strand
GCCCATGTCGAAATGCTTTCGGAAAAAGGGATCATCAGCGCTGAAGAAACTGTTTTAATAATTGAAGGGCTAAATGATATCAAAGAAGAAATTGCCGCCGGCAAATTCCCTTTTGAACCTGGTCTTGAAGATATTCATATGAACATTGAAAACCGCTTAACTGAAAAAATCGGCCCCGCGGGGGGTAAACTGCACACGGCCCGCAGCAGAAACGACCAGGTTGCCCTGGACATGCACCTCTATATGAAAGAAGAGATAGAGGAAATCGACAACCTGTTGGCCGGGCTGCAGGAAGTTATTTTAGGATTGGGAGAGCGTTACGAAGATGTGATTATACCCGGCTATACTCACCTCCAGAGGGCGCAGCCCGTCTTGCTGTCCCACCATTTCCTGACTTACTTCTGGATGCTTCAGCGTGACAGGAAACGCCTCCGGGGAGCGCTGGAAAGCGCTGATTTGATGCCGCTTGGCGCGGGGGCCCTGGCCGGGACCGGTTTTCCTGTTGACCGCCTGATGGTTGCCCGTAAACTGGGATTTTCGCAGCTTTATGAAAACAGTATCGATGCCGTAAGCGATCGCGATTATATTATTGAATTTTTATCATTCTCATCTATCCTGATCATGCATTTGAGCCGCCTCTGTGAAGAGCTGGTCATGTGGAGTTCAGCTGAGTTCGGTTTTATCGAGCTTGATGATGCCTATACGACGGGAAGCAGTATGATGCCGCAGAAAAAAAACCCCGATGTGGCCGAGTTGATCAGGGGTAAGACGGGCCGGGTGTACGGCAGCCTGTTTGGCATCCTGACCGTAATGAAGGGCCTGCCCCTGGCTTACAATAAAGATATGCAGGAAGACAAGGAAGGCCTGTTTGATGCCGTGGATACCTTAAAAGGGCTCCTGCCGCTGCTGGCAGAAATGCTTGGGGAGATGACAGTAAACCGGGAGCGCCTGGCCCTGGCTGTAGACGATGATTACCTCTGCGCCACAGACCTGGCCGACTACCTGGTCCGCCGGGGTGTTCCTTTCAGGGATTCTCACCATATCGTAGGAAAAATGATCGGCCACTGCCGGGCCGGGGGAATCCGGCTGCGGGAGCTGGGCAGCGATGGGCGCAGTACCTTTCACACCGCGCTGGGCGAAGATATCTCGGCGCTGTTAGACCCTGCCAGGGTTGTGGAAGCCCGCGTCAGCCGGGGCGGAACAGCTCCCCTGGCAGTAAAAAAGCAGCTTGAGCTTGCCCGGCAGGAACTGGAGCGGTAATCTTTTCGCGCGACAGGAGGTTTAGCTTTTGCCCGCCGGACATTGTGACCTTAGTAGATCAGGGGATAACCCCTGGCCGGGTCGGAATCCGAAAATAGCAGGGATAACTGCTGCAGGGTTTTGATACCCTTTTTCTCCAGATCGGGCAGCAGTTTTAAAAACAGCGATCCTGCTATACGGGCGTCGCTTAAGGCATTGTGCCGGCCCTCCAGGCTGAAGTTTAAGCGGCAGGCCAGGTTTTCCAGGGAATAGTCCCCATAGGAATAATAAAGAGCTGAAGTGAGAAGTACTGTATCGATAACCGGGTTTACGATTCTCCTGCCGATCGATTCTCCCAGTATTTTGTTTAAAAAGGCCAGGTCGAAAGGAGCGTTGTGGGCAACGAGGATCCGGGGACCGGCGAATTTTAAAAAATCCAGTAACACCGGCCCGATACCGGGCTTGCCCTGCAGCATATCATCTGATATGCCGGTAATACTTTGCGCCCTGGCCGGGACGGGACGCCCCGGATTTACGAGCCGGTAAAATGAGGGCTTCTCAGGCAGCCTGCCATTTTCAATAATAACCGCTCCCAGGGAAATTATTTCATCTCCCCTGTAAGGGCGCAGGCCGGTTGTCTCCGTATCGAAGGCGACATAGGATGCATTAAAAATATTTTCGGTCCAGTCAATATTTTGCTTAATTTCTGAAATGGTTTCTGAAATCCGCTGCCGCAATTCGGGATCGGAGATTTTCGCCGCTGAATTTTTATCCCTGGATAAAATGCGATCTATGATATCGCTGCCCTGCCAGCTGCTGCCGTTGTTTTTACAGCGCCTGGCCCTGCGGTTCAGAAGGTTATAATCCGGTTCGTAATAAGAGTATTTATCCATAGCTTTCCTTTCCAGGGGTCAGGCTTTATGAGCACGGAAGGCATGAGATGTCAGGGTTTGCAGGCGGCTGACGGTTTGCAGCGCCTTCTTCAGGCGGGCTTTTTCTCTTGCAGTCAGTTTATCCGGATTAATGTAATTATCCGGCGGTTTGCCTGCTTTTAAGCTTTCAATGCCATTTTTTATCCTGTACATAAGCAGGGCTTCGTAAGCGGTTTCCAGCGACTCGGCATCGTCAGGGCTGAAGACGCCCCGCTCCCTGAGTCTCATAATACGTTCAAAACTGTTAGTTTCCCCGATTCCCTCCCGCAGGGCAAAAAGACGGACACAGTCAACCAGGTGTACTGTAACGGTGCTTTTCAGGTTGATCTTTTTACGTTCAGGGCCTTTCTTGCCGGTAATCAGCTGGCCGAACATGTTCAGCGGGACCCTGTGTTTTAAATCGTCTTCGGCCATAAACAGGAGGGCATGCTTTGCTTCCCGAAAAAGGCGGGTGGTAAATAATTTTAAG